>JAGUZN010000076.1 GCA_020060775.1 Armatimonadota bacterium
ACGGTGATGGCCGAGGTGGGCAGGTCCCAGTGAAAGGACAGGGTGAGGCCTGCCGCGCCGGCGAGGACGGCCATGGCCGGCGCGAGGTAGAACGTCCAGCGCGCGCGACCGCGCAGCAGTAGGGCGGCATAGCCGGGCAGCACCAGCATGGCGAACACCAGCAGCATGCCGCCCAGCCGGATGGCGATGGCGATGAGCGATCCCAGGGTGATGAAAAAGAGGACATCCCACAGCTTCGTCTTCATCCCCAGCGTGCGCGCGGTTTCCGGGTCAAAACTGGTGAACATGAACTCCTTGGCGAAGCGCAGGTAGATCGCGCCGAACAGGATGACAAGGCCGCCCATGATCCACAACTCGACCGACTGTACGGTGAGCACCGACCCGTAGAGCAGGTTGAGCAAGTGCTGCTCGCCCTGCGCGTGTTTGGCCACCAGGATCACCCCGGCGGCGGTGGCCAGCGCATAGGCGCTGCCGATGGCATTTTCACGCGGGAGAATGCGCCCCAGCGCGGGCCAGGCGAAGAAGAGCGCGCCGAGCAGCACGCCGGCAAAAGCCGCCAGCGTGGGGTTGATGTGCAGGAAGAGCGAGAGAGCGACCGCGGCGGACGCCAACTGCGCCAGCGCGATGGCCAGGAAAACCAACCGCTTGAGTACCACGTACACCGATAGGTAGCCGCACGATACGCCGATCAACGTGGAGGCGAGCAAGCCGGCCTGCATGAATGATAACTGATACATCTCCAACATGGCTGTCTCCTCCCGTCAGATCGCCAGGTAGGTGCCGCCAACCTCGCACACGCGCACGGGCACGCCGTAGAACCGGCTCAAGTATTCGGGATCGCGCGCCTGGGCGACCGGGCAATAGTGCAGGGTGTGGTTGACCAGCGCCACCGTGCTGGCCAGGGTGAGCACCACGTACAGCAGATGGCTCACCAGCAGAATCGTCAATTGCCGTTCGGCATGCAGCCCGCCGATGAGTTCGATGATCGCCCGTTCGCTGGGCAAATCCATGTCGGTGGTCGGCTCATCGAGCACCAGGATGTTCGGCTCGCCGGCCAGTGCGCGCGCGAGCAGGCAGCGTTGTTTTTGCCCGCCGGACAGTTCACGGTAGAAGCGGTCGGCGAGGTGAGGGATGCCCACATCGCGCAGGGCGCACGCCACCGCGTCATGGTCGGCGCTCCCCGTGCGCTGTCCCGGCGCCAGCCGGCCGTAGCGGCCCATGAGCACCACCTCCGCCACGGTGAAGGGATAAGTTTCATCCACGACTTGCCGCTGCGGCACATAGCCAAAGCGGATCTGCTCGCGGCCCGCCGGGTAAGTGACCGCGCCCTGCACGGGCGGCAGCACGCCGAGCAGCGTTTTCAGCAGCGTGGTCTTCCCCGCGCCGTTGGGGCCCAGGATTCCCAGCACATCGCCGGGATGGATTTCTAGCGTGACATCAGGCAGGACGACGTTGCGCCCGTAGCCCATCTGCACATCGCGGCACTGAATCAAGGCATCTGTTCCCATCAGATCCTCCCCGGCGCCCGCCGTCATGACGGGCGCCGGCGACGGCGCGCATTACCGCGCTTTGAGCAGTTGATCGATCGTGGTCTGGAAGAGACCGAAATAGTCGTCCGCGCCTTTCACGCCGCCCACGCTGGTGGGCAACACGAGGATGGCCGCGCCCGTCTCGCGTGTGACGAGATCGGTGTAGCGCGTCGGATAGTAGTTCGTGGTCATCACGATGCGCGCACCCTCGCGCTTCATCGCGCCGATCAGGCGGTTGATATGTGAAGCCGAGGGGGGAATGCCCGGCTTGACCTCCATGGTGCCCGCCAGCTTCAGGCTGAAGCGCTGGTTGAAGTAACTCCAGGTGGTGTGGTAGGTCACCACCTTCGCCCCACGCAGCGGTTGCATCTGCGCTTCCCAGCGGGCGATCTTCTCATCCAGGCGTGTGACAAAGTCCGCATAGTTGTCCTGGTAGGTCCTGGCGCCGGCCGGATCGACCCGCTTCAACCCCGCCAGGATATTGCGGGCAATCAATTTGCCGTTCTCCGGGTCGAGCCAGTAATGGGGATTGCCATGGATATGGATGTCCCCTTTGGAGCCATCGACTTTACCGGTGGGTACTTCCAGCGCTTTCAAACCGGCGGAGGCATCGACATAGCCGGCCCCGCCCTTGCGCACGTTGCTGTTGCGCGCGGCGCTGATCAGCGAATCCATCCACATGTCGAGGTCCATGCCCACGCGCACCACCAGGTCGGCGCGGCTGAGTTTGGCCACAAAGCTGGGGCGGGGTTCCACGCGGTGCAGGTCCTGGGTGGGTTGCGCCAGGCTTTCCACCTTCACGCGGCTGCCGCCCACCGCGCGCGTGATGGCCGCGAGGTCGGTGGTCGAGGTAATGACGTTGACCGCGCCCGCCGGCAGCAGTGCGCCGAGCAGGCAGGCGAGGGCAGTGCATAACAGGTGTAACGTGTTGCGCACGGGAAGTCCTCCTTACTGTAAGACGTGGGCGTGCGGCCCGAAGCCAAATACGACTTGCAGCAAGGCTTCGGTGATCTTCTCGCCATGCAGGTTGGTGCCGTGTTTGCCCTGCAGGCGCAGGAAGGTCGTCTCGTTCAGGAAGCGGGTGCCGAAGAGCGAAATGTACGATTCGTGCTCGCCCGCGTGTTCCGGCACTTCGCTCCAGTCATAGCGCGTGCCCACCTCATACAGGGTGTTGGGGCGGAAGGTGCCGAGCAGGTAGAAACCATGCTGGCGCACCTGCTCGCCGTCGTCGTGTGTTTCCTGGCGGCGCACCGCTTCACCCTGCAGCAACAGACGACGCTCGCCGGGCAGCCAGCGACGCCAGGTGACATCCACGCCAAACAGATCGAGTTCAGGGCGGTGGATGGTGACGCCGCCCGCGCCATCGTCCTCTTCGTGATAGCCGTCGCCGAACGCGCCGCTGATGCCGAGTTCGAGTTCATCGCGCTCGCCCAGGCTGGCGCCGCCCCACAGGCGGCCGAGGGTGAGGCGCTTGTGCGGATCGAAGCCGGCGCCGTTTGCGTGCGCATGATCGTCGTGGTCATGGTCGTGCGCGCGGGGCTCCCAGCGCCCGAGCTGCGCCTGCAGGAAGGTGCTGCCGCCGGCGGGGAGCAGGCCGATCGCCTCGAAGCCGTTGCCGGTGAAGTGATCGCCCAGCAGGTTCTCGATGACCGCGGGCATGTCGGCATACGGCAACTGGTGCGGGTGCACCTGGTTGACCTTGCCGAAGGGAAGGCGCACGATGCCCAGGCGTGCACCGATGGGCGCTGCGCTGGTCAGTTGTTCGAAGGTGACATACCCTTCCTCCACCTCGGCGGAGAAGTCAGGCTGGTGCAGGGAGACGATGAGGTCGCCGCGCACGCCGGGATAGATATTCGCGCCGAAGACGACTTCGGTCTCGTAGAGTTCAAGCTGATTGTCCAGCGGGTTATCCTCGTTACTGCCCACCGCGCCGCGCACGTCGCCGATGACGCTGATGTCGGGCAGCATGGTGGCGGTCG
>JAGUZN010000156.1 GCA_020060775.1 Armatimonadota bacterium
CAGCATCGCCCTGCTGGCGCAACGCGTCGCCGGCGTACCAACGCGCGTGGTGATCAGCCTGCATACGACCGTGTCGCAGGTGTTGCCGCGCAATCGCCGGGAGCGCACCGTGTTCTCTTTGTTCCGGCGCATGCTCCCTGCCGCGCCCGGCAGCATGGTGGCGGTCTCCGCGGGGGTCGCGGAAGATTTCTTGCGATTAACCAGGTTGCCAGCGGAGAGTGTGCGGGTGATTTATAACCCTGTGGTAACGCCGGAAACGCCCGTGCTGGCCGCCCAGCCGGTCGCGCACCCCTGGTTCACCCCCGGCCAACCGCCGGTGGTGCTGGGAATCGGGCGCTTGACGCCTGCCAAGGACTTTCCGCTGTTGCTCCGCGCCTTTGCCCTGGTGCATCAACAACGCGAGGCCCGGCTGGTGCTGCTCGGCGAGGGTGAAGAGCGGGCGGCGCTCGAATCACTGGCGCAGCAACTGGGCATTGCCTCTGCCTGCTCGCTGCCCGGCTTCGTCGCCAACCCTTATGCCTACCTGTCCCGCGCAGCCGTCTTTGTGCTCTCCTCAAATCGCGAGGGCTTGCCAACCGCGTTAATCGAAGCCCTGGCTGTCGGTACGCCGGTGATTGCCACCGACTGCCCCAGCGGTCCGCGGGAAATATTGGACCATGGACGTTACGGCATCCTGTCGCCGGTCGGCGACCGGGAGGCGCTCGCGGAAGCCATCCTCGACACGCTCGCGCACCCCCCTGCCCCTGTGCCGCCGTCGGCCTGGGAGCGATTCACCCTGTCCGAAGTGAGCCGGGCGTATGCGGATGTGCTGGGGGTGACGCATGCGTGATGCCGTCCGCGTGTTCCTGTGGCTCACCATCCTGTGCGTACCTATCGAGAATATGCTCGTGCTGCCGGGGGTGGGAACGGTCAGCCGCGTTGTCGGCCTGCTGGCATGCGTCTGTGCCGGTATCGTGCTGTTCCTCAGTGGGCGTATGCGTCGGCTTACCGCATTCCATACGCTGCTGGCGTTGTATCTGCTGTGGAATGTCGTGAGCCTCGTCTGGTCGATTGACCCGGAGTTCTCACGCCTCCGCCTCAGCACGTTGCTGCAACTGGCCGTATTGGTATGGCTCATGTGGGAGTTCACCGAGCGCCCCGAGCACCAGCGCCGTCTCATGCAGGCGTACGTGTTGGGCGCGTCGATTGCGGCCGTAGGCACGCTCATGGCCTTCTACGCCGGTCGCGAAGTGACCTATATGCGCTTCGCCGCCGCCGGATTCGATCCAAACGACCTGTGCGTAATCCTGTCGCTCGGGATACCTCTCGCCTGGTATCTGGCAGTGACGGAACGCTGGAAGTGGCTGTGTGTCGGGTACTGTACCTACCTGCCGCTGGCACTGTTTGCCGCTGTGCTCACCGCATCACGGGGTGGGCTGTTAGCCTGTGTTGTTGCCTGCGCGTTCGTGGCGTTGATGGTCCCCCGGCTGTCGCCCGGAGTCAAACTCACCGCCGTCTTCTTGTTAGTGGCTACCGCCGGCATCCTGGTAACACAAATCCCGCCCTCCTCGCTCGAACGGCTGGCATCCGTTGGCCGGGAAATCGCCAGCGGCAGCATGAGTGAACGCCGCGATATCTGGCAGTCCGGGCTACAAGTATTCTGGCGGCACAGCCTGCTCGGCGTGGGGGTGGGTGGATTCAGCGCGTCCAACTACAAGCTGAATCCGCATGTACCCACCGGCGTCGTCGCCCACAACAGCTTCCTCTCCATCATGGTCGAACTCGGCATCATCGGCCTCATCCTGTTTGTGCTGGCGATTGTGGCGGCAGGCAAGATGATCCGCACGTATCCGCCCATGGCGTATGTACTGTGGCTGGTGATGTTGCTCACCTGGGCTGTTGGGGCATTTAGCCTGACATTCGAACACCGGAAGCCCACCTGGGTTATCTTCGGACTGCTGGCGGGCCATTCCGTCGCCGTAACATGGGGGAGGTCACCTCAACAGGAGAAACAGTATTGACCCGACTATCCTGCGCCTTTCTGATTACCATGCTCACCCGAGGCGGCGCCGAAACGCAACAGGTACGGCTCGCCTGCCGCTTGAAGGCGCGCGGAGTGGATGTCCGCGGGATCATCTCCCTGCGCCCCCCCACGGCATTTACCGATGTCCTGGCGGAGGCAGACATTCCGGTCGTGTCGCTGGACATGGCGCGCGGCATACCTGATCCACGCGCCCTGCTGCACGCCGCCAGGGTGTTGCGCCGCTGGCAGCCGCAGATTGTCGTCAGCTTTTTGTTCCACGCCAACCTGCTCGGACGATTGGCGGGACGATGGGCCGGCATTCCGGGTATCATCTCCTCCATACGCAATGACCAGTTCGGCGGACGCCCGCGCGACCTGCTATTGCGCCTCACCGACTCGCTGGGGCACACCACCACGACTAACTCCGCGCTGGTGGCGCAACGGCTGATCCGCCGCGGCGTTGTGCCCCCGCACCGCTTGCGCATCATTCCGAATGGCCTGTGCGTGGCTGACTATGCGCCGGACCGGGAAATGCGCCGCCGAGTGCGGCAGGAGCTCTCCATCGAGGACGATACCTTCCTCTGGATAGCTGCCGGACGACTCACCGCGCAGAAAGACTACCCGGCCCTGCTGCGCGCCTATGCCCAGTTGCGCCGCCAGGGGGAGCGAACGCAACTGCGTATTGCCGGCGAAGGTCCGCTGTTGCCGGAGTTGTCGCAGAGCCTGTACGTACTGGGTCTGGAACGTCCAACCCCGTTTCTCGGCCTGCGCAACGATTTCCGCCAGCTGCTGTGCGCGGCTGACGGTTTCGTGCTTTCCTCCGCATGGGAAGGCCTGCCCAATGTGGTGATGGAAGCATTAGCGTCAGGCGTACCGGTCGTCGCCACCGACGTGGGTGGCCTGCGCGAACTGGTCGAGCCCGGTACGGATGGCGTGCTCGTGCCCCCGCATCATCCCGAGGAACTGGCTGCCGGTATGCAGTACCTGATGCGGCTGCCGGCGGATGAACGGAAGCGCATGGGGGAGCGCGGTCGGGAACGTATGGCCGCGCATTACGATATCGAACGCGTTGTCGACCGCTGGCTAGCCCTGTTCAACGAGGTGCTCGGTAAATCGGAGGCCAGGCCTGTCGGATCTGTTCCCTAATCGTCGGACATTTTGAGCGGTAGCGCCGGGGTGACCAAAGGCTTTCCCGACTGACCCGCTTGCTTGAATAGATCGTTATACTGGTTGACCAGCCGATTGTGGCTTTCCATGGCATGCAGGTAATCGTTCACCACGTCATTGCGTTCGATGACATATTGATTATACTGCGGCACCAGGGCATTATAGGCTTCCACCGCCTGCTGATACGCTTCCTCAGAGTAATAGATGCCCAATCCCCGTTTACTTTCGGCGTCCGAGATGGTGCGCCTGGCGGCGTTCACCTGCTTCTCCAGGCTGGCCATATCCTTATCGATGCGCTGCAAGTGCTCGTGCAACCGGGTCACGCGCTGGTTATCTTGCTGGAGATGCGCCTGCAATTTGCGCAGATTCGGCCGCTGCGCCTGTTGATAGGAGCTGAAGAGCAGCGCAAAGAATGCCAGCAGGCACAACGACAGCAGCACCACCCGGATCGCCAGGCCCCGGCGCGTGGACGATTGCCGCCTGACTGCGGCGCCATCTGCACCCCCAGGACCGCCGGCAATAGATGCGGACAGCGGATCGGCGCCGGTCATGAGATGCGACTCGATGCGCCGCAGCGCCATGGATTCGGCGGGGAGGTGCTCGCGAGCGGTCTCCAACAACACATCGGCTCGCGTGTAGGCGTCGTCCCAGGGCCAGACCACGACCAGGCAGTACAGGCAAAAGGCTGCCGCTTCCCATGCCCGCCGCGCAAGCTCGCCGTTGTCTCCCACCAGCGCGATCACCTGGGATATCTGTGGTTTAACTTCATGCTCGTACCGCTGCATCGCTCGCTCGCAGGCATCCAACGGATCGGCAGATGCTTCTGCCGCGGCATCGGTCTCCCGGTCTTCGCGATGGCACCCCAGCACGATCTCGGCGCACAACTCTTCAAAATTGGCGACCACCGAAGCCTGCAGTTTCGCCTGACTCTCTTCCAGAGTCTGCAGCGTCTTCGAGGCGGGGGGCAGTAAGGCCTTGACGTGCTGCAGCAACCTGGCCGCTTCACTGATCTGCGTCAAGGCATCGCTCGTGATGCCGGCCGGAAAGTCTGCCGCTTCCATCGCCGGGGGCGATGGACACATCGACTCCTCGGGCCGTCGCCCAAGCGACGGCTCTGGCCCATGATCGACGCTATCCGCTGGAGGCGTGTCGGCATTCTCCGCGGAGGCCGGTTCTGCTGCCGGGTCTGGCATATGATGATCGATAGCCGGCGCAGGGGTTGATGCCGCGGGTAACGGAATTTGATCCGGTTCGGGAGCCGGCGTTTGTACATGTGTCACTGTCATATCGCTCACACTTTCTGCAATCGATGATGCAGCAACAGGTGTCTGCGCCTGCGCCCTGCCCTGCTGCGAGCTCGTCGGTTGAGGAAGTGCGCCGGTCTTCTCGCACGATGCGGGGGTTGCTGACGTGCCGGGTACCATCTCGGCCCCTGCTTCAGTCCTCCCTCTGTTACCGGATTTGCGGGGCGCAGTCGTGGGCGAAGCGCTGCTGAGTGCAGACATCGTCTGTATGACCGTCTGCGGGTGGGGCGTCCCGTCAACGTGTTCGAATGACTGCACGGGGAACTCGAGATGCCGCACGATGCGCACCCCGCGCGCGTACAGTTCCTTGTCGCGGCTGGCATCGGCGTGTTCAATGGTGTCGACCAGGCTTTCCATCGCGAAATCCAACGCGTTCTTGCGGAATTCCTGCAGCATCGCCGGAGCGGCGCACGGGTGGAAATCGCCGCCCAGTTCGATGGAAACGAAGTAATGCCAATAGTGATCACTGGCCAGCACCCGCTGCCAATAGCGCATCGCCTGTGTCCAGCGGAGTTCATAGCGCAGTTCGGGATCGCCGCTCTGTGCCATGATGAGGCACAGGAGCGTCCCATCGTGCATGCGCTCCAGCTTTGTCGAGTGCGCCCAGTCACTGGCAATGATCGGAAGCGACGCGGGTGATAATCCCTGCAGAGCATCACTGCTTTGGTGGAACCAGAAGAGCCGGTGTAGGAGACGCTTCACCGGATGGGTAAGCTGCGCGGCGGCTTCCAGAACGGCATCCTCGGTTCGACACGGCGGCATGCCGAGGCAGGGCACATCCCACGGGGATCGCACGATCTCCCCAATGCTGAGCGATCGTAACAACGCCTCAGTGGCTTTCACAATACGACCGGCCGTGGCGTCGCTGCGCACCCCCAATATCCGGTACGCGTTGCCGGTGAACCAATCCCCCAACGAGTGGTGGGTCATGGGGGTGTTGCCGTGCTCTGGTCTGCTCGATCGCTCACGCGAAATCATAGCGCTCATGGTGTTCCTATGGTAGCAGCACATCAGCCCCCGCAATGTCGGAGGAGGCATCTCTCTGTGCTACCGTCGCGACATTGGCCAACTGAAGCAGCAACCCCATTGATTGAAGCATGAGAAGGCTATGCCGATAGCTGCTTCACCGGGTGCTCCCTGATGATCGCTCACGCAACCATCTGACGACCCATCATGTCGTTTTCCACCGACTCGCGGCTGGGTTCGTATGAGGAAGTCACACCGCGGTTTGTCACACTCGCCGCCATCCCTGTGTCGATCTCGAAAATATCACCCGGGATGTTCCTGGGATAATCTACAGCAACCAGATCGTAGAGCCCGCTCGGAAAGGTCCATGATGGTCAAGCTGCTGATGGTATCGACGATCTCACGCTTTCTGCGTGATTTCTTACTCCCACATGCACACTATTATCATCGCATGGGTTGGACGGTTGATGCGCTGTGCAGTGATTCCTGCGCCTTCCCTGAATGTGCTGAGGCGTTCGATCAGCTCTGGGAGGCCCCGTGGTCGCGCAATCCTCTGGACCCGCGCAATTTCCTGATCGCTCCCCGCGTCATCCGGGAAGTGGTTAAGCAGCACGCCTACGACCTGGTGCATGTCCACACGCCGGTGGCTTCGCTGGTCACACGCTATACGCTGGGTACATCTCGCGTCATGCACAAACCAAAAATCATCTATACAGCACACGGATTTCACTTTCACCAGTACAACAGTTGCATCAATAACTACCTGTTCCGTACGCTGGAAAAAAGCGCCGGTCGGTGGACCGATTACCTGGTCGTAATGAACCAGGAGGATCGTGAGGCCGCACTGCGTTACGATATCGTCACCCCGGAACGACTGGTCTACATGCCGGGCATCGGCGTCGATACCAGCTACTACCACCCCGGTGCCGTCACCGCGGAAGAAGCGGCCGCGTTCAGGGCCTCACTGGGCATCCAGCCGGAGGAGACGGTCTTCACCGTGATCGCTGAGTTCATTCCGCGCAAGCGCCATACCGATGTGCTGGCCGCGTTCGCCCTGCTGCAGGCACCAGATGTACACCTGGTGTTAGCCGGTTGTGGGCCATTGGAGGAATCGGTTCGACGGTTAGCGCACACACTTGGCATGCAACAGCGCGTGCACTTTGCCGGGTTCATGCCTGACGTGCGTCCGTTGATCGCTGCCTCAAACGCCACGGTCCTTGCCTCGGAGCAGGAGGGATTGCCGCGATGCCTCCTCGAGTCCCTCGCACTGCGGGTCCCGGTCATCAGTACCGATATCCGCGGCTCGCGCGAAGTGGTCACGCCGGAATGCGGCATGCTGGTGCCGCTTGGCGACATCCCGGCACTGGCGCAGGCCATGGAGTGGATGCGCACACATCCTGATCGGGCTAAAGCGATGGGACAGCAGGGTCGGCTGCGCGTGCAACCATTCGCCTTGAAACATATTCTGGAGGCGCAGACAGCGCTGTACGCTGCTGCCCTTGGCGACCAGCAACCGATTATGCTTGCCGCCTAGCGGCGGTGTACCGGCAAGGGCGATGCTGATGGTGGTAGCGCATGGCATCAGGGGTTGCTTGAATGTCCAACTTGCGCACAGACCCGCAGCGGAATGTTGCAGACATGGCCGCTCCCGGGCTGGTTATTGCCGGATAATACTCAAAACGATTCGCCAATATCGACCAGCGAATACGCGCATCAACGCGGCGTGAGGAAGACCGATATTACCCAGGAGGTGACAGTGCGTGGATGAGCAGCAAATCGCCGAGCGTCATGCGCCAGCAGCCACGGTGAGGACCATTGATCAATACCCCGGCGTCCTCCAGCACGACACTGTCAATATTGTTGACATGTTGTCGGTATGTTACCAGCGGCGGTGGCTCGTGATGAAGATCGCTGCGCTCGTGCTGGTGCTGGGTATGCTTATCACGCTGCTGCAACGTCCGCAGTATACCGCCACCGCCAAGCTGCTCGTCACCTCGGCAAACGCCAACCTGGATGCCGACGCCATGCCGATGATCACCATGTTGCAGGCAGCCACCCAACGCCACTCGGTGCTGACCCAGGTCGAAGTCATCTCCAGCGATGATCTGCTCCACGAAGCCTTCCAGCAACTGCCTGCCGCCGTACGCGCACGGGGCTTTGGCGCTGACGAGCTGCCGTCATGGGCCGTTCGCGTCGGGAATGTGAAGGATACCGATGTGATCCACATCACCGCGAAAGCCTATACGTCGTCAGCGGCATCCTCGCTGGCCAATGCCGTCGCCGACCTCTATTTCCAGCGTGACCTGGAGCAAAGTCAGCAGGCGATCGGGAAAGTCCGCAAGGATGTCGAGAAAAGCATGAACGAGATCAAAGAGCAACTCGATCAGGCGGATATCGCATTGAGCCGTCTCAAGCGGACATCCGGCCTGCTCGATGTCAGTACGCAGTTCACGAAAATGGCCGAGTACCAGGCGAACCTCCAGGTCGAGGTGGGCAACGCCAGAGCGGTCATTGCCTCCATGAAAAGTGCGCAGCGGGTGCTGCAACAGCAGCTGGCTGACGAACAGCACATGGTGGTCAACAACACGCTGGTCACGGACAACCCCCAGTTCAACGCCATTACCGCACGTATCGATGCCCTCAATGCCGAACGCGCCGCGCTGCTGCAGGAATATCATCCCGACTCCGCTGAGGTGAAGGCAATGACCGGACGAATTGCAGAAGAAGAAGCGCGTCTGCACGCGATCGCGAAAACGATCACCGCACAGACGCAGCACGCCCGCAATCCGATCCGCGATGAGCTACTGAGCATGTACTCGACAAATCTTTCGCAAATCGCCGCCCAGGAAGCCCGCACTCGCGCGCTGGACGCAGAACTGCAAAACAGCAGATCGTCCGCCCTGTCGCTTCCCGCCAAGGAACGCCAACTGACGGAACACATCAGGCAAGTGGCGTTTCTCCAGGGAACCTATGACATGCTGCGACAACGCTATTACGCCCTGCTGGCCAGCGAGAAGGCGACACTGCCCGCCGGACGACTGATCTCCCGTGCCACCCCTGCCGACACACCGGCCAATCCCAGCCCACTGCAAAATGCCGGGTTGTTCCTCGCGCTCGGGCTGCTGATCGGCGGTGTGGTGTCCGTGCGGTCAGGACGGTTCGATAGTATGCGAGCACAACTCATGCCGGAGGATGCACTGCCCCTTGCAGCGGATGATCGTCTACCGAACGATGAACCTGCATTGTCTGACGAACCACTCCCGGCATTGCTTACGGCTCATGAACCCATCGACAATCAGCATGACGAAGAGACGCCGATACATACAACAATCGAAGACATGACTGCCCAGGAGACGACAACGCCTGCAGAGGCGCCGCCGGAAGCCCGAAGCCCTGCTGTTGACCCACCGCGCCGCCCTGCCCGCTCAGCGCGGTGGACGCTGGCGCGGAAACGCGAGGTGGTATTGGCCGTCATGAGCGGGAGGCCGCTGGAGGACGTGGCGCAGGAAAATCATCTGCCAGTGATCCGCCTGGCATTATGGCACGATTGCGCCTGGCAGGAGATGGACGCCACCCTCGCCGAAAGCGTAGTGACTGATCACCGGACGACCGGCGGATGGGGCCTTGATGAGCGGCGCAACGTTGCCATACGCTTGCTCACGGGGGAATCGGTTGACGATCTGGCGCGCGAGCTTGGAATCGATCTGTTGTCCCTGGCCATCTGCAAGGAACAGGCGCGGATCGGGCTTGAGCGCTCACTGAAGGAACATCGACACACTGACCTGCTCGCGGCGGAATACCAGAAGACCCGGCGGCATCTGCACGACCAGGCTGCGGAGCCTCATGCGCACCTCCCCCAACGGCGGTGCGCATGAGGAGCGCGGTGCTGCTGGGAGTGGTGCTCGCGTTCCTGGCGCTGATGCCGGCGCATACCCCCGCGACGCAGGCAGCACTATTGCTGGTCGCGGGGGGGAAGAGTCCTTACCGCATCGTCCTGCCGGTCGACGCCATCCCGTCGGAACGGTATGCCGCGGATGAACTGCAACACTACATCCGGATAATGACGGGCGTACGGTTGCCGATCTACCGCGACGACAGCCCGGCGACGGCCCATGAGATCGTCCTCGGGGCGTCGGCACGCCTGCACACCCTCAACATACCGATTGACCCATCACCGTTCGGTGAGGAAGGATGCGTTATCCGCACCGCCGGGACACGCCTCTGTATCGTGGGGGGAAGGCCGCGCGGCACCCTCTACGGCGTCTACACGCTTCTCGAGGAGTACTGCGGCGTGCGCTGGTTCACGCCGCAGGTGGAATCCGTCCCCCGGCACGAGCCGCTTACGCTGCCGGACATCAACACGGCGCGCGTGCCCATCTTCGAATATCGCGAAGTGTACTGGACGGAAGCGCTGGGCGATGCCGATTTCGCCGCCCGGCTGCGCCTGAACGGCGATCACTACGCGCTTGCGGAGCAACACGGCGGGCGCGGCGTCGATATTTTTCCCTTCGTGCATACGCTCGATGGTCTGATCCCACGCGATTTATATAATGAGCACCCGGAGTTCTTCCCGCTGGTGGATGGGAAACGGGTGCGGGATCACGCCCAACGCTGCCTGTCCAACCCGGAAGTGCTGGCATGGGCCATCGCCCGGGTGCGGGAATGGATTCTCGATGAGCAAGAGGCGACCATCATCAGCATTTCGCAGACGGATGGGGGGCACTGGTGCCGCTGCCCGGATTGCCGTGCGCTCGAAGAAGCTGAGGGCAGCGCCTCCGCCTCCCTCGTGCGTTTCGTGAATCGCATTGCCGAGGCGCTGGAGGCCGAGTTTCCCCACATGCTGTTTGAGACGCTCGCCTACCAGCACAGCCGCACCCCGCCGGCGACGATACGCCCGCGTCGGAATGTCGTGATTCGCCTGTGCTCGAACGATTGTTGCTTTGCCCACCCGATCGCCAGTTGCCAAGCGGCGCCGAGTCGCGCCTTTTGCGATGACCTGGTCGCCTGGTCGAAGATTACCGACCGGCTGTACATCTGGGACTACACCACTAACTTTCACGGGTACTTGCAGCCGTTCCCGAATCTCGGCGTGCTGCAGGATAACATCCGCACCTTCGCCCGGCATGGGGTGAGAGGCGTGTTCGCGCAGGGCAACTATTCGCCGGGCGGGGGAGGCGAGTTGGCGCCGTTACGCACCTATCTCCTCGCCAGGCTGCTGTGGAATCCGGACCTCGACATGTCGCGCGAAACCCGGGCATTTCTCGACGCCTACTACGGGAAAGCCGCGCCCAGCGTCGCGGCCTACCTGACCTTGCTGCACCAACAGGTGCAGGATCCCCATACGCATGCCTTCATCGATGACCCGCCCACCGCTGCCTATCTGCGCCCTTCGTTCTTGACCGAGGCGCGGCGATGGCTCGAGACCGCGGTGGCGCAGGCCGATGACGACGCTATCCGCTTCCGCGTACAACAGGTGCAACTCAGCCTGTGGGCCATTGAATTGGAGGCCGACTATGCGCGCGGCATCCGGCACACTGACCTGTTTCGCCAATTCTTTGCCATCGCGCGGAAAGCCGGCATCACGCACATCAGTGAAGCCATTACCCTCGACGAGTTGGCGCGGCATGTCGGGGTGGAGTAGTCACATGCCACCGCCGCTGTGGCGGTGTACCCGGTCAATAAGTCATATGGAGGACGAAACAACATGCGACATGCGCTCGTCACAGGAGGTGCGGGCTTTATCGGCAGTCATCTGGTGGACCGCCTGATGGCGGAAGGATGGCGCGTCACCGTACTGGATAACTTCGACCCCTTCTATGATCCGGCGACGAAGCGGCAACACCTGGCGGAGCATATCGGACACGAGCGGTTTTCCCTGCTCGAATGCGACATTCGCGATATGGATCGCTTGCACAGCCTCCCGCTTGATGCCTGCGATGTGATCGTGCACCTGGCAGCCAAAGCCGGGGTGCGCCCCTCCATCACCGACCCGCTGGCCTATCAGGCGGTGAATGTACAGGGCACGCATAACCTATTGGAATTCGCCCGCCACCGGGGCGTCCGGCAGTTTGTGTTCGCCTCCTCCAGCAGCGTGTACGGCGTCAATCCGCGCACGCCCTGGAGTGAAGCGGATGCGGTGTTGCTGCCGATCAGTCCGTATGCCGCCACCAAGGTGAGCGGCGAGTTACTCGGGCATGTCTACAGTCGCCTGTTCGGCATACGCTTTCTCGCCCTGCGCTTTTTCACCGTCTACGGCCCGCGCCAGCGCCCCGACCTCGCCATTCACGCCTTTGCGCGACGCATAATGCACGATCAACCGATCACGGTCTACGGCGATGGCGCCTCGCGACGCGATTACACCTATATCGATGACATCGTCGCCGGGATACGGGCGGCGATTGCCTACGACGCAAGCGATTACGAGGTGATCAACCTGGGCAACAACCGCACGGTCAGCCTTGCTGAAATGATCGATGGCCTTGAAGCCGCACTGGGCATGCAGGCGGTCCGCGCGTATCTCCCCCCGCAGCCGGGTGATGTGCCTACTACCTGGGCCAATATCGATAAAGCGGGGAGGTTGCTGGGGTATCGCCCGCACACGCCGTTTCACGAGGGTATCGCCCGGTTCACCGCCTGGCTGCGTGCCGACGGCTGCATCACGCTGCGAACGGCATAGTATAACATGACAATTCAGGCTCTGCACTCCACCGCAGTCTCGACCTGCCACCGCTCGATGGGACTGTTCTCGGAGACTGCTGGATCAGCGGCGTCTTCAGGAGAGGCGCAATGCGGCGTTGATGTGGGTCGTGCGCCATGACGTTTTCCGGTCAGAGCGACGATAACGGCCTCATGAGCGCGCATCATGCAATGAAAGTGGTCGATAACGCCATTGAAGAGTGACGAATGCCCGTGGCGGGGGTGGCGAAGGGGGGATAATACAGCGCATCACAGGCTGCTACATCGGCGCCATACTCTGCTGGTAAATGGCTTCGCTCGACACGGTATCTCGCGCAAAACATGATGCCCCGATCGCGCCCATCAGATCGTCACCCTGGAAAAAAGTGATCTCGGGAACAGGATGATGCGCTTCCGCAAGGCGTTGCGCAACCGCATCGGTGATGCGTTGCTGCACTTCGCCGGATAAGTGATCGAAGATCCCTTCTACCAGGATATGCTCCGGATTCAGCACCACAATCGTGGTGAAGATCGCTTCAGCGAAGGCCGGGATGGCGTCTTGCAGCCACTCCTGAACGATCGGATCGGTGGGGACCTGCAACAACTCCAGGATGGAACGAGAATCCTGCCGAGCGCGCGCTAATTGCAGCAGCGCGCTGCCGGTGCAGACATCCTGGTATGGCCGCGGCGGCTGGACGGTGGGGCAGGAGAGCAGGCCAATATCGCCGGCGCGATAGGCAGAACCGGTATAGACGTTGCCATGCATGATCGGGGTCGCCGAGATGCCGAACCGGTCGAGAATGACAACTTCAAACTGGTGACGCGGGGGATATGACAAGCGGTAATGGCCCAGCGCAAAACAATAGCTATTGGTAGTGGCTACGGCATGGATATTGGGGCACGCTGCTTGCACGCTGGGGAGAAACTCCAGCTCAGCCTCGCCGAACTGGAGGGTGGTGCGGACGCGGCCGGTACCGGCATCGACCACCGGGCCGGGAAGACCGAGACCGATGGCGTGCACGCGGACGCCCTGTTGCTCGGCCGTGGCGTGTAGCGTCGCGGCGACGAAGGCTGCCGTGTGCACAAGGGCATCAGGCCCCATCGCGGGAGTAATGGGCTGGCGGAGCAGTCCGATGACGGTATTGGCGTAGTCGAGGATGACACCCCGGACATGGGTCGCTTCGATATCCACCCCGAGGCAACAACCGGCTTCGCCTCGCAACGAGAGGACATGCGACCAGGGCCCGCGTTTGCCGGTCGGCCTCTGGCGTTGGCTGACCAGGATCGTTTTCTCGCGAAGTTCCGCGACGAGCCGCGAGGCGTTGGGAAAACTCATGCCCAGGTCTGCCGCAATATTCCTGGTGGTCACGCCCGGGTGATCCAGCACATAGCGCACCAGGTCAATAATGGTGCGTTGTGCGGCAATCTGTTTTCGTTGTGGCGAAGAGCGTCGCGGCATTGTCGAATAAGAACTTCCTTTCCTCTTCGCTTCTCCACCCGATCCCGCGTACAATCCGTTGCTGCTGCGCAATAGCTTCCGGCAACTCCTCGACATGCACATCTGAGCCAAAGAGGAGCTTGGACGCGGCATCCGGCCAGAAGAGCATTTCGCGAAACCAGTCGAGCGATTTTCCTGCGCGCCACCCATCCAGGCGACCGGACATATCCAGATAGATGTTCGGGAACATGCGGGCTAACCCACAGGCTTCCTCGGCCCAAACGACGCCCATATGCGCCAGGATGATCGACAGATCGGGGTAAGCATGTGCTATAGTTTCGACATAGATGGGACGAGTCCTTTCTGCAGAGAGGCGCTGTGCACGCAGGTGGGGAAAGTGGAACAACCCACTGTGGAACAGGCAGGTCATGCCCAGGCTGTCTGCCTCAGCGTAGAGCGGGAAATAGGCCTCGTCATCATAGCGGGCCGCCGGCACGTGCAACTTCACGCCGAGGAAGCCCTGTTCACCCCAGTACCGTATCTTCTCCGGCCCATCGCTCCCCGGGCGAATGAATACATAGGCCCAGAAGCGGTCCGGGTGTGTGCGAATCACACGCAAGAGATCATGTTCATCCACCGGGTCGCCCCCAGGATGGCGCCGGAAGAGATCCGCGAAGTCCGGGCCCATGGCAATCAGCCCCATGCGCGCGATGTCCAAACGATCCATTTGACGCAGCAAGGCATCGAGGTAGCCGGGCTCGGCGACGAGATGGTGATGCACATCAACGATCACAATGCCCCTCCTTTCATCAGCGTAGAGACGGCTAGCGTGATGCCGGAGACAATCAGCGCCGTATAGACGATCGACCGGAAGCGCAACTCGTTAACGCGGTAATGGATGAGATTGCCGAGCCCCAGTCCCGCCAGGGTGAACGGCAAGCAACCTAACCCCATCCAGAGTATGTGGGGAGCAATCTCCTGCATCACCAGCTTCTGCACGATCAAGATCGTATTCAGCGTCAGCCAGATCAAACAGAGCGTCACGCGGAAGAGCGATTTGTCGGGAATAGCCTTATTGGCATACACCACCAGCAGCGGCCCCCCCGTGCCGAACGCACCGTGGATCACCCCGGCCAGCACCAGCAACCCGGACAGTGCACGATGCAGCAGCGGGGGAAGCTGCTCGCGTGGCAAGCCTTTGGCCGCGATCTCGAATAGGCCGTGACCGCCGGCAATGATCATAAATGCCGCGAGCAGCCAGGCGAGTTGCATGTCGGGCATGACCTTGATCAGCCAGACGCCGACCGGCAACCCGATGGCCATCATCACCAGGATGCGCGCGTACTCGCGCCACGCCACCCGCCGCCAGGATTCAATCGCCACGATCAGCGCCAGCGCCCAGGTTTGCAACAGCAGAATCGGCACGGCCGGTTGAATGCCGATGAGCAACCCGATGAACGGCAGGGCAACAACGGCCGAGCCAAAACCGGTGATGCCTTCCAGGCAATGCGTGGCCAGGATAATGAAGCCAATCAGACTGAAGGTCAACGCGTCCGGCATGCTACACGCTCTCGTCTTCGGGCGGCAGGTACTCGATGTCCCGGGGTGCAGCGTCGATGCCGCGCGGCGTAATTTCATCGCGCGCTTCTGTCCAGAAAGCGAGCACCCGGGCTGGAATTCCCGGGACATCGTGAAAGGCGGTCGTCATAAAGGTGCGCGCGATCTCTGCGGCCTGTTCGGGAGTGACCAGGGACTCGCCCATGCACAGGACATTCGCATCGTTGACCGCGCGCGCGAAGCGTGCGGCATCCACCGACTCACAGGATACCGCGCAGATGCCGGCGAATTTTCCCGCCGCCAGCGCCATGCCGGTGCCGCTGCCGCAACAGAGGATGCCGCAGTCCGCTTCACCAGTCTGGATGGCATGTGCCGCACGCTGGGCAACGGAGGGAAATTTGGCAAAGCGATCCGTGTCATAACAGCCGACATCGATCACCTCATGCCCGAGCGCTTCCAATTGGGCGCGCACGGCCTGCTTCAGCGCAAACCCTTTCACCACGGAACCGATCACAACCTGCATTGCGCCCTCCGCATCATCGTCCGACAGGCCTCTTTGATATGCATGACGCCAAAGCCATGCTTATTGAACAGATACTCTTCTGTAGCTACCTCGCCGAAGCGGTCGGGAACGCCCAATCGGGAAACATAGGCGGGGCACTGTTCCGCGAGGAACTCGCAGACGGCGCCCCCCAGCCCGCCCAACACGCTCTGATTCTCGACGGTGACGACGCGACCCGTGCGACGGGCCGACTGCGCCAGGCTTTCACCGTCAAGCGGTTTGATGCTGGGATGGTGCCAGAGATCGACGGCAATGCCCTCCGCGGCCAATTCCTCGGCCGCCTGGCGTGCGAAGCTCGTCATATACCCCGTGCTGACCAGCGTCACATCGCCGCCCGACCGCAGGTGCTGCGCACGCCCAGGAGCGAAGCCATACGACGGATCGAAAATCGGAGGGAGTTGCCCGCGCAGTAACTGCAGATATACCGGTCCCTCGTATTCCGCCATCCAGTGCAGGCAGGCGCGCAACTCGTACGCATCGGCGGGTGAGAGCACGACCATGTGCGGCATGACGCGCATGATCGCCAGGTCTTGCAGACACATGTGCGTGCCGCCGTTTGGACCGGCAGTGATGCCCGGCGCGGTGCCGACGATTTTGACGTTGGCCTTCGCGTAGGCGACTGAGATGGTAATCTGATCGTACACCCGGCGCGTGGCGAACGGGGTGAAGGAAGCGCAAAATGGGATCTTGCCCTCAACCGCCAGACCGGCAGCAACCCCGATCATATTGGCTTCACAGACGCCGACGTTGATGAAACGGTCGGGATAGCTGCAACAGAAGACCGGGTTGGTGCCGGACGCCTTACTGAGGTCAGCCTCGAGGACATAGATATTCGGATGCTGCGCCGCTAATGCACAGAGCGTATTGCCGTAGACGACGCGCATTTCCAGTTCATGCAGCGGGGTATCGGTCAACATGGCAACTCCTTGCTGTCCTGCCACGGGGTCCCGGCCAGGCACGCTGGCCCTAATCCCTGGAGGTACTTCTGGTGGTCAGCCGGCGAATTAATTTTAATATTGTGGCTGGCCGGCAGGTTTTCGACCACCGCATTCCCCTTGCCTTTTACGGTATGCGCAATCACCATTACCGGTTTGCCGCGCATCTGCCGTGCCGCGTCGAGCGTGCGGTAGATGCTCTGCCAGTCATGTCCGTCCATCTCCAGCACATGCCAGTTAAACGCCGTCCATTTTGCCGCCAACGGTTCCAGGGTCAGCACGTCATCGGTGAACCCATCGATCTGCAGGCAGTTGTAGTCGCAGATCGCGATAAGGTTGTCCAGCTTGTGGTGTCCGGCAAAGAGCGCCGCCTCCCAGATTTGCCCTTCGTTGCTTTCACCATCGCCGATGATGCAGTAGACGGCGTGCGCGAGGTTGTCCTTCTTCGCCCGATAGGCCATGCCGCAGGCTGCCGAGAGTCCCTGCCCCAATGAACCGGCGGTCATATCAATCCCCGAGGTACGCAAGCGGTCGACGTGGCTGGGCAGATACGTGCCGTCGGCATTCAACGTCGTCAACCACGATTTCGGGAAGAACCCCTTATAGGCCAGCGCGGTGTACAGCACCGGTCCGGCGTGCCCTTTTGAGAGCACCAGGCGATCGCGTTCCTCCCATTGCGGGTTGTCGGGATTCACGCGCATGAGGCGCCAGTAGAGCGTGATGATGATTTCCACCAAACTCAAGGCGCCGCCGAGATGCCCTGAACCGGCGAGACAGATCATCTCGGTGATGATGTAGCGAAATTCTCCGGCCAGTTGATCGAGGTTCAGGTCTATCGTATCGTCATGCATGTTCAGTCGCTCCCATCACCGCCTGTGGGTATAAGCCCAGGCTGTTGCGTAGTAGCTCGTCCAGCGTGTTCGCGCTGACATCGCGCGGATTGTTGTCCATCAGCGGATTAAAGCACCCGGCCACCAGCGCCACCCACTCCTGCGACGAGAGATGGATGCCGTGCAGCATCGCGGGGATGCCGGCCTCTTCTTTGAAGCGGGCAACGAGATCGGCCAATTCCGTGAGGCTCGCCACGCCCGCCGCATCGGCCAGCATCCGGCCGCGTTCGGCCAGCGCCGGTGCGTTAAAGCGGATGAAGTGGTCGAGCGTCACCGCGCAGGCGATGCCATGCGACAGTCCGAGGTACTGGGTCAATGGATAGGAGCACGCATGCACGGCGGCATTCTTGGTATGGTGGAACGCCATCCCGGCGAACAGGGCGGCCTGCGCCATGCCGGAGCGCGCGGTGATCTGCTGGCCATCGGCGAGCGCGGCGCTGAAATGCTCGACAACCAGGCTGACGGCTGCACACGCCAGTTGATCGGACAACGGTTGGTGGTGTTTCGACCAGAACGCTTCGATGGCGTGTGCAAGGGCGTCCAACCCGGTGGCGGCGGTGACCGCCGGCGGCATCGAGAGCGTCAGTTCCGGATCGACGATCGCCACGGACGGGAAGAAGTTGGGATGAGCGATCGGCGCCTTGATCCCCTGCTCTTCGTCAGAGAGGACGGCGATCGGCGTCACTTCACTGCCGGTCCCGGCCGTGGTCGGCACTGCCAGTAATGGGACATGTTGCTCCGATACGACGCCGCCCCCTGAATGGTAGTAACGACACCCTTGCGGCTGACAGGCGATAGTGCAGGCGACCTTGGCGCAATCGAGCGTGCTGCCCCCGCCAATGGCCACGACGGCATCACTCGCCGTCTCGACAATCACTCCGGCAAGGCGATCGACCGTGCGCACATCGGGATTGGGCGTGATGTCGGTAAAGATCGTCATCGAAGCACCGAGCGCT
This sequence comes from Armatimonadota bacterium, assembly GCA_020060775.1. Taxonomy (GTDB): domain Bacteria; phylum Armatimonadota; class Hebobacteria; order CAIYQO01; family CAIYQO01; genus JAGUZN01. The sequence continues at coordinate 18,453 of JAGUZN010000156.1, forward strand.
TGCAGGAGGGCGTCGACGTGGGCATTCCCGACCATCGACGGGTCAACAGCCGCACAAATGCGCGAGCCATACCGCAATGCGAGTTCGGGGAGTCGGGCGCGCACGCCAACCCCGAAGTGGATCTCGGTGGGTTGATGGAACTTCCACATACGTTATCACACTCCTCTAATTCGCACGGCCCTCGGCGCCCAGGGCATGGATGAGCTGCCGCATGTCGTCTTTCAACCGGTCCTTGCAAACCATGAGAATCTTCCACGGGTGCCCATGATGCTCCAGCGTCTCGGCGTACTCGCGGAAGTACGCAACCAACCGCACTCGGAAGAGTTCGCCGAAATTCATCTTGGCGATGCCCGCCTCGACGAGGGCACGGATCAAGGATACGGGGATGCCGCAGGTGCCGTGTTGTACCAGTGGCGCCGGCACTGCGGCCCGCAACGTGCGTACGAGCGTGAGGTCAATATCCGTCTGCTCTTCATAGAATCCATGGCGCGTGCCATCAGCAATGGCCAGCATGTCGACCCCGGTCTCTTGCACGAACCGTGTGGCATCCTCCAGCATGGTCACGCCGTCGGCGCCCTGCCCGGCAGCGTGCACCCCGCCGGTGACATGGCCAACCTCCGCTTCAACCGTAATGCCGAGAGGGCGCACCGCGGCAATCGCCTGCCGGGTCAAGGCGATGTTCTCCTCCAACGGCAAGTGCGATCCGTCGATCATCACGGACGTGTAGCCGGCCTGTGCCACGGCCAGCACGCTATCCACGCTGCTGCCATGATCGAGATGCAAAGCAATCGGCACTGTCGCATCCCGTGCAAGATGTTCAGCCTGTTGGACACAGTACGCTGCGCCGCGATATGCAAGGTTCGGTTCATACGTCTGCAAGATCAACGGCGAACGGAGTTCCTGGGCGACTTCGATCGCCGCCCGCGCGATTTCATACGTGCCGCCGTTCGTGTTGAATGCGGGGACGGCATACCCTTGCGCCCGCGCCTCCTCCACGAGTGCCCTGGCATCTGAAAACGGCATCGCTCGCTCCTTCACGCCTGCACTTCCTGTGCGGCCTCACCGACGTCCAGCGTCACGTTCATCAAAGGCAATTCAGCGGCAAGCGGCGTGAGCAGCACCTCGACACGCGCATGCTCCTGCAGCAGGGAAGCGGGGAAGCCTGCACTGACCGGGCCGAACAGCGCGCGACGCACCAGACCGGCGTGCCAGGCGCGCATCCCGAGCAGGCAGATCGTTTTTGACGCGAGGATCTCTTTCATCCCCAATGTCACCGCCTGTCGTGGGATGACCTCCCACACCCCATGGGTACCCCCCATGACAATCTGCGACAGACTGACCGGCGACAACGTCACCGCCCGCGCCGTGCAGTTGCGCACCCAGTCAAGGTCTTTGCCCTCGCCGGGCTCCGGGGGATCGTTGAAGGCGAGGTGTCCGGAAATGCCGATGCCGCAGAAGCAGAGATCGACACCCCCCATCCCGAGGATGCGCGCGGAGACCTTATCGCAAGCGTCAGGGAGCGGAAACACCAATTGTTCTTTGGTAAAACCGAGCGATGGGTCTAAACGCTGGAGGAATGCCTGCTGCATGAACCCCTGAAAGCTCAGCGGGTGCGATGGGTCAACGGGCGAACCATCAGGCAGAATGAACTCATCCATCATATAGATGAACAGGCGGTCCAGTTTGATCCGCTCTTGATTGCACAACGCAACCAGCGGAGTGTAATCCAGCGGACCCACCGGCAGGATTAACGACGTCTCACACCCCTGAGCATTATGCGCCAGAATCACGTCGGCAATCATGCGTGCGGCTCGCGCACTTAACGCCGCGTGATCAGCGACCACCTCACAGGGGAAAGGGCAGTCCGCTTCGAGTTGCTGTCGGGTGATGGTGACGTGCTCCATTGATAACCTCCGATTCACGCGTAACTGGCATACCGAATTAGTCATCGCTTTACGCCTGGCGAGCAGAAGGTTTTCCGTAATTTCGCCTGGCATACCAATAGTACGGAATGTTACTCTATAAAGAACAACAATGGTTTGTGTTGGTCTGTATGCAATACTCGTCGTATTAATAATACTATATAATACTATTTACCTGATGTCAAGCGGCAGATCCGAGCAGTGATTCATGAGCACCTTGGCTATGGGAGTGGTGAAGCAGTTCGGGAGTACATAATGTTGGTACGGGGTGTGTCATGAATGAAGGCAACCTGGGATGCGAGCATTCCGCCCCAAAGGTGGAACAACAGGGAGCAAGGCCTGCATTTGCTTGTGTGTGACACGATCCACACTATCGAACCACGACCCCTTTCGTAGGAACACCCTCATCGCCAACTGCGTCTGGGAAACCTGCATTGACCACCGTACGAGACGCTAAAGGAGTTCCGCATCGGTAGCTGGAAGAATGCCCAGTACTGATGCAGAACTCGTGTCATCCCGGAGGAGATGGCGTACCCGCGTCAGCGCACCCAGGTGCTGCCTGTATAAAACCATTCAAGCAACAGAGGGTAGAAGCGATTATGTGTTCGCCAGGTGAAGGGGTACTGCCAAGCGTGTCGTCGCGCGTTATCATCACGGATGACCCATTTCTACGCCTAACGCCCGTATACTGGGGCCCCGGAGGATTGGGTGATTGGCCCGCCTCGTGGATCGACCATCCCGCGCGCCCGCTCGATCGTTCCTCCGTTGCACTGTATCGCCTGATGTTCACCGTCAGTGTCCCCGCCACCGTGCGCCTGCATGCCACGGCGGATCAGCGCTATTGCCTCTTCCTCGATAGCAAGCCGACCGGACGTGGGCCGGAGCGCGGTGACCCACTGCACTGGCGTTATGAGAGCTACGAGATCAGGCTGGAACCCGGGGAGCACTGCCTGGTGGCAATGAGTTGGTGGTTCGCGGGAAACGATATCCCAGCCGCGCAGATGTCGCTGCGCCCCGGCTTTCTGCTGGCAGCCGAGGGGGAGTGGCAGGAGCGTCTCTCGACAGGGTTGGCCTCCTGGGAGACGATGCTGGTGGACGGCATCAGTTACCTGCCCGCCGGGGTGGCCTGGGGCGGTGGGGCGCGTATCTGCCTTGATGCCGCCCGCTTCCCATGGGGATGG
>JAGUZN010000250.1 GCA_020060775.1 Armatimonadota bacterium
CCCGCGCGCCGCCTCCAGCACGCCGGTCGGGCCGAAGAAGCCGCGACAGGTGGCATCGTAGCAGGCGAAGCCAAGGATCTTCCCCTGCGCCACGGCGATGAAGCACGACACCGGCCAATTGTTCACCGCCCGCGTGCACTCGCTGCCCCAGATTGCCGAAAAATGCTCGCGCACCCACGCGGCCACCAGATGCGTCTCCGGTGGCAACACCCGACGAATCTCCACCCCCTGCGCGGCCAGATCGTCCACCAGCGCGCGGTGATCCGGCATCGCATACAGGCGCACCAGCATATCAGGCATAACAGCACTCCTTACTATCCACCTCTTGCAGTACCAGTACCTCAAAGGGCTGCAGCGTCACCTCATCGCTGACAGCCGTGCCGCGCAGAGCATCGGTATAGCCGGACGGCAGATCGATCACCCTCGGCTCAATCGTCGGGTTGTTGATGAACAGCAGGCGGATGTCGCCCTTCTGGCGCTTGGCGGCATACAGGCCGTCCGGCAGTTCCAGCAATGGGCGCAAGCCGAGTGCCGTCGTCAGCGCGTGATAGACCTGATTATAGCCCTCCTGCTCCAGCACGGCTCCGAGGTAATACACGTTGCCCCGGCCGTGCGGGCGGCGTACCAGCGCGGGAATCCCGGCGTAGAAGGGATTGTCGAAGCGCGCCAACACCTCCACGTCGTCGGCCAGTGGGCGAATCTCATCGATCCACTGCAGGCCTTCCAGTGGCGGTAGGGCGACTCGCGGGTGCTCTGGGACAATCCGCACGGCCCCAGCTTTTTCGTACGCATTACCGTAGTCGATTACCTCGATGCCCGCGATACCGCGCAACGGCCCGGGCACGGGGATATCCCATACCCGCCCGTGCTCATCGGCCACACCTGAGAAGCTGGAGAGCAGCAGCGTGCCGCCCTCCTCCACAAAGCGCCCGAGTTTCTCCGCTAGCGCCCGCGGCAGGATGTACAGCGCCGGGGCCACGATCACCCGGTATTTGGCAAAGTCATCGCCCGGGTAGACGATATCGCACGGAATATTCCGGCGGGCGATCGCCTGGTAGTGGCGCGAGAGGTGCATCGAATACCCGTTGCCCGAAGGACCGTGGAATGTCGGGTGCTTAGGTGTGCGGGCGAACTCGGCATGGTTGGCATGGGTAAAGAGCACGGCCACTTCCGCCGGCGCGGGCTGCGAACCGTCGAGCAGCGGCTTGAGATAGGCAAGATCGGCGCTGAGTTGCTTCACCTCCTCGTATACCCGTCCCGGCTGTCCGTGCACGCCCAGCAGGCCGTAGCCATCGCGCTCCATGCCTGACGGACAGGTATCCACCCGGAAGAAGTTGATAAGGTCCGCCCCCAGGCCGACATGCGCCAATGCATCCCAGCGCACCTCGCCGGGCAACGGCATATTGCCGGTGCGCCCCCACTGGAATTCGTGGAACCAGATCTTCTGCCCGTGCTTCATCCCCTTCAGGTAGGCATGCGTGAAGAGCTCGTGCAGGTAGCCGGCCCCGAACAGGTTGTGCTCGCCCAACCCATAGTGATCGCCCGCCACCACATCCAGCGCCTTGGCCATCTGCTCGTGGTCATAGCCGTGCCAGGTGATCATCATGTTGGTGGTGATCGGCTTCGTCACCCCATGTGCGCGCAGCGTGTGCGCCTGCTGGTGAAAGCAGGCGATGGTCGCCTCGGAGAAAAACTGATGGTAGATCTGCCACATCCCCGGGTGAGAATAGGTGGTGGGGAAGCTGATCTGCCCGAACTGCTGGAAGGTTTGCCCGAGAAAATGGGTGCACAGCGCATCGTTGAACTGCGCGATGGTCCCATAACGCTGCTCGCACCACGCTTGAAAATTCTGCAGGCAGCGTGGGCAGAAGCAGAACGGATGCCCCACCTCGTTGTCGATCTGCCAGGCCAGCACGCGGTCATCCTCCGCATAATGATCTGCCATTGCGCTAACGATGGACTCGCTCAACCGGTGGTAGGCCGGCGAGGTCGGGCAGGTATAACGGCGGATGCCGAAGCCGAAGGTCCTGCCGTTCTCCGGTATTGGATGGATCTCCGGGTACGCCTCACAGGCCCAGATCGGCGGCACAGCGGTGGGGGTGCAGAGGATGGCGCGCACGCCCCGCTCCCGCAGCATGCCCATCACCTCGTCGAGCCAGCCGAAGTCGAACACCCCTTCCCGTGGTTCCAGCTTGTCCCAGGTGAACTCGGCAATGCGCACAAAGGACAGGCCGAGATCGGCAATCCTCCCCACATACGTCGGCCAGCTTGCACACGGGTGATGCTCGGGGAAAAACGCCCCCCCGATGCCCTGGAACATATCGAGTTCGGAAGATTGTGAATGCTGTTGGCGCATGGGCATAACCCTCACTTGCATAGTGTATGCAGTATTCTCACATCGGTCATTGCTATCCCGCCTCGGCAAAGGGCAGGGGATTGATCCAGGCGGCGTGGCCGTCGATCTGGGTGATGCGGATGTAGTAGACGTCGTCATCACCGCATGCGTCATCCTGCCAGTCGAGCGTCCATTCCGCGCTGGGGCCGCAGTACTGGTGGAAGGCCTCCTCGCCGTTCTTGAAGATCCAGAGGCGTTCGAGCCGCGCCGTGCCGCAGATACTCAGGCGAATGGTGAGTTGCTTTTCGTGCCGGATTACCGCGGGTTCCAGCAGGATGCGCGCGCCGGTGGTGGCATAACACTGCTTGCGGCAGAGCGCCGAGTAGAGGGCGGCGCGATCGCGTGAGGGTCTGGAAACGGCAGTGAGCCCCGAGGGAAAACGCAGCGGCCCGAACTGGAAGCCCGCGCCCAGGAAGCCCGCGCGCGCGTGGTGATCGTCGGACCCGCCGGTGAGCCCGGGCGACAGACGCTGTCCAAAGATCTCCGCCAGCGTGGCCGTGCTGGTGTTCCGGCGGAATCCCTCTTCCGAAATGCCCCACTCCGAGCAGGCCTCGTACAGCGTGAGACGCTCCCGCTCCTCCGCGATCATCTCGCCGCAGTGATGTGCGGTGTATAGCATCTCCACCCCGCACAACGCCGTGAAGAAATCGGCCAGCGTGGGCGTTTTCGGCACGGCGGGATTCCATATGTCCCCATACGCGGGAATCGCTTCGCCGGCAAAGCTGCCGCCCGATCCCGGCTGGAAATCGGCCATGGCCAGCACGCCGTCCAGCCCCGGGAAGTACACATTGCGGTGCCCCTGGCCATTGGTGAGAATTTCGTAGCCGAGGATAGGCGTGAAGGCCGGATCATCGGAAAACTGCCGCACCGCTTCCCGCAGGCGCGCCCAGTGATCGCCCACCGCCAGGCCGAAGGCGTGGTCGGCGAGAGCGGCGAAATCCAGCCCGCGGATATCGCGCGCGTAGCTGAAGAAGGCTTCCGG
>JAGUZN010000225.1 GCA_020060775.1 Armatimonadota bacterium
ATGCTGATGGAGACCACCGATTGCTGGATCATCGAGGGCACGCCGATGAGGATGAGGGCGCGTGCGGTATGCGCCTCCACGCGCAGCCGCCGCCAATCGGGCGACACTACCGGCCGGTAGCGCTCGACATAATAGAACAGCCCGATCACCGCCACCGCCTGCGCCACGATGGTGGCCACCGCCGTACCGTTCAACCCCAGTTGCGGGAAGCCGAGCAGACCGAAGATGAGCAGCGGGTCGAGCACGGCGTTGATGAGCACCGAGACCGCCTGAAAATAGACCGGCGTCTGCGAATCGCCCACTCCGCGCAGCATGGAGCCGATGAGGAAGAGGGCGAAACTGAAGGGCAGCGTCCACAGGAAGAGGCGCAGGTAGGAGAGCGCCATCGGGAAGATCGGCTCGGGGGTGTTCAACAGCCGCAGCAAATCCGACGCGAAGAAGAGCCCCACCGCGGTAAGCAGCAGGCTGAGGCTCATCACCAGCACGATGGAGGTCTGCACCGTGCACTTCACTCGCCCCCATTGCTGCGCCCCGGCGTGCTGGGCGATGAGCACGTTGGTGGCCAGCGTGAGCCCGGCGGCAATGGCGATGAGCACGAACACCGCCGGCACGCTCACCGTGACCGCCGCCAGCGCATCCGGCCCCAAGCCGCGTCCCACCCACACGCCGTTCACCACGCTGTAGGCGACCTGCAGCACGCTGCCCGCCAGCATGGGCAACGAGAAGAGCACCAGGTGCCGGGGGATGCTGCCGACAGTCAGGTCGCGCACGCCGCGCGCGGGGGCGGGATCCGGGGATGTCGCGTGTTCCGCACTCACGGGAGACATTGTACTCGAAAACGCCGCAGAGCAGAAGGACGAAGGACGGAGGATGAAGGCTCAAGGCTAAAGGTCGTGGGCTGTCACGTTGTGCCTTGCCTTCCGAATCCATCCCTGCCGGGATGCATGACAGCGGAAGCCCCCCTCGTCGGAGTGAATAGTGGTGAGTGGCATCCCGGCGGGATGCATGGAAAAGGAAGACCCCCCTCCTACCCCCCCCGTTTCGCTGCCGCTCACAGGGGGAGGGAATGGCGTGGTGCAAGGTCGATCCCGGCGCCGTGTTGTCGGACACGCATGCCAGCGCGGCACTTCCGGGGCGGGACGGCGCCCGCCCCCTACGGACCTCAGCCCTTAGCCTTCATCCGTACCCGGATCCCCCGGGGGTGCTCGTCCACATGGCGGCGGTCAAGCTCCCCGGGGGGATCGACATGCTGCGGGTTACAGGTCAGTGACCCAGGGGGTGTAGGCAGTCAGTTCGTTGGTGGACTTATGCAGGTAGGTGCCCGGGTTCATGAAGTTATAGGTATAGATTTCCTCGCGGATGAGGCCCACGCCCCAGGCATACCAGTCATGGTAGATCGCCATCGGCTCGGTGATCTCGCCTGACGGATCAGACATGCGCACCTCCACCTCGATGACGTAGGGGTACGTGGCGCTTTGCGTGGTGTACGATCCGATGGAGAGGATTTTGAATTCGTAGGTGACGGTATAGGTCGTGGGCGTCGCCAGGCCATAGGATTCCGACAGGGTGCCCGTGTAGGTCCAGGTGGCGCCGGCCGGCTCGGTGGTCTTGATCCAGGGCACCGGTGGCGTGTACAGGCTCTCCATGAGACCGTCGACGGTGTTTTGCAGCGATCCGGCGGAGTACAGCGTCGTCGTATCGCCCAGCAGGTACGTGCTCTCTTCCGCCCACAGGTCTGAGAAGGGATAGGCGGGGATGCCGTTGCTGAGCGTGGTCAACGCCTCCACGGTGATGGTGCTCGTGGTGTCGGTGGAGCCGATCAGGATGCCCGACGTGTCATAGTTGAACGTCTCTTTGGTGTAGGTGTACGTATCGCCCGGCGTCATGGGCACAAAAGGCCCGGTCGGGGTGCCCGCGGCGACGGTGACGGCGGCGGCGGCGCTCTTGCCCGATTCCCCTTCGGTCGCACGCACGGTGGTGCTGCCTTCCGCGACGCCGGTCACTACGACCGAGCCGTCGGCCTGTGTCTCCCAGGTGGCGACGGAGGAATTATCGACCGTCCACTGCAGCAGCGTGGGCTCGATGAGCACCAGCTGTTCCTGCGCGTTGTAGGCGGTGGCCGTCAGCGTGGTTGTGCCGCTCACCGTCACTGCAACGGGATCGGGATTGATGCGCAGCTCAGTGATGGTGGAGTGCATGGTGAGCGTCTGGTTGAGGATCTGTCCGTAGGCCAGCGTGACCGGCATGCTGCCGTGCGCCAGGGGAACCACGCTGGTCTGCCGCACTGCACCGAGTAAGATCTCCGGGAAGGCCTCGGCCACCACCGTGTAGGTGCCCGGCGTCAGCCCCAGGAAGGTGAGGGAGGTGGTCCATGGTCCCTCCAACGGGCGGGTGGTCGTTTTACTCAACGCCTCAGGCAGGTTTTCGCCGGAGACGGTGATGACGATCGTTTTCGCCTTCACGGGAATGAGGCGCGTGGGCTCTGGCCACTGGATGGTGAACGCCAGCCCGGCGTTGCCCGCGGCGGGGGCCAGGTTACGGTCACCGCCGCTGCACCCAACCAGCAGGCAGACGGCCGCCAGAAGACTCGCCAGCATGAGAACGGTCTGTTTCATCGGTATAAATCCTCCACAGCATGATGCCTGCCCCGCGATAGGACAGGTGAACTGCGTCTCACGCCGGCGTGTTCTCCGCTCAATACGCCAGCGAGGCCGGCGTGAACGATAGCAGTTCCATCGTTTTTTCTAACACGTAGCTGCCCGGATTGGCCCCAAACATCCGGTACAGGTACATCTCTTCCTTGACCAGTCCCACGCCATCGACATACCAGCTATAGCTCTTATGGAGCGGCTCGGTGAACTGGCCGGTGGTGTCATAGGTGAGCATTTCCACCTCGATGGCATTCGTATAGGCGATGTCCTGCACGGTCAGGGGTCCGATCGATTTAATGGTGAACACCAGGCGGATATTCGACGTGGTTTCGGTGGTGCCGGAGGAGCCGTCCGGATTCATTTGCGTGCTCTCCATATTGCCGGTCCAGCTCCAGGTGTCGCCGACGACGCCATTTGTCTTCAACCACAGCACTGGCGGCGAATACAGGTTGCGCGTGGTGACGCCGTTATCATCGTTTTCCAGGCCGCCGGCCATGGAGAGCGTGGTGGCATCGGAGATGAGATAGGTGTACTCATTGCTGTTCTGATGATACAGCGGATACGCCATGACCCCATTCGCCAGCGTCGTCATCGCCTGCATGACCGAGGAGGTGTTGGTGGTGACAGGCGGCATGGGTGAGCCGGTCAGGTAGTCGTACTCATACTCGGTTTCCGTGAACTGCCACTGGGCGTCCTGCTCAAAGGGGAAGAAGGTTCCCGGCGTCACGGTGCCCGTGCCCACACTCACCGGCACTTCGGCCGCTTTGCCCGATTCCCCCTCGATGACGCGCACAGTCGTGTTGCCGTCAGCCAAGCCGGTCACGGTGGCAAAGCCGTTCGCATCCACCGTCCAGGTGGCAACCGCGGTATGGTCCACACTCCATTGCAGCAGCATGGGGTCGATGAGCACGAGATTGTTCTGCGCGTCGTAGGCGGTGGCCATCAGCGTGGCCGAGCCCTCCACCGTCAGGCTGAGGCTGCTCGGGGCAACGCGCACCTCGGCGATGGTGGAATCCATGGTGATCGTCTGATTGAGGATCTGCCCGGCAACCAGCGTGACTGTGATCGTACCGCGCGCGAGCGCCACCTCGGTGGTCTGCCGCAGGGCGCCGGCAATGATCGGCGCCGGCGGGGGGAAGGCCTCGGCCACGATGGTGTACGTGCCCGGCGTTAACCCCATAATCGGCAGATAGGAGGTCTGAGATTCCCCAGCCGGCGGGCGCGGCGCTTCTTTCGTCACCGGCGCGGCCAGTGCACTGCCCGAGAGCGTGAGCCGAATGACCCCCGCCTTGTTGGGAATGAGGCGCGTGGGCGCCGGCCATTCGATGGTGAAGGCCAGCCCGGCGCTGCCTGCGGTTGAGGTCAGCGAATTGCTGCCGCTACACCCCGCGAAGAGCGCCATCATGATGAGACCTGCCAGAATGAACGCCAAACGTTGCATGACTATACCTCTTTCCCTCGGGCATCCCTGCGGGATGCATGGATAAGGAAGCCCCCCCGCCCTCCTTCGCTAAAGCTATGGAGGACAAGCCTGCCTCCCCCCGCTGCGGCAGGGGGAGGGAATGGGCTCATCGGTTTTCCCGCACCGCCCTTATTCCCCTCCCCTGTCGCAACGGGGGAGGGCAGGGTGGGGGTCCTCCGCTGTTCCTCTCATGGCATCCCTGCGGGATACCGGGGGAGGCCATCAACACCTCCACACCCCTTGGAACTTGGAACGTGCAACTTGGAACTCGTCATCCCCCTACTTCCACAGCGTGCCGACGGTACTATCGCCCAGGGTGCCGAAGGTGAGAATGCCGGCCACGCCGAGGATGTTGGCGTCTTCCACGCGGTTATAGTAGGCGCGCGCCTCAAAGTTGTCGCGCAGTTGCTTGATGCCCACCAGCGAGAAGGCCTCGCCCACCCCCTCGTGCTTGCCGTACTCGGCGAACACGTCCACGTCAAAGCGCTGGTAGAGCGTCGGGAAGTAGAGGCCGTAGGTTTCCAGCTCGGCGTCGTTATCCACGCCCTGGCCCACTTCGCCGTACACATCGACCTGCAGCGGCTTCACCGGGAAAGAGAAGCTGAGCGTGCGGCCGTGGCCACCGGGAACGCCGCCCACCTCCAGCAGGTGCAGGCCGATGATGCCGCCCCAGTTGCGGTAGACCACCGAGCCGAGCGCGCCGCGCTGCGACCCCGTGCGCTCGGGGTTGCTGTCATAGACCCACGCGCCTTCAAACGCCCAGTCCCCGCGATCGGTGCGCACGCCCGCGCCGCTGTAGCGGTCGGCGATCAACTGGCTGGAGACGAGATCCTGAAAGACCGGACCGTGGAAGAAGCGGCGGCGTCCGGCAAAGACCGTCCACTGGCCCACCGTGCGCTCGATCACCGCCACCGAGCCGACGCGCGCGGTGAAGTCGCTGGCCGGACCATTGGTGAGCTTCAGCGCATTGGCCTCCAGCGTGTAGCGGTTGTTGCCGATCAGCCCGCGCATTTCGCCACGGCCCCCGACAAAGCCCGGGTGGCCGCTAAAGCCATAGAACAACGCGCCGAACTGCGGCTGGCTCAAGGTGATGTCGCCGCGGTCCGCCAGCACGCCGGCCACCAGACC
>JAGUZN010000362.1 GCA_020060775.1 Armatimonadota bacterium
GCCGCCGACCGCACGCGCGGCACGTTTGCCATCCCCGTGCAACATCCACTCTCCCGGCTCTGGGATCTCTACGTCACGATTCACGACGGCAACGGGAGCGTGGATGAGCGTACCGTCTGGGTCGGTCTGCCGAACTGGACGTTTGACGATTACCTGGTGCCCATGATTTTCACCACCCACCCGGATAACAACTGGAAAGGCGACCTCTACGCCAAAACCGTGCGTCCGCTGGGCGTTAACGGCTCAAATGCCTACCTGATTTATAGCGCAGTCCAGAACTTTGAACTGAACGAACGGGCGCATCTGACCAGCGTCACCTACGCGGAGCATCTTGGGCAACACACCGATGTCCACATGCTCAAACTCCCCTATGATAAGGAACTCAGCGATGTCTGCCTGGCGCAGTTCGGCCAGATGTTCCGCGCCTATGCCGATACGGGCGAACTCGTTGATCCCAAGGTCTATCCGCTCAAGTGGGGCTATCACAAATTGGGTGCGGATTGGGTGAACAGCCGCTTCAGTACCTACAAGGTCATGGCGCAGTTCGGCACCCCCTATGCCTTCCTGGTCGGCGAAAATTATCTTTCCGGCGAGTTCAACGGTCAGGAGAACTCCTGCTTCTGCCCGCTGTGTACGAAAAATTTCCAGACCTGGTGCAAGGAGCAGTACGGCAATGACTTGCAGGCGTTGAATGCCGAATGGGGCAGCGCCTTCACCGCGTGGGAGCAGGTGCGCGGCATCCTGCTGCAGGATGCGGTGGAGCATAACCAGTTGCCACGCTGGGTCGATTTCCGTTACTTCATGCGCTCGCACGTCTTCAGCCAGTTCTTCCTCGACCTCACCGCGGCCCTGCGCCGGGCGGTCGGGCATGACGTGCGTACCGGCACCAATGGGCATGACCAGTACGACTTCACCCGTTTCCGCACGGCGATGACTTCAGGGAAAATGTATGTTGGACAGGAAGTGAACAGCGAGTGGCACACCTGCGTGAAGGAGGAACTGCAGCAGTCCTTCTCCGGCGATCAGAGTTATCTGCTGGCCGCCCAGTCGGTCATGATGTTCAATACGGACTTTGAGAATACGCTGGAGCGCACCCGCCTCCCCTGGAAGATGCTTTTTGCCGGCTACCGGGGTTTCGACTGGGAACAAGGCCTGGGCGGCTACGCGGCCAAGCTGGGCGGGATGTCCTGCGTGACCCCCGACTACTCCAAACCGCTGCCCTTCTTCAAAGAAATCAGTGATCAGATCACCGTGCTGCAATCGGGCATCGGCAAACTCGCCATCAATGCCAAGCCGCAACGCGCGCCGGTCGCCATCCTCTGGTCGCCCGTCAACCACTATATCTCGCGCCTGCTGCCTTTTCAGGAAAATGGTTTCACCGGCGGTTTCTGCTATAACGTTTCTGTCGACGGCGGTGCCATCGCCGATGCGCTGGTGCAGATGAAATCGCTCGGCCTGCGCCCGACCTTCGTCGCCCCGGAGGATCTGGCGAACGGGGGCCTGCAGCAGCGCGGCTTCAAGGCGCTCGTCCTCGCGTACAATAAGGGGATGTCGCAGGCGGAAGCCGAGGCGATCCGACAGTTCGTGAAGGGGGGTGGTCTGGTCATCGCCGATAACGAACCCGCCACCTTCTCCGAGCATGGGCGCCCGCTGCCGCAGGGACGGTTGGCTGATCTCTTCCCGTCGTTTGAGTCGGCGGTGATCACGCGGGTCGGCAAGGGTGCCGCCGCCTATCTCCCCAACGCCATCAATGGCTACCTGGGACGCTTCGAGCGCTGTGAGTATACCGGCGCGGATTCCGTGGCCACTCTGCTGCAGGAGTACGGCATCACCCCGCCGATCACGCTCATCGATGCCAACGGCGTACCTCGTCGCGACACGCTCATGCCCATCTATCTTGCCGGGTCCGCCCGCTACCTCGGCCTCATTCGCCAGTCCTTGAGCGAGGGCAAAGAGCCGGAAGGCACCACCGTCAAGCTGCCGGAGAAGGCCCATGTCTGGGATGTGCGCAAGGGCAAGTACCTCGGCTTTTCCAATGCCGTCGATATCAAACTGGATATGTACCCCCATTTTCTCGCCCTGCTGCCGGCCAACCCGACGGCCCTCCGCATCGCGCCGAAGACAACGACGATCAAGCCGGGGGGAGCCCTGGCGATCACCGGTACGATGACGTTCAAGGGCGGGAATCCGCAGCAGATCAACGCGATGGGCCAGGTGGTGCATATCGAGGTATTCGACCCGGCCGGGCATGAGTTGGAGTGTTATCGCAATAACCTGCTCTTCAACGGTGCGACTTTTACCCTGACGCTGCCCATCAGTCTGAGCGATGTGCCGGGCGTGTATACCGTGAAGGCCACCTATCCGATCACCGGCCTCACGACATCCACACGGTTCACCATCAAAGCGCCATAACGGGAGAGTCGACATCCCCTCCCTGGGCAGGAAGCTGGGGGAGGGAAAAGGAGAAAGATGATGCGACGACTGATATCGTGTGCCGTGACCATTCTGTGCGCCGCGATCGGGATAGCGCAGCATTCATCCCAGCAACCGCCGGTTAGCCTGATTCGCAATGCCGAGTTCGAACAGTGGCAGTGGCGGGAGTTCAACGACAGCCAGCGCAAAAGCATCAAAGCGCTGCTGAAAGCCGGTACACGTCTGGAAGATCTCAACCTGGAGATCCGTGGGCCGTTGTACCGCGGCTTAACGGGATATGGTGAAACCAGCGGGGTGATGCTCGAGGGGCAGGATGCCTTTCAGGGCGCCTCGCTCTTTCTGCGCGCCGATGCCCAGGCACTCGCCTGGGGATATCACTGGCTGCTGCTGAAAGGCCTGGAAGCCGGCAAGGTCTATACCTACGACATCGCACTGCGGGGGTCGGGACAGTTGGCGTTGCGCGCCTGGGCCGGCGGCAAAAACGTACACACAGGGGCGTCAACATGGCTCGGGTTCCCTGATCTCGTGAAGATCACGCCCACCGCCGACTGGCAGCGTTATCAGGGCACGTTGACCATGCCGAACCTGGGCACACCGGATTGTCCGCAGGATGCCGCGCATTGCGCCCTCATGCTGACGCCCGGCAGTGCGATCGCGCTCGATAATTTTCTGCTCATGGCGGAATGAACGATCGATGCACTGCCGTGCATCCGTCATCATCGCGGATCGATAGAGTACGGTTATGGTGGTCACAGTACAACAATCGGCGTTCGATATCCGGCAGGGCCAATGGGCGATCGCCTGGCCCGGGCGGGTGTCGCGGCATGATCTGCTCTACGAGACGCCGCCGCTTGACCCCATGCAGGGTATCCCGCTGGGCAACGGCGACCTCGGGGCGATCTGCTGGTGTGAAGCGTCGCGGCTCGTCATCCAACTGAACAAATGTGATCTGTGGGATGACGGCGCCCCCGGACATTTCGGCAGCGATTGGGCGGATGAAGAGGCTACGACGCACCTCGTGCATGCCGGACGCGTGATCATCGACTTCACTGTGCCGGTCTTCGACCCCTTTTACCTGGCCGACTTCCGAGGACGCCTTAGCCTGGCCGAGGCTGCCATGACCCTGTCGGCGACCGGTCCGCTGGGAGAGATTGCCATCACCGCCTTCCTCAGCCAGGAAGCGCGCGCCTTATGCCTCACGGTCGAAACCACGTTCCCCGAGGAGGCCCCGATCACCGTCACACTGGAGCGCTTCGGCTCGCGCGCCTTTGCGCATTGGTATTCGCTCATCGTGCGCGACCCGCGCATCGGCCTGGACGGCGCCGGCGCCTTTGCCGATGCGGAGGACATCGGAATCACCCAACAGGTGGCCGCCGGCACGTTCGCCTGCGGTTGTCGGATTGACGCGCCCGACGCACAGGTCACGGCGCACACGCTGCACCAGCGTGCGGCGCAATACGCCCTTGCCGCGAGACGGCACACGCGGTTCACGCTCGCGGTCGCCGCCACCTCCATCTCCGAAGAGGATCCCACGCCAGAGTTGAAGGCGCTCTTGCGCACAGCGAGCGAAGCCGGTGTGACATCGCTCTTTGCTGACCACGTCGAGGCGTGGAAAGCCTTCTGGCTGCGCTCGCTGATGGAATGCGGCGACGACTACCTGGACAACCTGTGGCACGTGACGATGTATTACCTGAACGCCTCGCAGCGTGGGGCCTATCCGGGCCGCTTTATCGATGGCCTGTGGGCCTGGAATCGCGACGTGCAGCCGTGGAAATACTATTACCACTGGAACCAGCAAACGCTGTACTGGCCGTTGAACGCGGCCGGCCATCACGATCTCGTCGCGACCTACCTGCGGTTCCGCTACAGCACGCTGCCGATCGCCAGACAAGCGGCGCGCGACTTCTTCGATGCCGACGGGGCGTTTGTCAGCGATGTCAGCGAGCGCCGGGGTTACAACAGCATCGGTGTGAAAGACAACCACACGCCGGTCATGGAAATCGCGCTCGACTTCTGGCGGCAATACCGCTACACCGGCGACCGCATATTCCTGCTGACCCACGCGCTGCCATATATGATCGAGGCCGCGCTCTTCCTGGAATCGCGCTTCCACCTGGAGGAGGATGGGTGTTACCACGCTGAGGAAGGCACCGCGCTGGAGGGCAGTGTCCTCTTCCGCGACGTCGCCTCCGAACTCGTCTACGGGCGCGCCCTCCTGGAGGCGTTGCTGGCCGCGCTGGAGGATGCTGGTGTTCAGCACGAGCACGCCGATCATTGGCGACACCTGCTCGACCACCTGGCGCCGTTGCCGATGATGCCGGCGGAGGCGCGGTTGCTCGAACGGGCTGCCGATGGATGGCAATTTGCGCTCGGCCCATTCAAAGGAGAAAGGACGCCCTCAAACGACCTGCTCGCCGCCGGTTATCGCGTCGAGCGTGACTGCACCGTCATCGCCATGCAACCCATGCAGCATGATCGGCCGCCGTTCCCGAGCGTCCATGAACTGATCCCGGAGATTGAAACCACCTATCTCTCGCAGTTCAACGACATGGAGTACTGCGATGTGATGCCCGAGGTAGAATACTTGTCGATCTTCCCCACCGGCTTGATCGGACTGGCGGATCAAGGCACACCGCTGCACACGGCCGCCGCCAATATCGTCAAGCTCTGTGCGCCCGGCAGCGGTGGCTATGATCGCATCCCCATCGCGCTCGCACGCCTGGGACTGGGACGTGAAGCCTGGCAGATCATTGCCGCAATGCCGCACCGCTGGCAGTTCTACTACAACGGATTCGGGCATTACAACTGGGGCATGAAGGCGGATCAAGCCCTGCGCTTCCGTGTGAACTACCCGCTGGATGCCGCCGATCCCTCGATGCAGACGCGCTTCCCCTGCTACTCCTGGCCGTTCCGGCACATGGGCATGGAGTCGATGTCGGTGCTGGCCTGTGCGATGAATGAAGCGCTGCTGCACAGTCACGAGGGTATCATCCGTGTCGCCCCGGCCGTACGGGAGGGGCAACAGGCGCGCTTCACCCTGCACGCCATCGGCGGATTCGTCGTCTCCGCGGAAGTGGTTGATGGTCGGCCCGCCTGGGTGCATCTGCGCAGCCTGCACGGCGCACGGTGCCGCGTGGCGATTCCCTGGGCGCAGGGCGTGCTTGTCGCCGCTGACGGCAGCGTGCTCAATATCTTTCCTGCCGGCATCGCCGAATTCGAGACCACCCCCGGTGCACAGTATCAGCTGCTTCCCGAGGCGGCGATGGCCGTCCAGTGGCGCTGCACGCCGGTTGAGCCGCAAGCCAATGAGCACGCGAAGGTCCATGACGATGGCCATACCCGGCTGGGATTGCCACGGATGTTTTAGCAAGTGAGGATGTCTGACCATGGAATGCGAGATGAGAACACGTAATATAGTAGACTCGACGCCGGCATGCACCCTGCTCACGCCGCGTGAGCGGTTTCGCCGGGTCACGCATTTCCAATCGACTGACCATCCGTCCCACATGGAGTTCGGCTGGTGGGGGGAAACCCTGCAGGCCTGGCTGGAACAGGGTATGCCAGCCGAGGTTAACGATGGCGAGAAAATGGAAGCCTTCTTCGGCATTCCCAGCCCGCGCTCCGTGCCTGTGCCCGCCGGGCTGTTCCCCCGTTTCCGCAATTACACCATCGAAGACGATGACGACTATATCATCGCCCAGAGCCCCGATGGACAGATTACGCAGACCTTCAAGCGCGGCGGCTCGATGATCCCGCACTACCTGAAGTATCCGCTGGAGACGTATGCGGACTGGGAGCGCATCCGCGATGAGCGCCTGGATCCGCGCATCGATCGCTATCCTGCCGACTGGGATCGGGTAAAGGCGGAGTTGAATGCGAGCGACCTGCCGGTCGTCCTTGATCTCGGCAGCCTGTGGGGCTGGATCCGCGACTGGATGGGCTTTGAGAATGCCTGCGTCGCCACTGCTGAAAACCCCCAGTGGCTCGGCGAAATGATGGATCATCTGGTGAACCTGTGCCTGCACACCGTCGAACGGGCGCTGGACGAGGTGACGATCGACGCGGGCGCTTTCTGGGAAGACATGGCGTATAATGCCGGTCCCATGGTGTCACCCGCCTTTTTTCAGGAATACATGACCCCCCGCTACCGGGAGATCACCGACTTCTGCAAGCGCAAGGGGTTGGATGTCTTCTATGTCGATTGCGACGGCGACGCCAATCTGCTGATCGATGGCTGGTTGGCCGGAGGCGTGCAAGGCATGTTCCCGCTGGAACGTGCCGGGCATATGTGGCCGAAAGACCTGCGCGAGAAATACGGCGATTCCCTGCTGCTGTTTGGTGGAGTGGATAAGCATGCCATGGCCGCCGGACGGAAGGCGATCGAGCGGGAATTACAGTATCTGACGCCGGTCGTGGAGCAGGGCGGGTTCATTCCCTTCTGCGACCACCGCTGCCCACCCGATGTCACTTACGCCAACTACCTCTACTACATGAAGCGAAAATGTGAACTGTTCGGTATCCCCAAACCGGTGGACTACGACGCGCTGCTTGCGCAGGCCGAGTCGCGTCGCGGTGGACAGGCGCCTGCAACCGAACACCTGCCCGAGGGTGCGCGATGACGCTCATTTATGACGAGCCATTCATCAAGGTGCGACCGGCGGAAAGCGATGCGCTGCTGGCGAATCCGCACAAGGGGATCGCCACCTACCAGCGCTTTGCGCGCGATCCGCTGAACGATCCGCATATTGCCAAGCCGACAGACGACGGCCCGCTGGAGATCGCGGCCACGCCGCCGGACGCGCAGGCCCCCGCGCTCCCGAGTACGGTGGCCTACTTCCGCTGGTTCTGGGCGCGCATCGAGCCCGCGCC
>JAGUZN010000266.1 GCA_020060775.1 Armatimonadota bacterium
GCGCGCGCGCAGGGGACGGGCGCAGCCTTTGCCGGCCCACGTACCCCATGGCTGCCGATCATTGCCACTGTTGTTCCCCTGATCGTCGGTTACTTCGCCGGGCGGTGCAGCACCGGCTGCTGGACATTGCCCTGGAGCGGGGTGGCGCTGGTGGTCCTGTTGCTGGCCCTGCCGATACTGGTGCTCGCGTTGATTTCACGCAGGCTGGGCGGCCTCACCGGCGACACCTACGGCCTGGGCATCGAGCTGGCGGAAACGCTTGCCCTGCTCGGCGGATTGGTGATTATCAGATTGATCTAAATGCGGTAGAATGTGCGCGGTACACGCTATGGAAATTTATCTCGTTCGACACGGCCATTCCACCGGCAACGGCGGCAACCAGATCATGGGCTGGACCGACCACCCGCTCACCGAGGTGGGGCAGGCGCAGGCCCGCGCGGTGGCAGCACGATTGGCGCCGCTGGGACCGATGCCGGTGATCTGCAGCGACCTGCAGCGCGCCTGAACCACCGCGTCGATCATTGCCGAAAGCTGGCAGGGCACGGTGCAGCCCGATCCCCGCTGGCGCGAGATTCACTGCGGCCGCTTTGAGAATGCCACCTGGGACGAGTACAACGCCGACGTGGAACTGCAGCGCCTGCTGGAAGAGGACCCGTACAACACGGTGCTGCCCGGCGGCGAATCGCTGGCGATGCTGACGGAACGGGTGGCGGAAGCTTTTGAAGCCCTTACCGCGCATGACGGGCCGTCGCTGGTGGTGGTCACGCATGACGGTCCCATCCGCGCCCTGCTCTCACATTGCCTGCATATCCCGCCCACGCGCTTCTGGAATATCTCCACTGAACACGGCGGTGTGTCCTGCATACGGGTCAAGCCAGAGTGGGTCTCGGTGTGTACGGTCAACGATGTCTCACACCTGCATGCGGCGGAGGTGCTGGTGACGGGCAATGCCTGGCCGTAGGCGAGGTGTGGATGTGTGAAAGTGTGAAGGTATGTGGCATTCCTGCGGAATGCCGGGGTAAGGAAGACTCCCCTGGTGGTAGTGGATAGTGGTTGGTGGGTAGTATGGTATGCCACCACGTATTTCTGTCCAACCGCCGGCAGTAACCATGTACGCTGGACTGTTGAGGGCCGGCTTGAAGCCGGCGGTCCGACCCGATGCCACTCATCACTGTCCACCAACCACTGACCACAAATTTCGGGAGGTCTACCGTGGCACGATTGACGCGCGGGCTGGTGCAGGTGTATACCGGCGACAGCAAGGGGAAGACGACGGCGGCGGTGGGGCAGGCGGTGCGCGCGCATGGCGCGGGGTTGCGCGTCTGCTTCGTGCAGTTCGTGAAGGGCGGGAAGCCAAGCAGCGAGCTGGCGGTGCTGCGCGATCTCGGCATCGAGGTGGTGCGCCCAGCGGTGACCTCCTCCGGGGTCATGGGGGCGGGCATCACTGAGGAAGACCGCCGGGCCGCCCGCGCCGCCTGGGAGTTCGCGCAGTGCGCGCTGGCCTCCGAGGCGTGGGATGTGGTGATCCTCGACGAAGCGAACATCGCCCTCAAGTATGACCTGCTCGACCTCGTGCCCCTGCTGGACGCGCTGCACCACCGCCCAACGCATATGGAAGTGATCATCACCGGGCGCGATGCCCCGCCGGCCTTGCGCGATTTCGCCGACCTCGTCACGGTCATGACAGTGGAGAAACACCCCTTCGCCGCCGGCATCCCCGCCCGGTTGGGGATTGAGTTTTGAAATTACGGCCATACGAGCCGCGTATGATTGGAGGTAACCCCCATGCCGCAGTTTGCTCCTGAATTTTGCCATGAGTACTGGTTGGCGCGGACGCCGCGGGCGCTGGCGTTTTCGCCGGAGGTGGATTTCCCGTCGTGGCGGGCGGCGCTGGAGGCGCAGTTGCGCGCCATGATCGGGTGGTTTCCCGAGCGGGTGGAGGCTGACCTGCGCACCGAATTCACGGTGGAGCGCGCGGGCTACACGGAAACGCGCATGATCTTCACCAGCGAGCCGGGGGCGGAGGTGCCGATGCACCTGTTGCTGCCGCCGGGCGACGGGCCATTCCCGGTGATGATCTGCCTGCAGGGCCATTCCACCGGCATGCACATCTCGCTGGGGCAACCGAAGTTCGAGGGCGACGCCGAATCGATAGCGGGCGGTCGCGATTTCGCCGTGCAGGCGGTGCGCCAGGGCTATGCGGCGGTGACGATCGAACAACGCTGTTTCGGCGAGCGCATCGAGCGCCGCGTCGATCCCGATCCTCCCATCACTAACCCCACCTGCCTGCACCCGACGATGGTGGCGCTGTTGCTGGGGCGCACCATGCAGGGCGAGCGGATGTGGGATGTGTCGCGCGCCATCGACCTGTTGGAGGGATTTCCCCACCTGGACACCACGCGCATCGGCTGCATGGGCAATTCCGGCGGGGGCACGGCAACGTTCTACACGTCTTGCCTGGAGCCGCGCATCACCGCGGTGATGCCCTCCTGCTCGGTGTGCACCTACCTGGATTCCATCGCGCGCATCTGGCATTGCCCGGACAACCATTTGCCCGGCGCGCTGCAGTATTTCGAGATGGGCGATCTGGCCGGATTGCTTGCTCCGCGCCCGCTGGTGATCGTGGCGGGCGACGAGGATGATATCTTCCCGCTGCACGGCGTGCAGGAGGCCTTCGCTACTATCTCGGCGATCTACGAGGCCGCCGGGGTGCCCGACCGCTGCCGCCTGGTGGTGGGGCGCGGTGGCCACCGCTTCTACCCGGAGGAGGCTTGGCCGGTGTTTGCCGAGGTGAGCGGATGGGCAGGGGTGCTGCGCGCCTGAATTCCAAGTTCCAAGTTCCAGGTTCCAAGTTCCAGGTTCCAAGTTCCAGGTTCCAAGTTCCAGGTTCCAGGTTCCAAGTTCC
>JAGUZN010000353.1 GCA_020060775.1 Armatimonadota bacterium
ACCCCGAGGCGTACGGCATGGTGGTGGGACCGGATGCCGTGTACCTTTGCGCCGAGACCGCGGTCGGGCGCCTCTGGGCCACGCAGACGTTCCGACACATGTTGCGCCTGCACGGCGCCATTCTGCCACAGGTGCGGGTGAATGATGCCCCGGCCATGCGGTATCGCGGCGTGCTGCTGGACGTGGCGCGGCGCAAGGTGCCCCACCTGAGCACCTTGAAGTCGCTGGTGGATACCCTGTCGCTGTTGAAGATCAATATGCTGCAGTTGCAGGTTGAGCATACCTTCCGCTTTCGCCGGCATCCAATAATTGGACGAGGCTGCGGCCCACTGACCTGCGACGACCTGCTGGAACTGGATGCGTACTGCCGCCTGCGCGGGGTGGAACTGGTGCCGATGCTGCAATCATTCGGCCACATGCGCAATATCCTCATGCATGATGAGTATCGCCACCTGGCAGAACACCCGCAGTTGCAGTGGTCGTTGTGCCCGACTGATCCGGCAAGCCTGCAGTTCATGGATGAGTTATACGAAGAATTTCTGCCGTGTTTTTCGAGCACGCTGGTGAACATCGGCTGCGACGAGACCTTCGATCTCGGGCGGCCGGGCAGCCGCAGCCAGGCGCTGGTGGCCGAACGCGGGCTCACGCACGTCTATCTCGATTACGTGCTGGAGCTGTACGGGCTGTTGACGGACAAATACGGGCGGCGCGTGATGTGCTGGGGCGATGTGTTGCTGCATAATCCGGCGCTGCTGGCGGAGGCGCCGCGCGATCTGCTGGTATTAAACTGGTGGTATGCGCCCAAGGAGCGGTACGACCAGGTGGATCCCTTTGTCGCCGCCGGTCTGGAGCAGATCGTCTGCCCCGGCACGGGAAGCTGGAATGCGATCTTCCCACGCCTCAACACCGCCTGGGACAATGTGGAGGGATTCACGCGCGATGGCAAGGCCGTCGGCGCGCTGGGCATGTTGAACACGGACTGGGGGGATGGCGGCCATTTCAACCTGCTGGGCAACAGCTTCTACAGTTATGCGCACGGGGCGGAGGCGGGATGGGCCGCCCAGCCGCTCGCGCGCCCTGCCTTCGAAGCTGTGCTCGGTCCGGCCCTCTTTGGCCCTGGCGGGGAGGGCATCGTCTCGACGATCACCTCGTTGGGCAATGCCTGCGACCCGCCGGCGGGGCAGCATCCCGCAGAAAGCCTCGATACCGCGGCGATGCTGTTTGCCTCACCCATTGAAGTCGAAACCCTGGGCAAGATCCCGGCCGCCGTCCTGGAGGAGCTGATCTTTACCTCGCGCGAGGCGGGGGCGTCGCTGGACGCCGATGCCCCGGCCAGCCTGGAGCCGTCGGCCGTGCTGGATATCGCCTGGTCAGCCGATGCGCTGGCCTATGCCGCGCGCAAGACGTTGTTCTTCCAGCAGGTGATGGCGTTGTCGGCGACCGGAGGATCACCGGCCAGGTTGCTCGCCACCTGTGACGATTTGCTCATGGAACACGAGGCCACGGTCACCGCCTTCCAGGAACGCTGGAACGCGGGCAACCGGCAATCGGAGATCGAGGTTGCGCTCGGGCGTTTTACCCATGCTGAAGAGGTGTTACGGCTCGTGCAGCAGTGGCTAACTGACCATAATGAAGCCTTAACTCACGGGGAGCCCGTGGCGTTGCCGGCTGTGCCGGCCTTCCAGCCACCCTGGTGCGAAGACGTGCGCCAGTTGATTGAGCCGGAGGCGTTGACGGCCTGGTCGGAAACGGCGTAACCATCACTCGCGAAAGACTGTCCTCTCTTGCCGGTCGTGGCGTGACTTGCGCCGGCGCGGCCACAGGAGGAGCAGCAGGGCGAGCAACGCCATGCCCCCGGCCGGGAAGAGCGGGCGCGCCAACGCTGCCGCAGGGCAATCGTAGAGCAGTACCTCTGCCGCACCCAGCGGCATTTCCAGCATGGCGGACTTCCCCGCCGTCAACAGCGGCACCACCACGCGATAGCCGCGCACCAGCGGCGTGCGCCGAATCACCGCGGATGTCGGGGCATACCGGGCCAGCGCGGCAGGCATGGCCGCCTCATCGGTCAGGCTGCGTCGAGATTCCAGCGCCAGACTCAAATATGCTTCAGCTTCCTGTGATGCGCCTTCAGCCCTTGCCAGCGCCCCTACATCAGCCACAGTGATCAGTTCCAGTACTGTGCTCATGGCCTGTCGCGCAGCACCGATATAGGCCAGGCCGTCCGGCAGCACCTCCGCCATGTTCAACGCCGCGTCTTGCAGCACGTACAGTTTATCCCGTTGTTGCGCCGTCACCTGATCCGCGTCGCGGACCTCGGCCAGCAGCAGGCTCACCTCACGCTGATCGACCATCACTTCGCGCAGGCCCAGCACTCGGCCATTCACCTCGGGTTGGGTGACGCGCTCAAGCACTGTGCGAATGGCCTCCTCCACCTCGGGAGCCGGACGGGTGTCCGAGGTGGAGGATGAGGTGTCAGCGCGACTGGCCTCAGCCAGCAATTGTTGCTGCCCTGACCAGAGGCGGATGCGCGCAACGGAGGGATCAATGAGTAAGGAGGACAGTGCTTGGCGCTGCCAGTCTTGCAAGCCGGCGTCGTCATGCGCAAACCAGCCCATTTCTAACTCTTCCGCAATGGCGCCGGCGACCAGCAGTGCGTGCTGCCGGCGCTCGGTCTGGCGTGCATGCCGGAGCGGGGGGAGCGTCACGGCCGTGAAGACCATGGCGGCAATGATCAGCAACAGTGCAAACAGCTTTCGCCAGGACAACCGCATGCGCTGCGCGTTATCACGGCGCATCGAGGTGGCGCTGGACGTGTTGGACATCTTTGTCTCCGCGGCCGGATAAGCAGACGACGATCGTGCGCCCGGCGCCAAGCGCCGGGGCCAGGGTGTTGAGATAGGCGACGGCATGGGCGCTTTCCAACGCAGGCAGGATGCCCTCCCGGCGGGCCAGCACCTGGAATGCCTCCAGCACCTGCGCGTCGGTCACGGCGACATACGTCGCGCGCCCACTGGACTTCAAATAGCTGTGTTGGGGGCCGACACCCGGGTAGTCCAACCCGGCGGAGATGGAATGGGTTTCGGTGATCTGCCCATGCCCATCCTGCAGCAGATAGCTCAAACTGCCGTGCAATACGCCCGGAGCACCGGCTGACAGCGTGGCGGCATGCCGGCCATCGTCGAGGCCGAATCCGCCGGCTTCCACGCCGTAGAGGGCGACCTCCGGCTCGGTGATAAAGGCATGAAAGGCACCGATGGCATTGCTGCCGCCGCCCACGCAGGCGACCACGGCATCAGGGAGTCCGCCCACAGCTTCTTGCGTTTGCGCTTTGATTTCCTCCCCGATAATGCGCTGAAAATCGCGCACCAGGCGGGGGTACGGATCGGGGCCGGCGGCGGTGCCAAAGACGTAAAAGGTGGTAGGCAGATTCGTGACCCAATCGCGAAAGGCCTCGTTAATGGCATCTTTCAGCGTGCGGCTGCCGCTGGCGACGGGAATGACTTCGGCGCCCAGCAGGCGCATGCGGAAGACATTCAAGGCCTGACGCTCGACATCTTCTTCGCCCATGTAGATGGCGCAGCCGAGGCCGAAGAGCGCGGCAATGGTGGCCGTGGCCACGCCATGCTGACCGGCGCCCGTTTCGGCAATGAGCCGGGTTTTACCCATGCGGCGGGCGAGCAGGGCCTGCCCCATGACGTTGTTGAGTTTGTGCGAGCCGGTATGGCACAGGTCCTCGCGCTTCAGATAGATGGTCGCGCCCCCGAAGTGTTCGGTCAGCCGGTCAGCGCGGTAGAGCATGGTAGGCCGGCCTACGTAGGTGCGCAGGTAGGCCTGCAGCTCTGCCTGAAAACTGGGATCGGCGGCGACGGCATCGTAACACCGCGCGAGGTCTTCCAGCGGGGTTTTCAGTGTTTCCGGCACATAACACCCACCGAAGGCCCCGAAGTAGCCTCGGGTATCGGGGAGTAGTGGTGTTGTCAGGCGAGTATCCGCTTGCACGGCGATGTCCTCGGGAGTAAAATGGACCGCAGGACGCCGGCACCTGCGCCGCGCCCCTCTCCGGCCTATGAAGCTGTTGTCAAAGTGTCTGTCCGGTCTCGCTTGATCTTTTCGCGGCTGCTGGTCTTGGGTCTCCTCACCCTATCGGTCCTGGATAGCGCCTCGGAGCCCCAAGACCAGCCGTCACGAACATCTACGGCGCGATCCGCGAACAGATCCTTTGACAACAGCTTCTATGAACCGGTGTCTGCATGCGTACGGCATGGGCCACCGTTTCCGACAGGGCGATTATAGGCCCATTCCCGGCTGGCGTCAAACCGGTGTTGTGCTCATTCCATACGTGTGTGCCCGGTGATGACTGCCCCGATGTGCATGAGGATCGATCAATGCGCTGCGTTTCCCCCCGACACTGGCCGCGTCCCGCACGCGGAATATTTTGTCTGCCCAGCGGGTATATGGCGACTATGACCTCCTGCGCACGTCCCAAGCCTTGGGGACTGCTCCCTGTCCTGCTTTTGTGTTGCCTGTGCCTCGGCTCGACCGCGTTCGCCCAGACGAACGTCCGCGTCGAGGTGAGCGCACAACCACAGCGCATCATCTGGGCGGAAGACGCCAGGATCACGCTCACCGTCTCGGCCTACGATGCCCAGGGCGCCATGGTGTCCGACGGCACGCCCGTCCACTTCTACACCACCCTGGGGTCCTTGCCGACCATCGCCTACACCCAGCGCGGCCAGGTCACCGTGCTGCTGCAGAACACGACCGGTCCCGGCAAAGCGATCATCGACGTGACCGTGGCGAATACCCGCCGCTCGGTCACCGTCGAATTCATCGGCCCGGGGTCGACGTCCACCGCGGCAGCGGAGGACCGTTTGAGTTATACGCTCCAGGGGCGGCAGATCTATTTCAGCGTGGATAAGCGGCTGTTCGATCTCCGGGACCAGGCGGAGTTCACTGCGCCTGGCCTGCGTATTACGGCGGACGCCCTGCAGTACGAGACGGGATCCGGAATTGTCACCGCACAGCACCAGGTGGTGATCACCGCCGGATCGCAGACCGTCACCGGCGAAAAGATGCGGCTGGACCTCAATGCGCGCCGCGGGTTTCTGGTGGGCGTCGAACCGGATATCACCTTTTTCAGCTTCGCGCTGCCCGCGCTGATGCTGGAGGAGAGTGAAGAAGCCCGCCAGGCCGATTATCGCCCGCTGGACCCGCAACCGACGAAGACCTGGGTGCTCTGCCGGCGCGCGACCGTCTTCCCGAATGAGATGATCCAGTTCCGCAGCCCGCGGTTTTACGTTAACACACTTGACCACCCGTTGCTCGTGTTGCCGTATCACGTCCTTGACCTGCGTTCCTCCCAGTCCGGCACCTTCTTCAATAGTGAGATCAGCCTGACCTCCGATGCCGGGTTGAATATCGACTTTCCCATCTATTTCACCGCAACAAGCCAGCAAGTCGGTTCGCTGCACCTGCGTCATGTCACGAAGGGTTCGCCGTTTTACCGGGGCAAAACCGGCCTGCAGATCAGCCTGGAAGAGGAGTACCGTATCGGCAATGCAGGGGACGGCGGCCTGTACCTCGATGACCTGACCCGTCCCACGCGCAGCGTCACCTGGGATCACGTGCATGATTTCGGCGACACGCGCGTCAACGTTAACGCCTCCTACGACCGGTATGACGAAGAAGCCGAGTATACGACCCGTGCCGGCCTGGCGCTCTCGCGCAATATCCGCGGCACGTCGCTGTACTTGACGTCGCACTGGAGTCGCTACCAGGGCAATCAGGATGCGCTGATGGAACTCTCGGCCAGCCTGCCCGCCTTGACACTCGGCAAGACCAATCTTCGGCTGGGCTTTAACCCCTATGTGGGTGTCTCGTATGCCTTTGCCCCGGCGGAAGATGAACTGCCCGAGGAGCGGGAGACCAATTTCTACCAGGGGTTGCGCGGCGATCTCGCCTTTCCAACACTGCGTGCGCTCGGTGGGGCGTTTTCCACAAACATGAATGCAGAAATCGCCCATGACCAAACAGGCGAGGTGACGACGTTTTATGATGCCAGTCTCCGCTACTACCGTCAGCTCAGTCGCACCTTTTCGTCTTCACTCGGTTATTCCTACGGCATCTCCCGCTCGAATCGGGATACGATGTCCGCAGACCCCAGTCAGCGCCTGACCTTCGACTTGATGGGCCAGCATGGACAGCGGTGGAATATGTTCACCTATGCCTCGTATAATTTAAATTCCGAATCACTCTACGCCTCCACGAACTTCACGTACTACTTGCCCTGGGATCTTTCGCGCACCGGCCAGTCGCGCTGGTCATTCCAATATGGCGCCAGCCTTTCCAGCGGTTCGGTTGACACCCTTGATCACCGCTTTACGCTGGAGCGTAACTTCGGCGCCTATTCGCTGCAGTTGCATTACTCGCCCAGTGGGAATAACGGGACCTCGGGGATCGGACTCGGAGGGTTGGGTTCGGGAACCGGACGCCAGTGGTCATTGGAGTTGGTGCGTCGCGGCTGGTAACTGCACCCGGCGAGTCGCGTTCTCCCGAATGCCCATCTGCGCCGTGTGGGTTGCGGTGTGCCGGGTAATGATACCACCAGGTTGCCGGGTGGAAGATTTCCCCTCGACATGAAGGAGTACCGCATCATGCCGGTTCCTGAACGTACGGGCGTCGCTGCAGCACAGTGGGCGGAGTTGATGCGTCCGTTGGCGCAATCCCGTGAACAGACGATCGCGCAGGCAGCGGATGTGATGAATCTGGGGGGAACAGTTGTGCTCTGGCGGGGGACGACGCACCCGAGTCAGGACACACTGGCCGTTCAACCCGGGGTTGCTGATGATCTCCCGTCCTTGCTGTCGTCACTGGCCGCCGAAATCGACTGGCCGGGGCTGCCGGCAGAGGAATCGCCGCATACTGTGCAGAAGCGCCATGCCGTGGTCGGGGTGTGGGCCGGTGTCTGGCAGGTGCGCGCGCATGCCGACCTTCGCTTGACGCTGTTCTGGGACGACGCCGGCGAGTTTCACGGCGTGGCCGCACTGGCGTCGCCCGACGGCGAACTGCGTACGCTGGAGGACACAGCCGGTCTCGCCACCCTTCTCGACGAGGTGGCGCGCGCTCCCCGGTCCAGCGCTTCTCCGCATGGATTGCTGGTGGCCGGCAATCGCCACTATCAATCGGGAGAGTATGCCGACGCGGTACAGTCATACCGGCGCGCCCTTGAGGATTTGCCGCGACATGCCGAGGGGCACCGCAATCTGGCGCTGGCGCTGGCGCGTCTGGAACAGTGGGAAGATGCTTCGGCCGCCATGGCGCAGGCCCGCGCCCTGGCCCCCGAGGATGCGGCGATCGCGCACGAGTATCTGGCGCTGGAAACGGATGCCGGCATTCGGGCCGTACAATCCGATGATTTCGAGGCAGCCGCGGAGCATTTCCTGCGCGTGTTGGAACTTCAACCGGATGAGCCGACGGCATTGGCCAACCTGGGCAATGTCCGCATGCGCCAGGGGCAACACTCAGCCGCCATTGCCATCTTTCGCCGGGTGGTGCGGCGGCACCCCTCGCACCCCGGCATGGACAAGATTCGCCTGGCGCTGACCGAGCTAACCGGGGAAGACCCGCTTGCTTGATGTTCAGTCCATGCAAACGCCCCTCCCGACCGGGAGGGGCGCTCTTTCCCTGGCGTATTCTCACACTGCACTATTCAGCATAAATGACGCGCAGTGCCTCTTCCATGGTGGTGACGCCTTCGAGGATTTTCTGCATCGCATCCTGTTTTAAGGAAATCATCCCCGCCTCCAGCGCCGCCTGGCGCAACACGTGTGTCGGGGCTTTTTGCAGGATCAACTCGCGCACTTCATTATCCACCGCCATCAGTTCGAAGACGCCGATGCGGCCTTTGTATCCGGTGTTGCGGCAGTACTGGCAGCCGGCGCCGCGGTAAAAGATGACATTCTCGCCTTCCAGGTTCATGCCCAAGCGGCGAAACGCCTCGACCGATGGCTCATACGATTCTTTACACCGCGGGCAGATGGTGCGCACCAGGCGCTGGGCGAGCACGCCGATGACCGCCGACGCGGTGAGGAAGGGCTCGATGCCCATTTCCGTCAAGCGCGCCACCGCACCCGGGGCGTCATTGGTGTGCAGGGTGGAGAAGACCAGGTGCCCGGTCAGTGCCGCCTCGATCGAGATCAACGCCGTCTCAGGGTCGCGCGTTTCGCCCACCAGGATGATGTCCGGGTCCTGGCGCAGCATGGTGCGCAACACCGCCGGGAAGGTCATGCCCGCCCGCACGTTCACCCCCGATTGCGTCAACCCGGGCAGCTGATACTCGACAGGGTCCTCGACCGTCAGGATGTTTTTATCGGGACTGTTGATCTGGTTGAGCGTCGCATACAGCGTGGTCGATTTCCCCGACCCGGTGGGGCCGGTGACGAGAATGATGCCATAGCTGCGATGAATCAGCCGGTCATAGGCATCCATCATCGTCGACGGGATGCCGAGCTTATTGACGGTGACGGAAATGCCGCTTTTGTCGAGCACGCGCATCACCACTTTTTCGCCCTGCACCCCGGGCAGGGTGGAAACGCGCATATCGAATTCACGGTTATTCAGTGTGAGCGAAATGCGGCCGTCCTGCGGCGCCCGCTTTTCGGCGATGTCCATTTCCGCCATGACTTTAATACGGGAAATGAGTGCCGCCTGCACCTGTTTGGGCACCGAGGTATTATCCTGCAGCAGCCCGTCAATGCGGTAACGCACGCGCACGCGCGTGGCCTCCGGCTGAATATGAATATCACTGGCCTTATCCGTGAGCGCCTGGCGGATGATCATATTCACCAGTTGAATGATCGGGGCGTCATCGACCAGTTCGCGCAACTGATCGATGGAGACTTCCTCATCGCGTTTCCCCTCGGAGAAGCGCAGTTCCCCTTCACTGCCGACCTCGTCGACCACCTTGCGAATTGTTTCGTCCAGGCGATCGCCGGAGGATTGCATGCTGGTGAGCACATTGTTGAGATCTTCTTCGACGGTGATAACCGGGTCAATCTCCAGGCCACTGACCAGGCGCATCTGGTCGATGCTGAAGATATCCAGCGGATTCGCCATGGCGATGGTCACCCGGTTGCCTTTTCTGGCAATCGGCAACGCGCGGCAGCGTGCCAGCATGTGCTTGGGGAAGAGGCTGATGATTTCCTCGTCGACTTCTTCGGGGTTGATCTCGACGAAAGGGATGCCCCACTGGCGACCCAAGGCCCGCGCGCGGTCACGTTCGGTGATCAGGTTCATCTTCACCAGCAGTTGCCCGAGTGGCTCGCGCGTGTTCCGTTGAATCTGCAACGCGCGCTGCAACTCGTCATCATTCAAGTTGGTGATTTCTTTAATGATCTCGCCAATGGCACGGTGTCCAGCCACGGATAACTCCTTGTCCTGCAATGGGCTAGTTATGGGTGACGCTGGCTGTGAAGGCACTCACAGCCAGCGTATAGTGTTCCCGAATCCGTGTAATGTATTCGTTACGACGGAGTCCAGCCCCTGGGTACGATAATCAGGTTAATGGGTTGCACCGCTTCTCCGCCGAGCAGTGTCTTCACTGTGAAGTACAGTGTAACCGGCACGGGTGCTTCCCCAGCAGCCACCAGTGGCGCCTTCCATGTTGTTGTCGGGCTTAACGGCGTCGTGAATACCCCTAAACGCGCCCCACTCTGTGTCCACTGATAGCTGGTGATCGGATTGGACTCCCCACTCGTTACCGTACCACTCCCGTCGATGAGGATGGCGTCTTCCGAGTAGACATAGGGCAGCTGCAATGCGCCGGCCGCCGGCGTACTGTACGTCCAGTTGATGACGGGATTGATGGTATCCGTCTTACCGCTACACCCCACCAGGGCTACGAGTCCGAAAACTGCCAACAGCAGCGCGAGGCAACAACGTACGTACATGATGCTTCTCCTTGTTATTGCGCCGCGGGCGTCGTGGTCCCGGCGGCAGCCGGCAGGCCGAGAGCTCGCAAGATCTCTGGCGTGACGAATATGACCAGTTCCCGCTGACTCGGCGTGTTCTGCTTGCTCTTAAAGAGCCCACCCAACAGCGGAATTTTGCTCAACACGGGAACGCTCTGGCGTGTTTCGCTTTGTGTATCCTGCTTTAATCCGCCAATGACCAGCGTTTCTCCGCTGCGGATTTGAATGACGGTGGACAACGTGTTGCCGTTAACCACCGGCAGGTCAGCGCCGGAGATCCCGCGCCGGAACGTCGGCGGTTCGGTGACGTTGGTGGAAATCTCCAGCGTGATGACGCCGTCACTGGAGGCCAGTGGCCTCACGCGCAGGGTGACACCCGTGCGGATAATCTCGATGGTATAGATCGGAGCGCCGTCATCATATCCGCCGAGTCGTTCGTAGTACAGTTCATTGCCTACGTGAATCAACGCATCGCGTCCGTTCTGCACCACGGTGCTCGGGCGATTGATGACTTTCGCTTTGTTCTGGGTCTCGAGTGCATTAATTGTGGCGGTGATATTCACCGGTGCGCGCACGAACTGGCCCAGTTGCAAGGGATCAGGCGGCTGTACTTCGTTGAACTGTGTGCCGACCGAGCCTGCGGTGAAGCCGTCCCGTGTGATGCCTCCCCACTGGATGCCCAGGTTCGTCAACTCGGTGGAGTTGATGGTGACCACTTCCGCGCGGATGGCGATTTGCGCCGGCTCGGAATCCAGCGTATCCAGCAACTGCACGGCACGGGCGACGACATTATCCGGACCGCGGAGCACCAGTTCAAACACATCGGCCGGCGCCTTGTCGGCAGTCTCCTGTGCGGATTCCTCGCCGCTGACCGTTAACGTCTCCTGCTCTACGGCATCTTTGGAGGTGCCGCGACGACTGGGCGCCAACAGCACGGATAGCCCGTCTTTGCCGTAGATTTCTTCCAATCGCTTCTTCGCTTCCCCAGCTTCAAGATATCGCAAACTCACCAGGCGTTCAACGCGTTCGGGGCCGATATCAATGGCGGCCAGCGCCGTGATGGCTTCCTTGACCACCGCTTCAGGGCCACGAATGATGAAATCGCCCAGTGGCTCGGCCACGTTCAGGTTGCCATCAGCATCGCGGCGCACGTATGTGCCTGCCATGATCCCGCTCGCTTTGCTCCCCTCGGGCGTCGTCGCCCCACGCCCCACGATGTCGCCGTATGTCATCGGCGCGGTTAAGATTGAGAGGCCGCCTTTTTCAAAACGTTCGAGCAAGTAGGCGATCGCCTGCGAGGAGTAAATGCGTGAGACGCTGCAGCGTTTCTCCACCATCGGCACTTCGGTATCGATTTTCTTCAGGCTGTTGAGCGCATCGTGGACGACGGCGCTGGGCCCGCGGAGGATGATGTGGTCGCTTTCCCAACTCGTGCGATCGACGGTGACTTTGGTTGTCGAGGGTTTCTCCCCGCCTTTTTGATCGTCGCCGACTTTCATCGACGTTGTGGTGGTGGTGATGGTCACCGGCTGTTCCCAGGGGCGATTCGGGGCAAAGCTGATGATCAACCCGCGATCGGCATACAGCTCTTCCAGGTACAGACGGGCCTGCCAGGGCACGACCGCCTTGATCTGGTAGGATACCTCGATCTGTTGCAGTTGTTCGGGAATTTGTCCCGGGTCGTCTTGCATTGGCGCCACATCGATTTCCTCGATGAACGCTTTCGCCTTCAAGAGGCGCATGGGATCCCCGGCGAGCACGATGCGGTTATCCGGCAGCGTCTTCACCTGGATATCCTTATAGGTGACGGCCAGCGCGCCCGAGACATCGTTTCCGGAGAGCACCCGCAGCTTGAGCACCATCGTTTCCATGTTCGCGATGAACTGCTCGGCGATTTTCTGCTTGGTGTTCACGACATACGTGCCGTTGGGCATCACGCCATAGGCCAACCCGGTCATTGCGGTAATGGTCTTGAGCGCCTCTTCCGTCGACACGTTGCGCAACTTGAGCGTGACCTCGCCTTTGATGTCCGGGCCAATCACGATGTTGGCGCCGGTCACATTGGCAAGCGCTTTGATGACCATGGGGATTTCGGCTTTTTCGAAATCCATCATGTCGATTTTGCGTTCTCTGACTTGGGCGAAAGCGCCGATCGCGAGCAATAAGACGCAAGCAATGATCAGGCTTCGGCTCCAGCGGCTCATACGAGCTACAACGCGTGCATTCATTTCGAGCTACCTCCGGACAACCGCAATGGCACAGACTAAATGCCGTTGGTCATGACGACACCCGTTGTGGTGATCTTTTTGACCTTCCATCCCTTGTTCGGGATTGTTTCACCCTCGGTAAGGGTGTACATCTTGCCATCCAGACTGATGGCCACAAACCGTTCACGCTGCGAGTCAATGATGCCCGACAGCTTAAAGTTCGGTACCGGGGGCGGCACATCGAGGGCAGCGATCACCTGGACGGCTTCTTCAAAGTCAGGTGAGGTTCCCGTGAGCACCACCTCATCCCCTTTCTTGCCGGCGGCCAGATTGACCAGCAAGTTCCGTTCGCTGAAGGCTTTCGCCAGTATCTCAGGTTTCACCCACGCCAGGGCGACGGTCTTTTTATGCTCAACGGGTTCGAAACCGCTATTGTCCCCGCTGGGGAACGGGAAGGGATCAGGCTCTTTTTCCGGTGGAGTTGGCGTGTCTTCGGGCGTAAGGTCTGCTGGCGGCATCGTGGCAACCAGTAAATTATTGAAGGGGTCGCGCCCACCCGCCACTTCATCGAGGATGTTCACCACGCGCGCCGCGCTGTGCCAGACCACTTTACCGCTACCCTGTTCGTCCGCTGGCGCGGGCGTGCTGGTGAGGGTTTTGCCGGTTGCTGCTGCTTGCTGTCCCTCGGCCGGTTTCTTTGCCGGTTTCGGTGTCGGCGATGTCCCGATCTGCTTGAACTGGGAGATTCCGACAATCACTAACACGATGACCAGCACACCGAGAATCGCGGCATCTCGTATCACTTTGTTGGATTTGTTCATGGCGTGCCTTCTTCAGTGGTCGTGTCGACTTCCTGGTACTGGTCCGGCGTGATGATGGCATAGGTTTCAACCCGCGCCACGATGCCGGTCAAGCCTTCGCGTTGTTGTGGGCTAATGTTAATCGCCTGCACATAGACCATCTTCGGGAATTGCCTGAGGGTATCGAGCAGGCGCAGCAGGCTGAAATAGTTGCCGCGCACTTCCAGCGAGATCTGTTGCACGCGGTATTTGGTGGCATCATCGCTCGACTTCTGCTCTTCCATATTGGCGAGCACCGCCGGCGGGGGTGCATCGGCATTATCCACACTGCCGGTGAGGAAGGCATGTTTTGTCAGGTCGAGCACGCGTAACTCACGCGGATAAATGGCCAGGATCGTATTGCCGGACATCACTGTTGCCCGCTGGATCTGGTGCAAGTACGTCGGGATGTACTTGTAGTCGGCCAGATTCTGGTCCAGCGTGGCGAGCCGTGTTTCCAGGCGCTGCAACTCTGCTTTGCGCGAATCGAGCTGTGCGATCGCTTCCTTCACCTGGTCTCGCTCTTCGGTCTTTGCGGCCTTCTCTTGTTTGAGGACAAGCACCCGTTGGTGTGCGTGGTACCAGCCAATCCCTCCCCCGAGTAAGACGAGGATGGCCGCAGCGATCAACCCGAGCAACATGAGCATGAATCGTGACTGTTTCTGCGCCATCAGAGTTGACCTCCGAACAAACCCTTGACCGGGATAGCGAGATCAAAACGGACGAGTTTGTCGCCGAATGGCGTTTGTTCAGCGGACACTGTGCCCAGTTCGGGGGTCATGGCCCACCTAGTGTGCTGGCGCAACGCCATCATAAACTCGCCGACTGTCGTTTCATCCAGCGCTCGTCCGCTCACGCGCAGCCGCACACCAGTATCGGACGGCGTGGTCGAGAGATTGTCGATCACCACATCGTGTGGGATGATATGGGAGAAGTCCGCCAGCATCGTCATCCAGGCGCCTTCGCTGACCCGCACTTGCTCCAGCAGCGCGACCATCGGTCTTTTTTCGGCGATGGCCAGTTCGATGCGTGCCAGTTCCTGCCGTTTGCCCTCATAGCTCTTAAGTTCGAACTCCAGCGCGATGATGTCCCGTTTCGTGGCGAACATTTCGACGGCGGCAATGACATTCATCGAGATCATGAGCAGGATGACAAAGAGCACGCCCATGGTGCTCCAGCGCAACACCATGACCTCTCGCATCTTGCGCGCGCGGCGTTCGGCAATGAGGTTGATGTTGATGTTCACCGGAAGCCTCCCTTCTCATGCGCAAGCATGGGCTCGCGAACCGCCAGGCCGATCGCCGTGGCGAGGGACGGCAATTCCAGGTGGAGTTCGTCGGCATCAGGTGGGAGCTGGACCATGCCGCCCTGCAGCGGATTGACCAATTCCACGGGGATGCTCAACTGTTCGTTGAGAAAATCGACGAGCCCCTCCATTTTCGCACTGCCCCCAGACAGCAGGATGCGCGACACGCTGTCACCGCCGCCACGCTCGTACGTACCGGGAACACGCTGGTAGTCGTAGAATGCGAAGGAGCGGCGGATTTCGCGCACCAGTTGCTCCATAATCGGTTCCAGCGCCCGGCTGGCTTCCTGCCCCATCGGTGAAAGTTGTGCGCGTCTCGCCTCATCGGTGACCATGCGCACTTCCTGTTCTTTCGCCGTTTCCGCCTGTGCGGCCTCAATGCCCAGTGCGCTGGCAATCGCCTCGGTGAACTGATCGCCGGCGATAGATACGCTGCGCGAGAGGATGAACGCGCCGTTGCTGCACAGCGTGATATGCGTGAAGGTGGCGCCGATATCGACCAGCGCGATCGTTTCCTGCCCTGGTGGGGCTCCATTGAGCGGCAACTCAATGGCACTGCGCATGAGGGAGAACGGTTCGAGGTCGACGGCAATCGGTTCCAGCCCGGCCTGTTCGAAGCAGTCTACGCGGGAATCGACCAAATCGCGCGGCGTGGCCACCAGCATGACATCCATCTGTGTCGTGCCTTCCACGGTGTTCGTGCCGAGGATCTGGAACTCGAGGAGACTATCTTCGACCGGGAAGGAGATGTAATTGCGCGCTTCCCAGTTAATCGACTTGCGGAGTTGTTGCTCGGGCATGGCGGGCAACTGCACTTGTCGAATGACCACGGTGGGTCCGGCGACGGCGCCGATGGCCATGGAGGAGGTAATGCCGAGCGTGCGAAGCAGTGAGTGCAATGCCTCGGCGACGGCGATGCGATCTTCTACGACGCCTTGTTTGATCGCGTCCGGCGGGGTCGGGGTGCTGCCGGCTCGCGTCAGCATATAGCCACCTTTTGCGGGTACGATTTGCACCACTTTGATGGCATGACTCCCGATATCAATCCCTACGGTACGGTCGGCGCCTGTAAATTTGCCAAATAGGCTCATAGCAGGCTACTCCTCTTCTGCTGCATCCATCCCGCCAAGTCGACAAAAATCCTGTTATGTTTGTTGCGTTGACTTCTCGGTACTGCGTTTGTCTATTACAGCCTACTCACCGGTGGCCGCCCGCCACGGACGCTTTAGCCCACCAGAGTCATGCGATTGGTTGTGTGCACCGGCTACCGACATTGGGGGAATGCCTGCGTTGAGGAACCGATTTCGGTTGCCCGCGTCCGTTGCTAAAGTTGCAGCCAACCACTATGTTCCACACGCTGCAGGCCTTTTCCCCATAACCTTATATTTTTTTCGCGTCGTACGTATCGATACTCGTACCCCTGACTGTGAGTTGCTGAGCCTACTCCCCGCTCGCCAGGTAATAAGTACCGCTGGCCGGATTGTACTGCAATTGCAGCCCCAGCGCCGTCATCAGATAGCGAATAGGCACCATGGTCCGGTCTTCGCGGATAGCGGCCGACACCGGCAGGAGCACGGTGTCGGCATTGATGCGGGCTTCCTGGCTGCCGATGCGCAGGGCCATGAAGGTATTGTTGGCCCAGGCGTTCACCTCTTTGGTCTTCGGCATCCAGACGATAATGCCACCCTTGGCCTCGATGAACTGGCGCAAGGGTACCATGGAGTGCCCGTGGACGATGTACGGTTCGGGCCCGCCGACCAGCGGCGTGCTATCCAGGTAAATGCGCGCCGCCTGCTGCGGCACAACTACGGTGCTATTCTCGGGGAGCGGACGCTCGGGGCTCAAACCCGGATTGAGCTTGGTCAGTTCTTCGGGAGTTACCGAGTAAGCCTTGGCGATGGTCTCAATGGTTTCCCCGCGCTGCACGGTATGTGGCATGTGCAGGTCGATCAGCAGATCTTCCTGGTCAAGACTACTGGCGGTGGCAGACTGTGGTGCAGGGCTCGGGGCGAGCGCGAGATTCTGTGCACGTGCAACATGAATGGAGCCGATGCCGGTATCGCGTTGCCACATCTTCGGCATCGCCTTCTCGGGCATCGCCGGCACAGCGAGCTGTACGGCACCTCCGTGCACCTGGCGTTCGTGCAACATGTTGTCAACCCCAGCGGGCACAGCATTCGTCGCCGGGGTGGCCAGCGTGACGATGTGCACCGGTCGATTCATCGCGGCGCCAAGCCGCGGCGTCACCCCGGCCTGCAGCCCTGTTGAGGCGATCACCGTCTGGACGTCCCCTTCCACGGCCGGCGAGCGTTTGGCGATGAGTAACACCGGGGTAGCTGCAGCGGGAGTATCAGCGACGAGGGCCGAACGCTGGCCCTGTTGACCGCTCGCGGCCGGCAGGGACGCCATGCGCAGGCCAACGGTCGGGTCGGCGGCCATCGACTGCTCGGGGGCAGTCA
>JAGUZN010000235.1 GCA_020060775.1 Armatimonadota bacterium
CGTCAGCGCGTCCGGCCCCGCCCAAGCCGCGTGGCCGGACAGTAGAGCGACCGCGAGGGCGCATAAGGTGATGGCGCGCCCGAGCGTAGCTCCGCCCGCCATCCGCATCATCGCTTGCGTATTCATCGTTGGCGTTCTCCTGGTAATGTGATCAACAGCGGGCGCGGACTTGCCCGCCCCGCGTCTGGTCGTCCGGGTGGCGGGTGTGCTCCACACCGGGCTGGACAATGCTCGAAACACTTCGCTTACTCCCGCACGATCATGGGGCGGAATCGCGCGGGATCATCATCCTGGCATAAAACGGTTTACCTGACAAGTACACCATACCCTCTCGCAACTGTCAATCCGTACGGCCGCCGGGGTGACAGCGGTGGTCCGGGCACGCCGCCCGGGGTACTAACGGGGCACATCAGGGGGCGAACGTGCGCAGGAGCGTATCCTGTGCCCCTGCGCACGGGGGCAACTGGGTTAGCTGGCGACCGGCCAGCGCACTCCACTGCACCGGGAGTACACATCCTTCTAGACGGCTGACTGGCCTGCCACCGCATAGATGCACTAACCGCCAGCGCTTGCTACTTACTCCGCCGTGGTAATGTTGTATTTGGCTTTCAGGTACCCGCAGATCAGCTGACGGTTCATCTGTGAGAGGGCTGGGCTAAAGACCAGCACTTCGGCAATATCCTGGGCGTGTGTGCTGCTACCCAGTTGGGCAGGACTCAAAGTGAGTGGGCGAGTCTGCGCCCAGGACGTCGCCGGCAAGAAGCCTGCCCGCAATGCCTTGCTGTTATCGTAATACAGCATAGCGTTCTGTGGTTGGTTCACGCTATTGGCGGATAACTCACCGATGTGGAAGACGCCGGCAGCGGTGCGCGTCCCAGGCTCATATCCTTCGAGCCATGTCCACCAGGGGGCATAGGCTCGCATGCCGTTATATTGGGAACTACCATCGGCGAGCGACTGTAGATTCATCTCACCAAGCTTGAGCATATCAGCTCCATGTGTACTATGTCGTGGGGCTTGCACGAGAATGATGGTCATGCTCGTATCTGCTTGTGAAGGTGTGACCTTCGCGCGAGTGAGTGGGACGGTGGTAAACTTCACCACCGGCATGTTGTTGGCATTGCCATTCCGCGCTTCATACGTCGGCAAATTACTGGTGGCACTGGATGCCAAGTCATTACCCTGGCCGCTCTGGTCTGGCCACCGCGTTATCGCAGCGCCATTGGACAGGCCGGTCAGGCTATCCGCTTTCAGCCAGAGAATGCACCGGCCTTTCACCGGCAAGGATTTCTCGGTGAGCGACAGGGTAGCCACATGGCCATCGACAAATGTGCAAACAAACTTGTTGCTATGCCGCGCATCGAAATCATCCAGAGTATACCCCACGTTGTCATACGTCGCGGCGGTAATGCCGCTGGCGGCACTGGCAGCATGCTGCCCATCCGCGGTCAGTAATTCCGCGGCAGGGTCGGCGAGTTC
This sequence comes from Armatimonadota bacterium, assembly GCA_020060775.1. Classification (GTDB taxonomy): domain Bacteria; phylum Armatimonadota; class Hebobacteria; order CAIYQO01; family CAIYQO01; genus JAGUZN01. Next base: position 1,480 of record JAGUZN010000235.1, read on the forward strand.
ACCGAGTGAAACACTGCTGCAGTCGGCGCTATAAATGTAGGCGTTCGCGACTTTCTTGCCTTTCGTGGGACACACGAGGATGTTGCGGTCCACATTGATCTCCGGCCACACGTTGGACGCGTCGGGCAGCATCTCGTCGTGATCTTGAGCATACATGAGAATGGCGACAGCGATCTGCCGCTGGTTGTTCAGGCACGACGACTGTCGCGCTTTTTCCCGGGCTTTGGCAAACACGGGGAAGAGAATCGCCGCCAGGATAGCTATGATGGCGATGACGACGAGGAGCTCGATGAGGGTGAACCCTCGACGATTGGGGATATGATGCCACATCGGATGGCTCCTTTCATTTGGTCGTTGGCGTATCGTTTACCTAAAACGATTTACCTTTATTATAGCTCGCTTTCGTAATTTGTCAATAGGTTCGGTGATGAAAGTTGGTGATGGAAGAGTATGCCTACACTGTCACACCCAAATACACGAATACGTAGTCTCGCCAGACTGGTGACCGATACACTTCCCCAACCCAGGGTAATTGGGTCTGCGTGGCGACGCTCTAGGTTCGGGTGACCGAGATCGAAGCGGCGTCACGGCGTTGCCGGTCGTAAACACCGTGGGGGCGCACTTGTGAAGAAAGGCGGTCGCACAGTCTGAAGCAAGCCCCCACGCCTGCTACAAAGCGGCGTGCACACATCGAGCATCACGGCTGCTGCCGCACAGGCGTGATCGCGCCGACCGCCATCGCGGAGCTGTCGCGGTCTGTCCCGAGTGCGGTAGTGCACGGTACCCGACGGGGGCTGACGTATGAAGGTCAGCGCTTGCTGCGTCGGAACTGGCTGGGCGTACAGTGCTGCTGTTGGCGGAAGACAGTGGAAAAGTAGCGAGCATTCTCAAATCCACTTAACTGGGCGATCGTCTCGATGGGTAACCGGGTATGGCGGAGGAGGTCGCACGCGCGTGCGATGCGGATGTGCGACAGACACTGCACCAGACTCATCCCGTATCGCGCACGGAACTGGTGGCGCAGGTAGGAAGCGCTGAGATCTACAGCGCGCGCAACCTCCTCAATGCGCAGCGGGCGGTGGTATTCATGCTGAAGAAACAAGTAGGCCTGTTCCACGGCCGGGTGTGATGTCACGGGGATGGGCACCACTGTGGCGATGGCCTGTAGCATCCAGGCGACCACGGCCGTCGCGCGGGCGTGCACGGACGCCCGCACCCACGCAGCGGTGGGCAACTGGGTGCGGGACAGGTAGACGAGATCGTCCCGGATCATGGGATCGGAGACCGTGGGCAGGTAGCCACACTGAGTGAACGGGGCGGGAAGGCCGTCCGGGAAGGCGAGCAGGACACAACAGTCCTCACCCGCCGTCGTGAGGCGTTGATCATGGGGGATGTGCGGAGGGTAGAATACGACGCTGCCGTCGGTAAAGGCATACGTGCTAGAGGCGCCGACGGTCGTTTCCCCGCGTCCTCGGCAATGGAACACCAGTTCGAACACGGCATGGGCATGCGTCGGGCAGTAGTACCCCGCAGGGAGGTGGATGTCGAGACCGGTCACAAACTGCACGGCGGGCATGATCGGCTCTGCGCGATTCCCGCCGGGTGGGGTTACGGTAGACATCAGGGGTCCGCTCCGTTCACAAGGGCATGCCGCACTGTACCACGCCGGCATGCCCGCTGTCTATGCTCAAGCCAAAAATTAGAAGAAATAGCCGGTTTCTGGATAGGCACGACGACGGTGCGGCGCTATCATGATTCCTGAAATTACCGATGCAGCATGTCGTCTGCAAGGAGGGGCATCATGTCATATACCGGCGAAGCCATCGTCTTTCCTGAACCGGGAGCTGTCGAAATTCGGACATATGCTGTGCCCCCCTGCGGACCGGAAGAAGTTCTGGTGCGCACCCGATACTCCCTGGTGTCGACCGGGACGGAGGTGCGCGTCTGGGGCGGCCATTACGGTGCCGCGGGCAAATTCCCGCTCATTCCCGGCTACTCGATCATCGGCGAAGTGATCGAAGTGGGCGACCAGGTGACCGGCTTTGCCGTGGGGGAGCTGGTCTCCGGGCGCAACCCGTTGCCGGTGCCGGGCATTACCCCGTACTGGGGCGCGCAAGCCTCCCTGCATCGCTACCAGACCACCGGGTACGACGCCGTGTTGAAAGTGCCGGCCGGCGCTGACCCGTTCGACGCACTCATCGCCGAGATCGGCGCCATCTCCTGGCGTGGGGTCAAGCATGCCGGCGTGACGGCGGGGGAGACGGCGCTGGTCGTCGGACAAGGGCTGATCGGCGCCCTCTCCGCCAAATTCCTGCTGCTGCATGGCGTGAAGACGGTGGTCACGGACGTGCATCCGTTGCGCGTGCAACGCGCACGGGCGAGGGGGGTGGCGGCAGCGATCGATATGCGCGATCCCGATGCCGTCACACAGGTCACAGCCGCCTTGGAAGGCGGCGCGGACATCCTCGTGGAGGCCTCCGGCCAACCGGTGCCGGCCCAGCAGGCGTTGCAGTTCCTCCGCGCGCACGGCATGGGCGTCCCCAGCCCGCTGCCCCGCGTAGTGCTCCAGGCGAATTACCTGGACCCGGTGCCCGTCAATCTGGCTCGCCTCGCCCCAACGCAGGCACTGGCGATCTTTACCCCCAACGACCGGGAGCCGGACGACCGGCAGGAGGTGCTGCAGTTTGTCGCCCAAGGACAGATTCGCGCGCGCGAATTTGTCGGCGAAGTGCGTGCCTTCCACGAGGCGCAAGTCGCGTACCAGGCGTTGCGGGATGCCCCGGATGAACACTTCAGTGTAGCCTTTACCTGGGAGGACGCCCCATGAACTCAGCCACGTTACGTGCTGCCATTATTGGCTGCGGATCATCCTCCGCGGGAAAAGGTGGCGCCCATTCGATCGGCTATGCGCACGGATGGGCTATCGGCCGTGTGACGAACCTAAAACTGGTGGCGGTCGCAGACCGTATCGAGCAGAATGCCGCGGATTTCTGCCAGGAGTTCTCTGGATGCGTCGCCTACAGGGATTACCGGACGATGCTGGAACGGGAGCACCCGGATGTGGTCACGGTCAGCGCCTTTCCGCCGTACCGCGAGGAGATGGTGATGGCCGCCCTGGCGGCCGGCGCGAAGGGGATCGTGATTGAGAAACCGATGGCGACCAGCCTGGCCTCGGCCCAGCGCATGATGGCTGCGGCGGCGAACACCGGTTGCCGGCTTTTCGTCCATCACCAGCGCCGCTATGGCAAGCCGTTTGAGTGGTGGCGGGATGCCGTCGCCCATCGCGAGATTGGGGAGCTAGAGAGTATTGACATCGCGCAACCGTTCGACACCTTCATGAATTTCGGTCCTCATCTGGTTGACGCCGCCCTGTTTGCCCTGGGCCGCGAGCGTCAAGCGGTTCGGGCCATTGGCGCCGTGGATACGACGGTTCTCGGCGATTATCAGGGCATCCCCTCCGAAACCCAACTGCTGGCCTCCATTCACTTCACGGACGGAGTCCGCCTGTCCATTGAAGCCGGGAAACGCACCTGCGGCAGGCTGCCCGTCCTGCGCGCCAACGGAACACACGGATTTGCGGAACTGCGCCTGGACCCCTTGCCCGACGATGCGTGCGTGTTTCGCAAGGTTTGCGCCAGCGGCGATGTAGTCAGTCCCGCCACAAACGAGCATTTCCATCATAGTGAAGATGGCGTACTCTATGTGGAGCGGGCGTATCGGGATATTTGCCAGGCCTTGCGCACGGGCGCATCCACCAGGATTGATGGCGACGAGGCCGTGCGCGGTCTGGCCATCATCATGGCCGCCTATGAGGCCGGTCACCAGGGCCGTATGCTCGATTTTCCGATCAACGCTACTGACGGTGAGGACCTCGTGGTATGAATGCTCGCGAAATTGTGAAGCGGGCGGTCGAGTTCCGTTCCCCGCAGCGGGTGGGGCTCATCTTCCCCGGACAAGTCATGGACGTGGAGTACGTGTTCGACTTCTTCCAGAAGGACGCGAACGGCATCGACCTGTGGGGCTCCAAATGGACGGTGCATCCGGACTATCCCTCGACGGGGTACGTGCAGGAGCATCCCTTGACCACCGTCAGCGCCATGGCAGCGTGGCGTCCACCCGACGCGGGCCGTTTCGCGGCCATGACCGAGGCCGCGCTGGCCGCACATCTGCCGGGCCTTGCCCGGGACGACAAATACCGGATTGTCGCCCTGTCGTCGGGCATCTGGGAACGCCTGCAGTACCTGCGCGGCATGGAACAGGTCATGATGGATTTCATCGAGTGCCCGGAGGCCGTCCGCGGCCTGCTGCGCCGCCTGACAGACGCCTGGCTGGAGTACATCGGGCGCCTTGCGCCGTTCGCCGCGGAGATCGACGCCCTGTTTATGTTCGACGACTGGGGCACACAGACGGCGGCGATGATCAGTCCCGCGCTGTGGCGGGAGTTCTTCCTCCCGGAATACCGGCGCCTTGCCGCCGCCAGCCATGCACGGGGCATGCACTTCTGGCTGCACTCGTGCGGTATGGTCACGGAACTGCTGCCCGGCTTCATCGAGGCCGGCATCGACACCGTCAACCCTTTCCAAAGCGGCACCTGCGGCTACGAGGAGGTGGCGAGACGCTTTTCCGACAAGATCGCCTTCGCCACCACGGTGGACATCCAGACCACGCTCAAGACCGGCCCCGTCGAGGCGATCCGGGCGGAGTGCGAACGGCTGGCGCGATGGGGCAGCGAGCGCGGGGGGCTCATCATCCGCAGTTACGGCTATGACATTCCCCCGGGCCACGAGGAGGCGGTGCTGGAGTACTTCCTCGCCCATCCGCTGGCCGACGGGATGGGAAAGACGTGGCACGCATGACTCTCCGCGAACGCATTGAAACGGTGTTTCACGGCGGCACTCCCGACGCGATGGTGTGGTTTGCCGACCTGACTTACTGGTATAGCGCCCACGTGGAGATCGGCGACCTGCCGACGCGTTGGCGTGGCCCGCGCGGCATTGGGGCTCTGCATCGTGAAATGGGGGTGGGGGAATACGTCCCGGGCTGTTGCGCCTATACCGTGTGCGAGGGGGAGCAGGTCCGGACAACCACCACGAACTCGGATGGGAAGCGAGCCACCACCTGGGAGACGCCCGTGGGGTGCCTGCGCGCTGTACAGGAATACAGCACGGCGTCCTTTTCCTATGGCTTTACCGAACATGCCGTGAAGGAGGTGGCGGACCTGCGCGTGCTGCGCTACCTGATGGAACACCGATCGTATCAGGCCGATCCATCTTCAATCGCCCGTATCGATGCCGAATACGGCGACTTCGGACTCCCCATTGTCGCGGTGCCGGCTTCGCCCATTTCTGAACTGAATAAATCGTGGGCCGGCGTGATGGACCTGTGTTACCTGCTGGCGGACGCGCCTGGCGAAGTGGAGGCGACCTTGCAGGTGATAGGGGAAAGTCAGGATGCCATCTATCGGATTACCGAGCAGGCGGCGTGCGGCCACGTGATGATCTGCGAGAACCTGACGGCCGAAACGATGGGCGGTCTCTTCAACTGCTACAGTCGTGAGTATCTGGCCCGGCGGATGGATGGCCTGCATGCTCACGGCAAGCAGGCGCTGATCCATATCGATGGCACGCTGCGCGGGGTGGTCGAGGGCATTGCCGATCTCGGGATTGACGCTATTGATGCCTTGACGCCCGGGCCCGTGGGGGATGTAGCGCTCGACGAGATTCGGCAACTGGTGGGCGACGAGATCCTCGTTCTCGGGGGCGTGCCGGGGGCGATGTTCGCGCCGCCCTTCACGGCGGACGATATGCGCCGGCATGTGCTGGAAATCATCCGCCTGCACAAAGACAGCGGGCGCTTCATGCTCGGCGTGGCGGATCAAGTGCCGCCTAACGGCGATATCCAGTTGGTACGCCTGGTGCGTGAACTGGTCGAAGAGCATGGGCGGTATGCATGAAGGGAATCATAGCACCACCGGCCAAACCAATGGCTTGATATCCCATCGGCAGCTGGCGGATCGAATCCGCGTGTACACTCGTTGTACAACAGGGCTGCAAAGGGCCGGGCACACGCTGGGCATACGCTCATATGGACGCGGTGCTCCATGCATGCGCCTCGCGCAATGACGACGGGCCGCGAAAAGACAAATTCCTCCCGAACTTTTACGTAGACCCCCAGCAATCCGCGTTCTTGTCACGATGGCGTCAGTATGCTACTGTGGTGACCAGGCCGATTCGCCCGTCACCCCACCCTCGAGCGGATGGGATTACGCCCGATGCAGAAACGAAAACCCGCAACCACATCTACGATCACGTTGCGCATGATTGCCGAGCGCTGCCAGTTGAGCGTGGCGGCAGTCTCGCAGGCGCTGCGGCACGACCGTCGTTTTGTAAGCGAGCAGACTATTGCCCGCGTGCAGGCCATGGCGCACGAGTTAGGGTACAATCCCTCGCTGGGCACATCGGCACGGCGCTTGCGTCAATCGCGGAGCGGAATACTGGTGCGCAACGAACTGATCGCTCTCGCCTTCCCCTTGCGCGAAGTGCAGCGCGCCTACTTCGCTTCCCTGCTCGTGGGCATTGAGGAGGAAATGAGTGCGGCACACTACGCCATGCTCACCATCAATAGCCGGCACGTGTCCCCCGCCGCCGCTGACGAGCACCAGTTGCCCGGCGTCGTTGCGCGTGGCGAGGTGGATGGGGCTTTGATCGTCAATCCATCGTATGGACAAATGCTGGCCCAACGATTGCGCCGCGAGCCAGGATTTGCCCACCGTCCGATTGTGTCGTTGCTGGCCCCGTGCGATGGGTGTTCGGCCGTACTCGCTGATGATTACACGGGGGCGTACGCCCTGATGCGGCATCTGCTGGCGCAGGGACATCGCTACTTCCTGCATTTCTACGAAGCGACGGGGGTTCACCCACACGTTATGCGTCTGGCAGCCTATCAACACGCCTGTCGGGAGCAGCGCCTGGATCCGGCACGCCATCTCATCTTTCAGCCGTTGCGCCTGCATACCGCTGACGTCATATTCGCGGAATGCCAACGGGTCGTCGAGTTTCTGCAGCGCCATCCCGAAGTGACAGCCGTGCTCGCGCCGCACGACTATACGGCGCGTTTGCTGTACGATGCGTTTGCGCAGGCCGGCCTGCGCGTCCCAGAAGACGTCAGCCTATGCGGCTTTGACGATGTGGAGGGCATACGAACGCCCAACGCGGATAACCTGCTGACCACCGTGCAGGTGCCGTTGGAAGCCATGGGGCGTGCGGCCGTCCATCTGCTGGTGCAGCACATCGACCATCCTGACCGTTCGCAGGAAACGGTGACCCTCCCGACCACACTCGTCGTGCGCCAATCTACCGCGCCGCCCCGCGTGCCGCGTTAAGCTTGGTATTGGGATCTACACAAACAACCTTGACCCTGGGTATCCTTTCAACCCCCTATTCATCCGGAGCTTGCTGATGCGACGTCACCCTTCCATGCCTGCACCCGACCCGACGGCACAGTTGCCCAGCAGATGACACTCTGCACGGCAACGGGGCGTGAGCTGCCCGCCTTCCCTCGGACGATAGCTGGGCGGACAAATCCATTTGGGCCGATCCGGCGATGCAACAGCAACCCCATTGTGAACGTCCCTGGCATGATGCTCAGGCCCATGTGGAGTGGGCGCGAGTCTCTTTACCGACCATGGTCACGAGATACGCATGGTGCAGGCGGAGTGGTGACAATCCCCTCGCATTCGGCGCCCCACTACACGTAGGGAATAGCAGGGTAATGCATACATCTCCATCAGCGATCTGCGCGAGGAGCGGATCGGTTGTCAGCATCGCCGCCTCGCGGGGGGCGCTCTCCATCAGCGCCGCGCGCGCCGCCCGTGAAGGGGCCTCCCTGCGCGCGCTGCATCTCTTTGGGCAAGGGCAGGCGCGAGAGGATTTTGCCGTCGGTGATCGAGAGCGCCAGTATCTCCGTGTTGCGCACCAGGTACAGGGTGTGTTTGTCCAGCAGGTATCCCGGCGCAGGCTCCGGCCGTCGTGCTCCCGTTGTCGCCGTCCCATCTCCACCGGCGGGTGCGGCGGGACGCAGGTCGGCGACGGCCTCAACTTCGAGCGTGTCCTGGTTGATGCGGGCAAAGCCATCGCCAACGATCAGCAGCAAGGCATTATCCTGGGACAGCATGATGGCCGGCGCGCGCCGGCGCTGCATCTCGGTGGCGTACTTCTGCATGGCGGTGCGGTCGGTGGCATCCGGCGGCATTTCCGGCGCGGGACCGAAGAGTTGCAGCACCTCGGCCTGTTTGAGTGGGTTCACCGTGTATTTTGCCAACACGCCACTTCGCAGCGCGAAGAGGCCCTTGTTGGTCTGCAGCATCAGCGTGTCGCCTCCGTCGTCGCCGCCCATCGGCACTCTCCCCCCCATGCCCTGGGCGAACACGGCTGTCGCCGCCAGGATAGCGAAGACGATCATCGTTACGTTCCGCATGTGAAGCCCCCCTTCTGCAGTATCACTGTATCGGATTGCCAGCGTTATCTACTGGCCACCTATATGGTGATTGTACGTACGATTTCTGAAGAAGTGATGAAAAGCTAGGGGTACGGCCCCGTCGCCAGCGACGACGGGGCCGCAAGCGTCAACGCTTTTGCGTCTCGAAGGCTTTGTTCGGGTCGGTGAGCTTCTCGCGTTCCTGTGCGGTGTTGTTCTCGACATCCGTTTCATCGCGCAGGATGTGCGGCGTCAGGAAGACCATCAACTCGCTTTGCTGGGTCTTCCAGCGGCGCGACTTGAAGGCTTCGCCCAGCAGCGGGATTTTCGACAGCACAGGCACCGCCGAGGTCTCCAGTTCTTTGTTCTCCTTGATGATGCCGCCGATGACGATCGTTTGCCCGTCGTTCACCATGACGGTGGTTTTTGCCTGCCGGTTGGCGATGATGGGGGCGTTGAGTTCCTGCTCGCGACCGATAAGTTCGTTGATCGTTTGACTCACGTCAAGACTGATCAAGTTGCTCACGTCGCTGACGCGGGGGGTAACATTCAAGGTGATCGAGACGTTTTTGAAGTCCACCGTGCGCCGGAAGTTGCCGCCCGAAGTCTCGGTTTCCGTGGAGACGAATGGTTCGTCACGCCCGATGCTGATCATGGCGGCCACGTTATCGGCGGTCGTGATGCTCGGGGTGGAATAGACCTTGACATCCGACCGGGTCTTGAGCGCGTGGAGCAGTGCCTGCAAGTTCGTGCTGATGACTCCATACCGCAGCCCAATGTTTTCTCCGTGCAAACCGAAGTCGGTTTCGGCAGTGTGATCGGTGGTCTGCGACCGATCTTTCCACTGCCATTCGATGCCGAACTTGGTTGAGTCGTCCAGCGTCACGTCGACAATCGCCACTTCGATGAACACCTGCGTCGTGCGTCGATCAAGCTGGGCAATGATGCTTTCTATCATCCCGAATGCCTGCGGTGGACCGGTGAGCAGCAGAGTATTGGTCTTGGCATCGGCAACGACGGTGATGTTGCGCAGCGACGCAATGGGATCGCCGGTTTGCGATGTTGTCCCCATGAACAGGTCGCGGAAGGAGAAACCGCGCGACGTATTTCCCCGGAAGAGCGAAGTGAGCGTTTGCGCCATTTCCGTGGCTTTCGCGTACTTGAGCTGGAACGTCCGCGTAAGATCGCTTAAGACGTTTGGGGCGTCCAACTCCTTGATCATCTCTTCAAAGGTCGCCATGTTCTGCTCGGTGGCGGTGACGACGACGGAATTCGTGCGCACATCGGCGACGATGATATTGCGCTTCAGTCCCGCGTAATTGGCCGGGTCCGTTTGCGGTTGCCCTCCCCCGCCGCCAAACCACGGTGGCAGGCGTGACGAGGTGCCGCCCTGCGGCTGTTGGAAGAGCGTATTCAACTGGTTGGCCACCATGTTGGCGTCCGCGTACTGCAAGCGAAAGACTTTGGCGCGCACTTCGGGCGTGGTATTGATATCGAGCTTTACCAGCAGGCTGAGCACCATGTCGATTTTCGGACGTGCGGCGGAAATGATGATCGAATTCGTGCGGTCGTCTGCCGCGAGGCGGAGCTCGCCCTTCAGGCTCAGCACCCCTTCATCGGTATTGATATTTGGTTGCGGAGCACCCTCGGGGCGCGGCGGCCGACCCTGCTGGCCCTGTGCCTGGCCATTGCGTCCTGACGTTTTCTCCGAGATGCCCAGCGCTTTATCCAGTGAGGTAATCAACGCGGTCGCACTCGCATACTTGCACTGGTATATCTCGACATCGACCACGTCGGACGTGTCTTTATCCAGCAGATTCACGATCTGCACCAGCCGCCGCACATTCGCCTCAGTATCGGTGATGATCATGGTGTTCGTGCTGCTCACCGCCAGCATGTTCGCCTGATCGTCGGCAACCAGAGGCTTCAGCTCCTCGCGCAGTTTGGCTGCACTGATATGCTGCAGGGGGATCACCTGCGTGATGATCGCATCGGTCGTGCCGATCTGTTCGGCATTCGCGCCCATTTGCACAACGGCGCGGTCGGCGACAGCGCGTTTTAGCGCCACCACGCGGATCATCGTATCCTTCAAGGTGCCGACCATGGTATACCCGCGCACGCGCAGGGCCGAATTGATCACTTCGTAGGCCAGCGGCAATGACACCTGCTTCAGACTGGTGATGGTAATCGTCCCCTTCACTTCACCGTCAGCGACGATCGGCACGCCGCTGGCCATGCTGAGGAAACTCAGCACGTTGGCGATGTCCGCCTTGACGAAGTTGATGGAGACTTCCATCTTCTCCGGGTCTACCGGCACCTCGGGGACCGATTCGACCGGCGCATCCTGTTGCCATGGTCCGCGCAGCGGTTTCTTCTGCTCGGTGGTCGCCGGCGACGCCTGCCCGGAGACGGATGTCTGCTGTGCTAGCGCCGGGGCAACAGCCTGCCCCATGAGCCATGATAACACGAGTGACAATACAAGCCATCTATGCATCGACTTATCCTTCTCTCACGCGTCTACGCGATGAACGTCCCGGCGCACCCTCGCCGTTCGTGGGCGGGCGCGGAGCGGCTCCGTTTTGCCCTGCCCCATTGGGCGCCGCGCCTTCAGCCGGCGGGCCCTCCGGCGGCTTACCGGTCCCACCCTCTCCCTGTTGGGGGTCGGGCTTGGCGGGTTCGGGTTCCACCTTGTTCGCACCGACCGCCAGCGTGAACACTTCGCCGTTCGCTTCCAGCGTCACGCCGCGGGCGCTGATCGCCGTCAGCGTGCAGTCGAAGGCTGATTCTCCGACTTGCACGTATTTTGCGGTCGCCAACTCCAACTGCTCCAACAGCGCGTAAGGCTGGCCGGCGATCTCCACAATCCCGGTACAGGCGACTTTCGGGCGAGGCGGCGGTTCTGCTGGCTGCAGGGTTGGCGAAAATGGCTCGACCTGGGGCGCATCACCCGCGGGCGGAAATACCGGGGGCGGCGCACTATTCTGCGGTGTCGTTGCCGGCGGCACGGAGCCGGGCGGGGCCTGGAACAAGTTGCGGGAGACAATCACCGCGTAGGACGACACCTCCGGTGCAGGTGCACTGGCTTGCGCCCTGGCTGCGATCGCCTGTGCGGGTGTTGCGGGTCGGCGCGGGCTGCGCTCCACGCCCTGGCCCGAGACGCCGCTCGCCCCACGCACGACCCACAGGATCACCCCGGTGGAGACCACGAGCAAACCGAGCACGCTGATGAACGCCGCACGGGGACTGACATCGGTTGATTTGAGTTGCGTCAACATGCTCATGGCCGCGCCCCCCCGGGCAATCGCCCTTCCACCAGCACATACGCGGAGAGCGTCATATCGACATGCAGCATTGCTCCACCTTGTTCGGGAGTGCGGATGGACATTTGATCCACACCCAGCACAGGTTCGGTTGTGCGCAAGCGCTGCAGCAGATCGACAAGTTGCCGCAAATCGGCGCGCAGGGTAAGGCGCAAGGGGAAGCGCACGACTCCCTGTTCGACGACCGGTGCGGACTGCATGGTGTCCAGCTTGGCGCCGCTGTGTTTGATCAGTTGCGACACTTGAGCCATCATGGGCGGGAGTTGCTCGTTCCACGTCCATGGCGCGGCATGCCGCGCCATGCGTTCAGCGAGCGATACCTCCAGCGTCGCCATATTGTGCAGACTCGCACTCCGTTGTTGCTCCCGCGCGAGCACGCGACGCTGTGCAATCACACGGTGCTGCAAGGACGCGGCAGCGACCCACTGGTAGGCGGCAAGCCCGACCAACATAGCAACCAGGATGCTTGTCAGCAGGATGACCCATTGTAATGTCCTTGGCGGTGATGTGGTCATTGCGCTCTCGCTCCCGCATTCCGAGCATTGCGTTGACGCCCGGCGCTCAATGTCGGATCACCGGATGCGGTCAACGTACAGGTGATTTGAAATACGCACGCCGCCTTACCATCGCGCTGCATCGTGGTCGCCTGGTCCAGCATCGCCCGTTCCACGAGAGCGATATCGGCCAGCGCGCTCAAGGCTCTGGCAACGGTCGCATGAGAGTCGGCTCGACCTTTCAACACGGCCACGGCCTTGGTGCGGTCATAGAAGCAATCCGACAAGATCACCTCTGCCGGTAGTGCGACGCTCATCTCTCGCAACAATTCCAGCGGTTGGCTCTGTGGCGAATCCAGCGCGTCGAGCACCTGTCCCGCGGTCACCATGCCCGGGTTCACCGCCTGTGGTCGGGTGCGGCGCGTCTCCTGGACCTGCCGGGTGATATCCTGCAATGCCGTCTGCTGCTTGCGCAGTGCCTGTCCGCTCATTTGTACGGCAGGAATCAGTAACAGCGCGAGCAGCCCCAGCACCGCAACGGTGCGGGCGGGCGATCGGCGCTGTGTGCGGGCGGCGGTGACCTGTGCGGGCAGCAGGTTGAGCGCGGGACGTCGTTCCAGTGCGGCGGCAGCAAGGCCGAGGGCGGCGGCATACGCAGAGGGTACATCACCCTGCACCAGCAACTTTTCCTGTCCACTGACGGCATGCCAACCGAGGTCGTCGGTGTGCGGCAGGGCGGTGGACTCCGCGAGTTCTTCGGCGGCATGCAAGGGGATGTTGCCGCAGAGCACGAGCGTCTCGGGTCGATCATCTCCGGCCAGCCAGGGTCGCGTTTCGCGGGCTATACGGGCAGCCCAACCCGCATCCTCCGGTCGTCCGGCCAGCACACTGCGGCTGGCGAGGAGTCGCTCATCATGGTACAGGCAGAGGTCGGTCCATTTCGCACCGGCGATCACGAGCAACTGGCGGACAGGCTGCGCAGGGATGGTCGAAGCGACAGCCAGCGACGCCGGTTGTACAAGGTCGGGGGTGAGTCCGGACTCCTGGAGCACCGCCAGGCGTGCATCCACCGTGGATTGCCGAACGCCGACGATGACCGCATGCCGGCGTCCATCCGGCGCAGCTGCAAGCGTATAACCCCATACCAATTCGCCCAACGGCAGGGGGATTTGCGTCTCGGCCTCAAAGCGCACCACCTGCGCGAGTTCCGCCGGTTTCGCCGGGGGTAATACGGCGATCTTCACTGCACAGTCCGATCCCGGCAGACCGCACGCCACGCGCGCCCGCCCGACCCGCGCCTGCGCCAGCAGGCCGGTCAATTGCTCCGCGACCTCCGACGGCGTATGCCCTTCCGCCAGCACGCTGCGCGCCGCGTGGATGATTTCGATGGTGGCGCCGGCTGACCGCGCGACAACCAGGCGAATCGCGTCGTCGCCAAGATCAATGCCAAGCGCTGTGTGTGCTCCAATCATCTGCATCCTCAGTTACTCATGCCAGTACAACACCCGTGTTGCCATGTTCCCTGTCATCTCTTCCGCTTGCACCACACCGGTCGTAGTATGCCCCACGCCATCAGCAAACTGCCCGGTCGCATGCACGCTGAACACGGTTGAGCGTGTGGTCAGGTATTCCGACGCCTGCACGAACGCCGCTGTGCCGACGAGTTCCACCGCCAGCAGTTGCCCCAGGTCGGTGAACGGCCCATGGGTGTCGCGGTGCTGCACGATCGCCCCGGCGGTAGCCTCATCCATGCCGGACAGCGCCAGTAGCACCTCCAGCGGCGCGGTGTTCACATTCACCAATCCTTCCCGCCGGTTCTGCGCGTTTGCCGTCACTCGATCATAAATCTGCGCCACCTTCTCACGCGCGAGATCCGGCACGCGCAACAAGTCGGCCGGACTGGAGAACGCTGACGCCGTACGCTGGGCGATGATGGCATCCACCTCTTGCTCGGTCAGCGTCTCGCCAAATGTCTGCAGCAATGTCACTTTATCCGCCGTGGCGATATTCAGCCGCGGGTTGCCCTCGGCATCGACATTCGTATCCCACGACCAGACAGTCAGCAGACTCTCCAGCGTGCGACCGTCCTGCGTGACCGTCTCGGCCAACATCTCGCGCGTCACGCCTTTCACCAGCAACAGCTCGCGCACGGTCGTGAACGGCCCATTCTTACAATGATATGGCGACGTCAAGCCGGCATAATAGTCCTCTTCCGCCCCTTGCATCTCCGGCGTGCTATCGGCATCGCGCCAGTCCAGAATGGCATCGGCGATCTCCGGCGGGAACAGTACCTGCAACACGATTGCCGGCGCCGTATTGATGTTGACCTTCCCGGCTTCATCGACGATTTCGACCTGATAGCTCGCGTCGCCGAGCTCGATCTCCTCGTCTTCGGCAGTCAGCCAACAACTCGACCCGTCCAGTGCCGTATACGGTTCGGCGGCGATGCGCGCGATCTCCACTTCCGCCCGGCGCATGCCCGCGCGTGCGGCCCACCGTGCCTGCATGAGCTGTCCGAAGTTGCGCGCCACCTGCACTTCGCTGTGCACCATGGCGGCGAACCCGCCCAGCAACACCAGCAGCACAGCCAATACCCAGAGGGCGGTGATGAGCGCAATGCCCCGCGACTTACGGACGCGCATCGCTCGCTCCTTCCGCCACCGTCGCCATGCTCAGGTTGGTGGTGGTGGCCAGCACAAGCGGTTTCGCCCCGGGGCGCACCGCTCGCAGCACCAGTTCCACCCGCACCGCTGCCGGCAACGTCGGCTGATCCACCCACTCCGTCAACCAATCTTCCTCTGCGGGCAGGTACTTGCAGTTGAATCCGATCACGCGCGGCGAGAGCAAATGCCGCACCGGTTCAAACTCTTCCGGTTCAAGCCCAGGCAGCGGATTTTCCTCGATATAGAATCCCGCCGGTGTATCGACCTCTTCCTCTGCGAGCATATAGGTCACCCGGCACACATCGCCGGCCGGTGCCTCACCGTACACGGCATGGGCGGACGTCAGGAAGGTGAGGCGATCCTGCTGCAGATCAGCGCTCGCTTCGTCGCTGTCCTCCCCGATGAGTGCGCTCGCCTCATCGCCCGCCGGCTGGTAGGCGCTCGCTAATTCAGCGCTCAATTGTGCGAGCAGTACGCGCCCCGTCTGGTAGAGTTCCTGTTCCTCCTCCGTACGCGTCATCGCCAGATATGCGCCGTGGAAAACGCCGTAGGTGGCCCCCATGAACAGCATGAAGATGGCCACCGCCACGAGCAACTCAACGAGCGTGAATCCATACACGGGCATGCGTCGATTCATCGCCCATCCTCCACCGGCAGGACCACCTCCGGCAACGCGGGGGGGAGTTCGTCCGACTGCTGCGCTCCCTGCTCCGTCGCGGCAGTCGGCAACGCCCGCGGGTACAGCAGCGTGCTCAGTTCGTACTGCCGCGTGCCCGCCTGCCACTCCACCGTGATATGGAGGGGGTACAGGCCGTTGGCATCCGCCGACGACACTTCGGCCGTCCAGGTATAACCGGTCGCGATGTCATCGAACGTGCCAGTGAACTCTCCCGCTTCCAGTGCCGCATTGCGCTCAAACTCAGCCGCCACCTGTTGCGCCAGCGCCACCCCGCGCGAGTAGCCGGCGGCGGCCGCGCTGCTGCGCAGACAGGCCGAGATGGCGCCCAGCACCGCGACGATGCCTACCGCGAGCACCGTCATGGCGGCAATAACCTCCAGAAGCGTCAGGCCGCGCGACATCCGGCGCCGGAACGAGTTCTGCGATCGTATCCTCATGGTTCGTCTTCGGCAAGCGCGCAGCGCCCGGTCACCGCGTCGACCAGCACCACGCGCTCCAGTCCACGCGCGTTGCGCAGGGTGATGCCCACCTCCTCGCCGTGCCCAAGCGGCGTAAAGGTGACCGTGGCGTCTTCATCCTGCGGCGTTACTTCTTCGCGCACCACACGCGCCACCGTCACGCCGTCAGGCAGTGGCCGAAAGCGTCCCGCCGGCGTGGTAACCGCCCGCCAACGCTCCGCCCCGGCATCATCGAATTCATGAGCGTGGACCGAGACGCCGCTTCGCTCGCGATCGAAGCGCACCATCGCGTCAGTCTGCTGTGCGACCGCATGACTCCGCGCGTACTGCAACGCGGCGATGACCATGCGCGTGCCGGCGCGCAATCGCGCCTCTTCCAGAGTGGGCGCGATGGACACCGTCACCATGCCGGTGAGCAGGGCGGTGACGCACAGCACCACCAGCAGCTCGAGCAAGGTGAAACCGCGCTTACTCCCAGTTGGTGATATCCGCGTCACTCCCGGTACCACCTTCCGCCCCGTCACGACCGAGTGAATACAGGTCGTACGAGTCCGCGTTCTTTTCGCCAGGCACAATATAGATATACGGGCGGTCCCATGGGTCATTCGGCACCGGCTTTTTGATGTACGGGCCATCCCAGCGCGGCAGGTCGACGCCGCCCGGTTTAGTACGCAGGTCTTCCAACTCGTTCGGGTACACGCCGTTCTGCAGTTGATACTGGTCGATGGCGCTGCCCAGGTTTTCGATATCCGCGGTGGCGCGCACCAGTTTGGCCTGTTCCGCACGCTTGGTGACCACCACAGTCACCGTGCCGGCCAACAACACCAGGATGAACATGACCACCAGCAACTCAAGCAAGGAAAACCCTCGCTGTCGCAATAACATCCGTGGGCTCTTCATGGACATACCTCTCTCCTGTTCCACTCGATGCAGCATCGCGGTTACTTCCCCAGCAGATCGATCTGGAAGATGGGCAACAGCATCGATAGCATTATGCCGCCCATCACCCCGCCGACCGTAATGATGATCAACGGCTCGAGCAGCGAGACCAGACTCTTTAGCGAGGCGTCCACCTCCACATCGTAGGTGGCGGCCACGGTGAGCAGCATGCTGCGCAGATCCCCCGTTTCCTCGCCGATCCCGATCATGTGCGTGAGCAATGGGGGAAACACGCCCGTCTGCTGCAGACGTTCGGCAAAACGTTCGCCCTCGCGCATTCCCTCGCGGGCGCGGTCGGTGGCCTGCGCGAGGACTTCATTATCCAGCACGTCCCGCACCACCGCCAGCGCATCCAACAGCGGCACGCCGCCCTGCATCAGGGTGGCGGTCGTGCGCGCAAAGCGCGACATCGCTGCTTTGAGCGTCAGCTTGCCAAAGAGCGGCAGGCGCAGGCGCCAACGATCCACCCGCACACGCCCGCCCGGCGTCCGGGCATAGCGCCATATCCCACAAGCAGCGAGCACGCCGCCCAGCAACACCGCCCACCCCCAGTGTTGTAGGAAATGCGATAGGCCGAGCAAAATCACTGTGGGCAGCGGCAGCGCCTGTCCGAACTCATCGAACATGGCCGCGAACTTCGGCACTACAAAGGTGACGAGCAGCATGATGGCCAGCGTGCCGGCGCCCACCAGCAAGGTCGGGTAGGCCAGCGCGCCGCGAATCTGCATGCGGCGGGTCTGTTCCTGCTCCTGGTAATCCGCCAGCCAATTCAGCACGCTGGAGAGCTGTCCGCTCGCTTCGCCCGCCTTCACCATGTTGATGTACAGCGGCGGAAACACCTCGGGCGCCGATGCCAGCGCCTCCCAGAGCGCATGGCCCGTGCGCACCTCCTCCTGCATGCGCTGCAGTACCGCGCGCAGGCGCGGATTTTCCGTGTGCCCGGTCAGCGCGGCAAAGGCCGCCATCAACGGCACACCGCCGGCCACCAGGTTCGCCAACTGCCGGGTGAGCACGGCCAGATCACCCGCCATCCCGCGCCCGACCAGCGACCCCAGCAGGCTGCCCCCGGCGGGCGCCTCAGCCTGGCGCGTTTCGATCGGGCTCACCGCCATCGGGAAAATGGCGCGCGTCTTCAGCAATGCCGTCGCACCGTGCACATCATCGGCAATGATGTCACCGTGCACCGGCTTGCCGGCCTGATCGATTCCACGATAAGCGAAGGTGGTTGGCATACGGGTATTCTGCGTTTCGGTTACGCGTCTTCTACCGGTTCAATATCATCCTGCCGCGTCACGCGCAGCACTTCCTCCACGGTAGTGGCCCCCTGCTGCACTTTCCGCCAGCCATCTTCCCGCAGGGTGCGCATCCCCTGCTGGCAGGCCACCGTGCGAATGGTGGATGCGGGCGCGCGTTCCATCACCAATGGCCGGAGGGCATTGCTCATCACCAGCAATTCGTAGATGCCGGTGCGGCCGCGATATCCACTCTGCTTGCACTGATCGCACCCCCGCCCCGTGTACAGCGTGTCCTGTGAACTGATGGGGAACTCGCCTCCGGTAAACTTTGTCAGCAACGTCTCCATGTCGCGGCGCGGCTCCTTACAATGCTGGCAGATGGTGCGCACCAGGCGTTGTGCGAGCACGGCCTCCACGGAAGAGGCCACCAGGTACGGTTCAATACCCATCTCCAGCAGGCGGGTCACCGCACTGGCGGCATCGTTGGTATGCAGCGTGCTGAACACCAGGTGCCCGGTGAGCGCAGAGTGCACGGCGATCTCCGCGGTTTCCGTGTCGCGAATTTCGCCCACCATGACGACATCCGGGTCCTGGCGCAGGATGGCGCGCAGCCCGGTGGCGAAGGTCAGGCCGATTTGCGGGTGCACCTGAATCTGGTTGACGCCGTGCAGTTGGTACTCGATCGGGTCCTCGATGGTCAGGATCTTCTTCTCCGAGGAATATGCCGCACGCAGCGAGGCGTAGAGCGAGGTGGTCTTCCCGCTGCCCGTCGGCCCGGTGGCGAGGATCATGCCGTGCGGGAGCGTGATCAACTGCTCGATGTACCGCAACGTCTCCGGCAACATGCCGATATCGGTCAGGCTGTAGTCCATCGCACTGCGGTCGAGCAGGCGGAGGACGACGCTCTCGCCGTACAGCGTGGGCACTGTGGACAGGCGGATATCAATTTCCCGCCCGGCAATGCGCGTTTTGATGCGCCCGTCCTGCGGCTTGCGGCGCTCCGCGATATCGAGGTTCGCCATGATTTTCAGGCGGGAGATGATGGCTGATTGCAGGCGCTTGGGCGGCGAGGGCACCTCGTGCAGAATGCCGTCAATGCGGTAGCGCACCTGCACGCCCTTCTCGAACGGTTCGACATGCACGTCGCTGGCACGCTCCTGCACGGCCTGCCGTAGGATAAGGTTCACCAGCTTGACGACGGTGGCTTCTTTCGCCATCCGTTCCAGATCGCCGATTTCGTGATCCGACTCGTCCAACACCTGCACATCGTCTTCGGTGGTGTCGGCGATCATACGACGGGTGTAATGCTCTTCGACCAGCCGCCGGATCTCCCGCGGGTCGGCAAAGACGAGTTCGACGTCGCGACCCGTCACCAGCCGGATATCATCCGCAGCCGTTATGTTGAAGGGGTCAGCGACCGCCACACGCAAGGTGATGGGCGTGGCCTGCAACGGCAGCGCATGGTGGCGGAACGCCAATTCGGTGGGGATGAGCCCGACGACCTTGGGGTCGAGGTTGCGCTCGACGATCTGTACGAGCGGAAGACCGGCTTCACGCGCCAGGGCCTCCAGCGAGGAATCCGCGGCATTGAGGTCGAGATGGGCGAGCACATCGTCCAGCGACTCTGCGGTATGCTGCTCAACCGTCCGGCCCTGATTCACCTGTTCACCGCTTACAGCCCTCCTGGTACTCGAAGCATCCTCGATCCGCACCGCCACCCTCCGTATACCTGATCATGCGCATGTAGCGCCATCATGTCCTGCCTGAGCTTGGCTCAACAGTCCCTGCTACAATGATCTTACCAAACAGATGTGAAGGAATGATGAAAAAAGTGTTTCGTATTACTTTTGACATCTGGAAGCGCAAAAGGGTTCTTTGGCAATCATCCTCACGCATGGCGACTTCGATGGCCTGGTCTGCGGCGGTAACCATGCAATCCGCATAACCGTGTTCGGTTGCTAGAGTAGCCGTTGCCATCCCCTGTGCGCATCATGTGCGCCCACATGCATGAGACGAGGTGACAGGTACCTGAACAGAACATCCCACGGTCCCATGCTACAATGCGAACGCACACATTTCCGACAGGTGAACGGATCGGGCAATGCCAATTGCCAACAGATGAAGCTTGATGAGGTCTGTGTCTGTGAGGATTGCGGTGTAGAACTACAAGTCGTCATCGGTGCCGGGGTCCAAACGGAAGACATAGTTGGGTGATTGCTCGGTCTCTTCCTTGGTAATCGCCGACGGATTATCCGTGAACCAGATCGTACCGTCGGATTTCACGACGATATCATTCGGGGCATTGAGCCGCTTATCCCCCATCGCTTATAATCCCTGCATTGTCGGGGCGATGCGCATCATCAGGATGTTACTGCGTTCCGGTTGGGTCAGGGTGTAGAAGATGGCCCGTGCGATATCCTCGGCTTCCAGGGCGCTCCCCTCCGCTTCCTGCTGCAGTTGTTGGGTGACATCAGGGGGCTCGCCGGCCAGGTTGGTGCCGACCAGGCCCGGTTCGATGAGGCTGACGCGGATCTGCTCCTGGTACAGCACTTTGCGCAGGCTCTCGCTCATCGCCTCGATGCCCGCCTTGGTGGCCACGTAGACATCGCTGCCCGTCTCGCGCACCTTCGCCGAGAGCGATCCGACGTTCACGATATGCCCTTTGCCCTTGCGTCGCATCATCGTGACCGCTTCGCGCGTACAGACGAGATAGCCCAACACATTGACACGCAACACGTAGAGCATCTCCTCGTAGGACATGTCGAGGGTACTCAGGGCGGGCAGTGCCGCGTTATTCACCAGAATATCAATATCGCCAAACCGGGCACGGGTTTCCTTGAAGACATGCAGGATCTGGTCTTCATAGGCGTTGTCTGCCGTCAAAGCCAGATAGTCGCCGCCGACGGCCTGCAGCTCCCGTTCAGTATCCTGCAGTTCCTGTGCATGGCGACCATAGACCACCACCTTCACGCCGTGTTTCGCCAGTAACAGGGCAGTAGCCCGGCCAATGCCGGTGGTACTGCCGGTGATGATGGCGATCTTGCCATCCAGACGGACCACTTCCGGTCCGAACGGTTCTTTCTCTGACTTGCCTTCCGGCATAATATGCTCCTTTCACGCAGCCCACGTAATCACCACATTGCTGCCACCGGACAATTGGTATTCGCGGTGCCCTTCCGACGTCTCCACGCCTTTGAGTGTCTGCATGTCCGCACTCTTCGCCTGTACCTGATGGTCCGGCAGGCGGTCATTCCGCAGGGGAATCAGGCGGAGATGGCAGGTGCCGGTGGCCGTGCCGTGCAACTTCAGTTCCACTTGCGGTGTCCCATCCTGGACGGCAAACCGCGCCAACGGATAATCGCAGTAGACGAGGAAGGGCAAGCCGCCATGCCGGTGATACGCCTTGATGGTGAAGAGGATGGACGCCCCCGCGCCGTAGATCTCCTGTCCCACCTTCCCGGGCGGTTGCCACCCCGGATACACATCTTCGAGCGGGATGGCGAGATTCCGGTCGAGATGGCCGTTCATCACCTCTTTGGAGAGGATCTCTTCCGGCAATTCGCTCGGGTAATAGCTCCAGGTGCGGGCGAGCGTGCAGCGGAAGTACTCGGCCAGCAAATACGCCACATCGTCCGGGGCATCCCCACCGACGTCGGCCAGGTACTCCAGGAACGCTTCAAACACCTCGGCTTCTTCAAAGGCCGCCAGATAGGGCGCTTCGGGCATGGGCATCACGCCGAAGAAGGTGGTGTAATGCCGGGCAGGGCCAAAGTCGCACTCCCACAGGCACATATTTTGAAAACAGCCGGCCAGGCAGACATGCGCCAACCCGAGATACTGGTCATCCTGCGTCTCTTTCCAGAGATCGAGCATACTGATCGCGGCCCATGTAATATTGTTGAATTGGTAACCCAGGGCGAAATCGAGGCCATGCAGGACTGCCGCCGCCTGTTTCGCCTCGGACAGATAGCGCTCGTCTCCGGTCAATTTCCACACTTTGAGCATGAGGTAGGCATACAGCCCCGGCACATCCGGTTCACCGGCTTTCAGCCATTCGTTCCCCCGACGCAGCACGTCCTTGGTGTCCGCCTGAAACATCACCGGCCATTTGTACTCGAAGTGATGGGCCAGGTCGATGACATACTCCACCGAGTTCATCAGCAGCGTGCGGGCGTGGTCATACCCTCGTTCCGCCAGGCGCGCGAGATTGGCCAGGCCATGGACGAGATACCAGGAGTCGGTTTCCAGGGTATCACGAGAGTCCACCCCTTCCTCCGGTTGCTTCTCCGACTGGTAGGGATACCGCAGGAAGCACTGCACATCAGGATCGTAGAACACCGCAAGCCCGTCCAATAAGGTCTGCACCAATGGAATGGGTTGGCCGACCCATTCCTGATAGTCAAGGAGTGGCATGAGCACATTGAAGAGGGTCAGACTCTCGGGACGCCAGGCGTTGGTACCCACATAGGCATTCAAGTACCGCTTCCCCTCCCAGACCGTGGAGCAGGCATCGGATTCCGTCAGATCACGCAGCGTGGCCTGCGCGCGGTCCGGCCAATGCCGATAGGGCATCTCGGGTTTGGGCAAATGCCGGTAGATGTCCACCAATAGCTCAAGAAAGCGGACCGCGCCTTGATCGCTTTCACGGGGCACATCGGGGACGATGCGTATGTACGCATCGGAGATGACCACTGCATGCCCACCTGGGAGCGCGTCTCGTTCGGCGAGTGGCGGCGTGTAGCCGAGCTCCGGCCAACTGCCGCCGACGCGGGTATTCGGCTCCGTATGGTTGAGGGCACAATACTCGTTCAATGCCGTCAGGTTCTGCACATAGAGTAGCGATCCGGATTCCGGCTCCAGTAGGGAGAAATAGATCATGCCGGTGCCCGGACCACGTTGCGCCGCCCGCACAATCCCTTTCGTCTCCAGGGGATTCCACCCCGTATCCAGCGGATAGAGGTCTACCGGCCAGAACGGCATAAAGAGATCGCCGACCGGGGTCATCGTCACCGTAAAATGGAGGAACGTATGCTTCTCCTCCAGTACGTCGATCTGCACGACAAAGGAGGCATATCCATCGTTGGCACGGATGATGGTCCTGTACTCCGTGTCTTCCAGCACCTCGTATGCAAATGCCCCCTCCGGCGAGTAGGCGGTGCGGAGCAACACGCCTCCGCCGGACGCCCAGCGCCCGACAATCCACAGGCTTTGCTGGCCACCGCGCACATCCCAGGTAAACTGATCCCCCTGGCGTTGGAGAAACGGCGCGTGGGCTTGTTGTGATAACTCATGCACGGTGGCATACAGCCAGGGGCTCGCGCCCCGCACGGGTGACGGTTCTAGTGACTCTTTCTGCTGCTCGCCCATAGGTTACTCCTTATCATACGTGGTACCACCGGCGATAGTGCTATCACTGTAGCGAATCCAGCGCTGCAGGCATGCGCAGGAATCCTCCATTGCGGTAAGGGATGGGGCTATGTCTGACAAACTGGAAGGAAGTGGGCCCTTCGCCACGCTATACTGAAACGCGCGCATCCTGCAGGCAACATCGCGAGAGGGATTGCCTGCAGCAGATGCCGGAACCACGCACGCGTCACAGGCGATCACGATCTTTGTCCGGTGGGAGGGAGAACAACCACATGAAAGCAGCGATCAAAACGGCCCAAGGCGACTTTTGGATCGATGAGGTCGAGACGCCACCCATTCCGCATCCGGATTGGGTGCGGGCGAGGGTGAAAGTCGCGGGCATCTGCGGCACGGACTTACGGCACTGGAAGCCGGAGCCGCAACTCGAAGGGAAGATCATTGGGCACGAACTGTCCGGCGTGATCGACGTGGTGGGCGAGGCGGTGACGGATCTCAAACCGGGTGATCGGGTCGTCATTGAGACGGTGTTGGGCGACGAAGTCTGCCCCTGGTGCCGCATTCGGCACTACAACCTCTGCCCACGCCTCTACGAGATTCGCGCCGAGACGATTTCGCGTGCGTTTGCAGAATACGTGATTGGGCCCGCCAATCGGTTTTACAAGCTACCGGACCATGTCAGCTTTGAAGAGGCCGCCGTGTTGGACAGCAGCGCGGTGAGCCTGCATGCCGTGCACTTGAGCGGAATAACGCTCAACGACCGCGTGGCCATCCTGGGGGCGGGGCCGATTGGGTTGACACTGCTGCAATTGGCCAAACTCGCCGGCGCCCGAGTGCTGATCACCGATATCCTCGACTTCCCCCTCCAGGTGGCGACACAGTTAGGCGCTGATGTCACCGTCAACACGGCGAAAGAGGATGGACTGCCGCACATCATGGCCTTTACCAATGACCGGGGCGTCGATATTACCTACGAATGTGCGGGGGGCGATTACATGCCAACCACGCTCCGGGAAGCGACCACGTTCACGCGCCAGGGGGGCAAGGTGGTGATCGTCGGCGGCTTTGACGAGGAGCCCACCGCCTACACCCTGGATTGGATGCATATCCAGAAGGCTGAGATCAAACTCATCCCCAGCGCCAGCTACTCGTATTGGGGCATCTATTCCGAGATGCAGACATGTCTGGACTTGCTCGCGGCCGGCAAGCTCGATGCCAAGAGCCTGATCACCCACCGGTATCCGCTGGAGCAAATCAATGAAGCCTTTGCGGTCGATGCCGATAAAGCCCAGCAGCACTCCATCTTCGTCGCCCTGACGATCTGACGGGTCCGCAGAAGGAACCACGATGCGTACCACCGCGGTGCGGCTCTATGGAGCTCACGACTTACGGTTGGAAACCTTCGAACTCCCGCCGATCCGGGAGAACGAAATCCTCGCGCAGGTGATGTCCGATAGCATCTGTATGTCATGCTATAAGGCGGTCGTGCAGGGGGCGGCGCATAAACGCGTGCCCGCGGATATCGCCGAGCATCCCATCATCATCGGCCACGAGTTCTGCGGCAAGATCCTGGAAGTCGGGGGCAAATGGCGTGGGCAGTTCTACCCCGGGCAAAAATTCGCCGTCCAGCCCGCACTGAAAGATCCGAATGGTCCTGTCGGTGTCTACTCGGTGCCCGGCTACTCCTATCCTTACTTTGGTGGAGCCGCCACGCACATCATCATCCCGAATGCCGTGATGGAGCGGGGATGCCTGCTCCCGTACACCGGTGACGCGTATTTCTACGGATCACTCGCTGAGCCAATGTCCTGCGTGGTCGGCGCCGTGCATGCGAATTACCACACCACCCCCGGCACGTATACCCATGACATGGATATCAAAGCGGGCGGCGCCTGCGCCATCCTTGCCGGTGCCGGCCCCATGGGGCTGGGGGCCATCGATTATCTCATCAACCGTGACCGGCGCCCGCAAGTGCTGGTGGTGACCGATATCGACCAGCAGCGCCTGGATCGCGCGGCACAACTGCTGCCGGTCGAGATGGCGGCAACCCGTGGCGTAGCCTTGCAGTATGTGAATACCCGAGATATCGCAGATCCGGTACAATACCTCCGTGCCCTGACCGATGGCGCCGGGTACGATGACGTGTTCGTCTATGCGCCGGTGGCCCCCATTGTCGAGCAGGCGGATGCCATTCTCGGGTTCGATGGCTGCCTGAACTTCTTTGCCGGCCCGACCGACCCGGCCTTCAGCGCGCGCCTGAACTTTTACAACGTGCACTACACCGCCACGCATGTGGTGGGCACCAGTGGGGGCAATACGGACGACATGCAGGAATCGCTGGACCTGATGAGCGCCGGGCGGATCAATCCCGCCGGGATGATCACTCATATCGGGGGGCTGCGCGCGGATATCCCCGCGACGCTGCAGCTCCCGTCACTCCCCGGCGGGAAGAAGTTGATCTATACGAACATCGATCTGGAACTCACGGCCATCGAGGATTTCCCCGAGAAGGAGCAGTCCGACCCCCTGTTCGCGGAACTCGCCGCGATTACGGCGGAGCACCAGGGGCTATGGTCGGCCGAGGCTGAAGCATACCTATTAGCGCATGCACCGAGCATCGAGGAGTAGACCTCTATGAAACGCAACGCCCTTGTCGCCCAATCGGGCGGGCCATCACCGGTGATTAATGCCTCGTTGCACGGGGTCATCGAGGCGTGTGGGGACTTCCCCGAGCAGATTGCCACACTCTATGCGGCCTGGCACGGAGTGGAAGGCATCTTGCAGGAGCAACTGATCGATCTGTCGCGTCAGCCGCGCGAGGAGATTGCGCTCCTGCGGCACACCCCGGCCGCCGGGGCCATCGGCACCGGTCGCTATAAGCTTCTCCCCGAGCAGGTCGAGGAATACGCGCGCATTGTCGACGTGATGCAGGCGCACAACATCGGCTATTTCTTCTACATCGGCGGCAATGACTCGATGGATACCGCCCACAAGGTCGCACAGCTAGCACATGAGAAAGGCATCGACCTGGTGGCCGTCGGCGTGCCGAAAACCATTGACAACGACGTCGGCGACCAGGAATTCCGGCTCATCGATCACACGCCGGGCTATGGCAGCGCCGCGCGCTATTGGGCGTGCATCGTGCAGAACACCATCGAAGAAAACCGTGGCATCGCCACCTCGGAATGCGTCTCGGTGCTGCAGGCAATGGGACGCAGCGCCGGGTTCATCCCCGCCGCCGCCCGCCTGGCCGACCCGGAACGGAAAGAGGGCATCCAACTCTATCTCACGGAAGGCGGGCACACCCTCGAATCGCTGGCAGAGAATGTCAATCGGCAACTGCGGGAGATGGGCCGCTGCATCGTCGTGGTCAGTGAGGGGTTCGATGTCGGGACGCTGGGCGAGGCGCGTGATGCCTTCGGGCACATTGAATACGGGGCGAGTAAGCTGGCCGTCGCCCAGGTGGTCGCCAACTACTTGAATGAGCACGGCCTCGCCGCCCGCGGCCAGGCGACCTGGCAGGTGCCGGGCGTGCTGCAACGTTCGACCTCCATCTATGCCTCCGTCGTCGACCAGCAGGAGGCGTACGAGGTCGGCCGCAAAGCGGTGGAGATCGCCATGCGCGAGGGCAGCGGCTGGATGGCCACCATCCTGCGCAAACCCGGCAGCGGGTATCAGGCCTACTACGACAAAGTCCGCCTGGAACAGGTCGCCAACTTCGCCCGCCACCTGCCGGAAGCCTGGCTGACCGCCGATCGGCTGGATGTGACGGACGACTTCATCGCCTACGCCCAACCCTTGATCGGCGAGGAATGGCCGACCATTCGCCTCGAGCAGGGCCGCCAACGCTTTGTCCGCTTGCGCATCACATGCATCGAGCCGAAACTGCCGGCCTATATTCCGATGCGCTGGCGCACTGATCACGGTGCATAGGTGGCTGCTCGATACAGAAGCACCTGTGAAGGCTCACATTGTTGTGCCCTGTTCATGATGAACATTATTCCCATCAGGGGACACTCTGTGCGGTTTCGTCGGTATGCATCATCAATAGGTGGTCATATTGATAGGAGTGGTCCATCATCCGACAGCCGCTGGGACCAGTGATTTCTGACAGGAGGCATCAGATCATGGCAGAGCAGCACAAAGATTAAGGGGAGATGACCACGCGCGAGGGTGGCAAAAAGGTCAGTGAGTTGATTGAAGAGGGTAAGAAGCGAGAAAAGAAGTCACTATTCAGGATTCAGTTTCAGCCTTGGGGCTTTAGTGGGAAGGGTAAATAGTTTTGCGCTTTTCTCCCTTGCATTAGATCGGTTCCGGTATGCGACCAGGAAAGAGAATGCTCAACTGCAGCATGTGTGCCCAGGGGCGCTCGTGCCGGCTGCCGATTCCTAGCGTGGCGCTGGAGCGCAGGAGCCGCGCGCGATGATTTCGCCAGAGATCTTGATCTGGGCTGGCGGTACGGAGGCGTCATCGGCGTAGGCCTGCCACCGTGCGAGGGCGCACAAGACGCCCTGCCGTCCGATCTCCTCGGGGTGGAGCTCCATCGCGGTCACGGGGGGGCAGAGGAAAGGGGCCTGGTTAAAATCTACATAGGAAAGCAGGCTTAGCTGCTGTGGGATGGCGAGACCAAGCGCCTTGACGGTCTGATGCACAATGACAGCGGTCTCTTCATCACTTACGATGATGGCGGTGGGAGGAGCAGTCATCTGCATGAGGGAGCGTGCCGTGTGTTGGATGTGCCGGTGGAATTCGGTGATCGCGGTCTTATTCCCTGACGAGAATTGCGAGCCGGCGCCCGCAAGCGGAACCTGATAGTGCCATGATAGTCCATGTTGGCGAAAGGCGTGTTGTAGCGCAGTATACCGGCCGCGTCGTCCCGATGGCTGAGCGTCACCGAAGTAACTGATGCGACGATGGTCGAGGCGATACAGGTATTGGACAGCGGTCTGCGCCAGTTGGTCTTCATCCAACAGCACAACATCCATGGGCAGTCCTTCGGGTGTCGCGTTCAAATACACGCAGGCGATATTGTGGCTGCGGAGCGCGACCGCGACCTTTTTGGGCAGGGGGGTCTGGGGACACGCCATGATCACGGCATCCACCCGGTGTTCGAGCAGTGTGTGCAGCGCCGACTGGACCGCCGAGCGCTCCTCGCCACTCTCAAGCGATACGATCGCATAGCCGTTCGCCTGGGCTTGTGCCATAACCCCGCGCAGCATGCGCGCGTAATACGGCGATGTCATGTGCGGCACAATGCACCCCAGCAGGCGGCTGCATCCGGTGAACTGGCCGTACGCGCTGTGATTCGGGTAGTAGTGGTATTGCACAGCCAGCGCTTTGATGCGCGCCCGCGTCTCCTCGCTTACGCCGGGTTGGTCGCGTAAGGCGCGGGACACGGACATGATCGATACATTGGCTAACTCGGCTAATTGTCGTATATTCACGTGGGCAGCCTCATTCTGCAGGGAATTCCACCCAGGCCTCGAGCGCTTCAACGGGCAATGACAGTGATGTTCCCCCTGGGGTGACGTTAATAGTCACGTTATTATACAGCGGGTGAAGCGCAGGCACAAGCCAGCAGCGGACATACACCGGCAATGCAGACGCTCATGGCGTGTCCAATGCGCTTCTCACGTTATCTTCGCACAGCTGCGACATGGTGCGTGAGCGCCAGGATGGGTAGGAGAGTGCCGGAAAGGTGCCAGTCAACGTTACTTATTAACGCGTGTATCACACGTGTTTTTGTTGACATCGTATTGGCCTCGCTATAGCTTAGGTTAGTGATTGGTGACAGGGTCGATGCCTCGCTATGCCCAGCGACCCAATAGCAAACCGCGTGATTCTTTGAACGAAGGAGGTACGCACCATGCGTACGCACAATGCGCATCGAGGGTTTACCCTCATTGAGTTGCTCGTCGTCATCGCGATTATCGCCATTATGGCGGCTATTCTCTTCCCTGTGTTTGCGAAAGCGCGGGAGAAGGCCCGCCAGTCGAGCTGCTTGAACAACCAGCGGCAGATCGCCGTGGCCATCCTCATGTACGCCCAGGATCACGACGAGATGTTGCCCGACCACAGCAACGTGTGGCCGGAGATCAACGTCGACCGCAACATCCTCATGTGCCCCACGAAAGGCAAGAAAGTGGCCAACGCTTACGTCTACAGCTACGGCGTCTCCAGTGTGACGTTAGGCGAGATCGGCGATCCCTCGGAGGTACTGCTTACGGCGGATGGCCAACATGCCGCGACCAGTACGCCGATGGTCACCTACGACAACGTCGCGTACACGCCCGATGATCTTGATGTGCGGCATAGCAACCGGTTTGTATCCTCATTTGCCGACGGCCATGTCGCCACATTGAACGATCCGGGGGAAATGTTGTTCGTGAAGGCCGGCTTGAAGCTCTGGTTGAAAGCGAATGCGCTGGTCGGGTATGGCGATGGCGAACGGCTTGACAGTTGGCTTGATAAAAGTGGGCACGGCAATACGGCGACCCCTATTGCGCAGGGCCACCCCGGCCGGCCGATGTATAAAGCGGCGATGGCCAATGGCAAGCCTGCCGTACGATTTGAGAGTTATTGGGCTGGAGGGATACCGATGATGGTGAGTGGATTCAAGCCCAACACAGCTGAGAGCTTGACCTTCGTCTCCGCCGTCGCTCCACATGAGGCTGCTTGCCCGGTGAGTGGCAATGCCCCGGGCCAGAATTCATACACCTCGGGGTTTATCGCTGCGAATAGTGTCTCGTCCGGCTATGTGAATACCCCCTATCATCAGTGCAAAGGCGGACCGACGGCCTATTCAACATATACAAATTGGGGGGTGCCCGCCACCGCTTGGCCGGTAGGGGAATTCCAGGTGTATGGAGGAACGTTTGACTCGTCCAATCGCATGGCCAGCGCACATGTGTATGACGGCAGTTCCGGCACGGCTACGCTGAACTCGACCACCGATACGAATATCGGTCCCATGAGCATCGCGGAAGTAGGTCTCGGCTACCATAATCAGCCGGGCGTCGGACCTACCGGCAGCTGGCAGTTGTTCGCCCAGGATATCCTGGAGGTGCTCGTGTTTGTGCCCAAACTTTCGGATAGTGACCGCGAACTCGTGGAGAGATACCTGCGCGTGAAATATATGATCCACTAACCGTATGCGGTCGCGGGAGGCATGATATACTATGCCCTGGGGACAGCCACTTGCCGCCCCCAGGGCAGGACTTCCCAGGCACCCGCCTGCCCATTCCCACCTGTCCCACCAACGCCATCGGCCCCATATGCAAATCATAGGAGAACCCAACCATGCGCAAATGTTTCGTGTGCGTCCTCTGTCTGGCGCTCTTCGCCGTTGGGCAGCTTGTCGGCACGGCGCAGACTGCACCGCCCGCTACCATCGTCAA
Organism: Armatimonadota bacterium; assembly: GCA_020060775.1. Taxonomy (GTDB): domain Bacteria; phylum Armatimonadota; class Hebobacteria; order CAIYQO01; family CAIYQO01; genus JAGUZN01. Next base: position 32,504 of record JAGUZN010000235.1, read on the forward strand.
CCTCGGTGACTATGCCAAGGGCGACGGCAGCGATGAAACCGAGGCGATCCAGCGAGCCTTCGACATGTTCAATGTCAAACAGCCCAATCAGCAGCACGACTACGAGTTCCGCGAACAGCAGGGTGTGCTCTTCATCCCCACGCCGCCCAAGTTCTACGGCATCTCGCGCACTATCAGCGTGACCGAGAAGGCGAACCTGGTGATCCGCTGCGAGACACCGCGGGCGGCAGGCATGCACAATACCGCTTACTTCCGGTGGCTCGGGGGAGACGGCGGCGAGATGTTCTTCTTCAATTTCTGCTGGGGGCTGCGGGTCGAGAACCTGTCGCTATCGGGGAACGGGAAGAAGGTCACCGGCATCCAGATCTGCGACGTCGGCCGGCCCTATGCCGGTGCAACGCATCCCGGGGCGTTCAAGTTCTCGATTTTCGACCACCTGGCGATCGACGCCGTGGGCATCGGGGTGAAACTGGGTGGGCCTCCCGATAACGGCGCGGACCTGGCCCACAACTCCTTCCGGGAAGTGTACATCGATGACTTTGCTGAATTCGGCTTCGTCGTGTCGTCCGGCAACGCCGCCAACAATACCGTCAGCGGCCTGACGCTCACCGCGGCCGAGGGCGCCCAGGAGGGCGTGCGGATCACCGGCGGGCAATTGGTGATTATGAACAGTTGCCTGGGTGGCGGGCCGGCCAAAACCACCGGGGCTGCGGTGGGCGTCTACGCCGGCGGCGTGAACATCTACGGCAGCTGGAGCGAATGGCGCGGGCCATTTCTGTATGGATTGCCGCAGCAACCCATGCCGGGACACCTGAAGGGCGATTCGAATGCGCGGTTCAACACCATTCTCGTCGGCGTCCATCACTACCCCGGCGGCGAGACTGCGTTCTGGCGCCGGCCCGACGGCGGCGAGAACCCGGAGAGCATGAACCCGGTGCCGACCTCGATCGATTGGGATTACTGCCAACCCTTGACGCTGATCAACTGTTCCTTCTGGGGCGGGGTGAAGCTGGGCCCGAACTCGGGCTCGCCGATTATCGACATCGGCACCACGTTCAGCAACCGTGACTGTACGCGCTTTTTCGGCGAGGGCATTGAGAAGTACGGACGCCTTGTGCAGTTGGGCTCGGTGCACCCGGACAACGTCCGGGCCATTGAGCCGTATATTGTTGACCGCCGCAACACGCCCGGCACCGCGCCGCCGAAGGCCGGCGTCTGGCAGCGAGGCGACCGCATCCTGAATATCGAACCTGATCCGGCAGTGCCGGCCCAGGCGTGGGCCGGCTGGATCTGCGTCGAGGCGGGCGAACCGGGCCGGTGGGCGCCCTTTGGGCGGATTGCGCAACCGTAAGGTGATGTGCCAACCCCCTTCGCGCATGAACAGCCGCCGTTTCGCGAGAGGTCGTGCACGGTATCTACCGGCGTAGCCGATGTCGATACACAAATCCTATCTCGAACACGACCATGTGGAGAGATACGCCCAATAATACAGGTCGACCCGTTCGACCGTCAGGAGATCACCATGAAGACATGTTTATGGTTGCTAGTATGCTTCCTGCTCTGCGCCGTGGGACAGGTGGTGCAGGCGCAGGGCGCGAGCGTGCTCGACTTCGGCGCGAAAGGCGACGGCATCGCCGATGATACGGCGGCGATCCAGGCGGCGCTGAACGCGGCGAAGGGCGCGGATGCCAACGCCGAGGGGCGCACGGTCTTCTCGCTTTATTTCCCCAGCAAGCCCGGAGGGTTCTACAAGGTCACCGATACGCTGGTGATCGACGGCACGCATGGCCTGGTGATCTACGGCGACGGCGCGCTGACCAAACGCGGCGATGAACAGGCCACGATTCGCTGGTACGGGGCAACCTCGAAACCGGTGTTCCAGGTGAAGGGCGGGACGGGCATCCCCTCCAACCCCAATTTCCGCATCACCTTCCGCGACCTGACGATCTCGGGGTATCCGTCGACACTGGCCCCCCAGGGCGCGCCGCCGGCGAATTTGGCGTTGTCGGGCATTCACTTCGGCACGCTCGACGGGCAGAATGATAACAGCCTGTGCCGCCGGGCGATCGTGGAGAACGTCTATATCAGCAACTGCCGGTTCGGCATCTGGTCGGGCAACCCCGATGGGATGAATACGGATCATGCCACCATCCTGGTGACCGGCTCCGTGCTGTACAACAACGCGCAGGCGGGCATGCTCTGGGGCACGGGCAATGCTGTAGCCAACGTGATCTCCTGCGACGTCTTCGGCAACGGGTGGGCCGGCAAGAGCGTGCCGGCGGATGCATACTCCCAGCAGGTCGGCGCCAACATCCACGTCGCATCAGGATACCTCGACATCGTGAGTTATACCAGCGCCGGCCATCCAACCGATGCCGATATTTACCAGGCCAGTGGCCGCGTCTCGGTCATCAATGCCTGGTCGGATACGGCAGGGTACTTCTTCTTCCAGGCGAGCGCCTCGCAGAACGAAGGCGGTTACCATAACGGCCAGATCACCGGGGTGCGTCACTACGCCGGCGCTCAGGAGTTTTTTGACAATACGCCGCATTCTATGCGCATCACCGCGCCGGGCATGTTCGTCTCCAGTTGCCTGGTGTACGGCAATATTGAAGTGGTGTCGGGGTTGAGCGGACGCCCGGTCTTCGCGGGCATCAACTTCATTCGCCCGGGGGCCACTTTCATCGGCACAGGCGTGGACACCCAGCGCAGCCTGACGGTGCTGGGCAACGCGGGCAACCACGCGCAGATCCTGCTGGGCGGGGCGAACGCCGGCGTGCCGTTGACGCATAAGGGCGCGAGCGTCCCGCAGATCCTGAGCATGGGCGACAGCCCCACGCTGTTTCAGGTGTTGGGGGCTTCGCCCACCGGGACCGGCCTCTCGTTCCACACGCGCACGGATGATGCCAACGGCGGCAATATCCTGCTGGTGAACGGGTACTTCACCAGCACGGGCGTGCAGCCGCTGCAGGCCGATAAGATGGTATGGTGGCTGGAGTTCGGCGGCTCGCAGGGCTGGATCATGCGCGGGCATGACCCGGTCGAGGTGACGACCGAGATCCCCTTTGCCGCCTTCAAGGACTTCGGCGGGCTGAAGGTCGCCCCCATTGCCGGCTACCGCAGCCAGGTCACCTTCCAGCCGCCGGCACTCCCTGGCCCGCCCTCCTTCACATCGGGTGATTACTGGGCTGGCACCATCTACTACGATACCACCGCCAGGAAGCTGCGCGTGAATACGGGCGGTTCGAACTGGGTGGACTTGCATTGACGACAGATGGATCGGTGACCGGGAGCCCTGTCGCGCACTTTTTCTGTGGGAAAGAGATCCTATGAAATACACACTATCCCCGTGCCTCTTGCGGTGCGAGTACCTCGTCAATCCCCTGGGCATTGACACGCGGATGCCGCGGCTGAGCTGGATCGTCGAGAGTGACGAGAACGGCCAGGCGCAGAGCGCTTATCGGATCACGGCAGCCACGTCCGAAGCGGCTCTGACGGCGGGCATGCCTGATCTCTGGGACAGCGGAAAAGTTGTCTCAGATGAGACCGTGCATATTCGCTATGCCGGTCGTGAACTCCGCAGCAGCCAGCGTGTGTACTGGCAGGTGCAGGTGTGGGATCGGGACGGCATCGCCGCCGGCGCCTCGGACGTCGCCTGGTTCGAGACAGGGTTGCTCGAGCCGGGGGACTGGCAGGCGCAGTGGATCATCCCCGCGGCGGCCTGCGACGCGAAGAAGAGCCCGCTTTTTCACCAGACGTTCACCGTGGTACAGCCGGTCGCCTCGGCGCGGCTGTACGTCTGCGGTGTCGGCATCTACGATGCCAGCCTCAACGGGCAGCCGGTGAGCGACCAGGCGCTGAACCGGCAGGAGAGCGTGTTGCCGGAACGGCTGCTCTATGACACCTACGACGTCACCGCGCTACTCGAGAACGGGGACAACGCCGTCGGCGTGATCCTCTATCCCGGCTGGTGGGGCATGGGCGAGATGCATGCGCCGACCAACAACGTGTTGCTGACTGTCGAGCGCGAGCATCCCTATCTGCTCATCGCCCAATTGGTCATCCGCTATACTGACGGCTCACAGGTTGTCATCGGCACGGACGGGACCTGGCAGAACGCGGAGAGCTGGCTGGAGCCGCTCTCCTATCTGGGGCATCACTACCATTTCCGCGGAGAGACCAGCGATGGCGAACAGCGGCTGGCGCTGGTTGGCTGGGACACCGCCTCCGGCGCGGCCGCTCTCTGGACTCCGGCACGGACGATCCCGACGCCGACCAAGTGCCTGGCGGCGCGTATGATCGAGCCCAACCGCATCACCCTGCGCGTGTCGCCCGCCGCCAGCCGACCGATCTCCCGGAATCGGGAATGGCTGGAGGGCTCGCTGTTCGAGAGCTGGAAGAAGAACTGGGGCGGGGACGTGTATGCGGTCTTTGACGGCGCCCGTCAAGCGGGCACGGCGGCGCAACTGCCCGACGCCCCGTTCCTCGGCGGCGTGGAGTATGACTTCGGCGAGAAGACGTCCGGCTGGTACCGGCTCGAGGTTTCCGGGAGGAAAGGCGACTATGTCAGCATCCTCGGTCTGGATACCTGGCGGCTAAGCGGCGAGCCGAACGAGGAGATCCGCCTGCGGTCGGCGCACCGCGCCTTCCGGCATCTGCCGGTCCTGTTCTTCGGCCAGGGGCCGGCCCCGGTCATCGAGCGGATCGAGGCCCTGGCCGTCCAGAATGACCTCCGTCCGACCGGCCGCTTCGCCTGTTCGGACCCGGGTTTGAACCGTATCCACGACGTCTCGATGCGCACGCTGGCCATCTCGACCCTGCGCGGCTTCCTGATGGATTCCTACCGCGAGAAGTTCGGGACGTTTTTCTACAACATCAACGAGGACTTCTTCCACGGCTTTGACCTCGGCGCCTTTATGACCAACTGGCTGACCGAGTATCGGCAGTTGCAGGAAGAGGATGGGTACACCAATGGCGGTGCGCCCATCGCCTACGGCTATGCGGCCTTTTCCGCTGGGCACATGGCGCTCAGTCCGCTGCCCTGGCTGATGCTGCTGCACTACGGGGACACCGATGCACTCAGGGAGAACTACCCGGCACTGAAGCGGTTCCTCGCATTTTGCTTCCGGCGCGAAGGCCGGTTCAGTTGGCAGGGGCCGAACGGCGACAACGACTGGTACAGTTGTTTCAACCGCCCCGGTGACGAAGCCGTACCGGACCTGAAGGCGGACGGGCGGAGCCATCACTCGCCCCTGGTCGGCGACCTGGTGGACACCCTGATCCTGATCGACGTCCTGGACTACGCCATCGCCCTGGCCCGGCGCATGCATGAGCCGGACACGGCCGAGTGGTACGCCGGCCACCGCCGGCGCCTGGTCGAGAAGGCGAACCGGCCTGAGTTCCTCGAACGCTCCCGCGGCATTTATGGCTACGAGCCCGACCACGGCTACCTGTATGGCGACATGGGCTGCCAGGCCATGGCGCTGGCGCTCGGGATTGTGCCGGAGGAGATCCGGCCGAAGGCGGAGGCCTGGCTGCTGTACGACATTCAGGTGAAGCGTAGCGGGCATCATAACGTCGGCTTCGCCGGCGGCTACTTTCTGCTGCGGGCGCTTATCCGAATGAACCGGCCGGACGTGGCCTGCACGCTGATCGGGCATCCGGTGACCCCCAGTTGGGCTACCGCGGTGGAACTGGGCGACTCCATGATGTACGAGTTCTGGGGCAACCCGTCGGCCCACCTTGGCTCGCTCGGCGGCTCGCCGCACCCGGGATTGTGCTGCGCCGGCTTCTGGTTCTACCAGGCCCTCGGCGGCATTCGGCCCGATCCCGAGGCCCCCGGCTTCCGGTGCGTCGTCATCCGGCCGCAGATCGTGCGGACCCTCGACTGGGCGCGGGCGGAATACGACTCCATCCGCGGCACGGTCACCAGCCATTGGACGCTGACGGGGGAGCGGTTGACGCTCACTGTGATGATTCCCGCCAATGTCGCGGCGATCGTCCATGTGCCCGCGGACCCGGCGCAACCGCTGCGCGCGCCGGAAGGAGAGAGTTGCCGTCTCGTGCGGAGAGAGCTGGATGCGGCGGTCTTTCAGCTTGGCTCGGGTACATACGCATTCGAAAGCGTGTTGCCTCCTGAAGCTGCCCCCTCCCTGGAGATCGCGCCCGAGCCGGTGTCAGCGTTCAAGCGGACCTGGCGGGTCAGCAATCTGATCGAAGCCGGTCTGCCCGGTGCGGCCCCGCCGACGATTGCATGGACACCGATGACCTTTGCGGGCGACTTCGTTGATTTCTACTCGTTGTACGGGCAGAACAGCGGCATGGTGTTCGCCGAGGGCGAGATCGAAGTGCCGTGCGACATGCAGACGCTGTTGTTGCTGGGCCCGGATGGACCGTGCACGGTATGGCTCGATGGCCAGCCGGTGGGCGAGGCGCATGACGTCATCAACCCGGCGCTGCCCGACAAGGTGCAGATGCCCATGACGCTCACCCGGGGGCGCCATACGCTGACCGTGGCGTTTGAGCGCCGCGGCGGCGCCGGCTGGGGGTTCTACGCGCGCATTCGGCGTCTGGACGCTACGCGCACCGATCAGGCGGCGCCGATCGTGGATGTCTGTGATACGTGCGTTGCACAGTAATAGAGGAATATCATGTTGCACTTTCAACCGAACAGTGGACGAGTGGGGGATGTGATTCCTTTCTTCCACCACGGCATGTATCACGCGTTCTTTCTGACCATTCACGATGACCAGTACGAGGAGTGGGGGCACGCCGTGTCCACCGACCTGTTTCACTGGGAAGAACGACCGCTGGCCATCACCCGCGGCACCAGCGGCCCTGATCAGCAACGATGCCTCACCGGCTCGGTGCTCTTTGCGCAGGAGCAGTACTGGATGTTTTATACCGGTGAGCGTGTGTGCGCGGAAGCCCATGCGCAGGAGCGCGACCAGCATCGACAGACCCACCCGACCACGATCTGCCTGGCGACATCGGTCGACGCGGAGCACTGGGAGAAATACCAGGATAACCCGGTCGTGCTCCGTGATCTCGGCAAATATGCCTGGGGCGACTGGCGGGACCCGTTCGTGTTCTACCATGACGCCGAGCAGTGTTACTGGATGACCATTACCGCGCGGCTGTACGATCAGCCGGATGGCTTTGGGGGATGTGTCGCCCTCGCCAAATCGCACGACCTCCGGCATTGGGACATTTGCGATCCGATTTACGCACCGGGAAACACCTATCCGCCCGAATGCACCGATCTGTTTTGCATGGGCGATTACTGGTACCTCCTCTACTCGTACGAGTTGACCCGCTACTGTATCGGCCCATCGCCTGCCGGTCCCTGGCGGCAGGTGCAGCCTCATACGTTCGATGGGCGATCGGTGTATGCCAGTAAAACACTCTGGGATGGACACAAGCGGTATCTGCTGGGCGATCTGTGTTCGCGCGCCGGGGAGACCGACGCCGGCGCCTGGCGCGGAGGGGGGTGCATGACCATCCCGCGTGAGCTTGTGCAGGGGCCAGACGGCGCGTTGTACACAAAACTCCCGGCGGTCTACGAACAGTATTTCCGTGCCGCCGACGCCGTGAATCTCGCTGAGGTGGAGGTGCAGGCCGGCAGCTGGCACCTCACCCCGGGGGGCATGTCGGCGGACCCGGGACTCTTTGCCAAAGTGCTGCTCCCGGGGCGATATCCGGCGTTCTATCTCGAGGCCACGTTGGCGGTCACTCCGCAGACCCGCCTCGCGGGGGTGTATGTTAATGATGGCGATTATTTCCAGAACCGCCTGCCCTACCAGGTGACACTGGACTTCGTCAGCGGTGATGTGCTGTTCAGCCACAAGTACCGCGGGGCGAATGCAGAGCGAATCACGTCGACCTGGGCGGACCTCACGACTGAACGCGCGGTCAAGGTGCAGATCATCGTGGAGGGCACGACGGTGGAGATCTTCGTTGATGACAAGTTCAGTTTGGCCACGCGTGCCTACGATGATCTTTCACTGGGACGCATCGGGTTCTTCGTCGAAAACGGGGCGCTGACCGTGCGTGATGTGCGGGTGATGCCGCTATGTTAACCCGTGAGGTGGTCGACCCCACTGCGCCAGGAAAGGATGATGTTACGTTGAACGAGTACGATGGGCACGAGAGGCTCAGCCAGCATGATCTGATCTACGACAGTCCTCCGCTCTGGTGGCAGGATGGTCTGGTGCTCGGTAACGGCAGTCTCGGCGCGGTGTTCTATGCGCCGGAGGGACTTGAGTGGCTGATTAATAAAACCGATGTCATCGACGGACGGGTTCACGGGGTGCAGCGCGTGATCCCCCGTGATGCGGCGGATGACCTGGTGCGTGCGGGCGCCACGCCTGCGGATTTCGAACGAGCTGAGCGGGGAGCGCAGCCCCCCGAGGGTATTGGGCCCAAGACGTGTTGTCGGCTCACCATGGATCTCGGCATGGCGACGGGCTCCGGCGTGCGTACCGCGCGGCCAGCAATCCACAGCCGCCTGGCTCTCGCCGAGGCGACGCTGTATGTTGCCCTTGAGAAGCACCTGTGCCACCCCCGTGTGGAGTCCTATGTCCATGCCCATGACGATCTCCTGGTGATCCGCGTGCGTGAGGTGTCGCCCATTGTAGTTCCGGCGACCCGTCTGTTCTTTTCGCGGCCGGAAGATATCGAATTGCCGGACCCCCGACTGTGGGCGGAGGATGGTCGCCTCTTTCTAGAGATGCGGCTGCCGGAGACTGGACGATATGCGGCAGGGGTGGCGGTGATTCCCCGTCAGAGCACAGCGTACCGCGATGGCGTGCTTCAACAGATCCGGCCGCAGTATCACCCACCGGAGATCGGTACGGTTCAGACCACGGTGCGCGGCCGTTTTGGCCTCATCACGGTAGAGGGCGACTTTGACCTGTACCTTGCGGTCGCCAGTGATCGTGATGCGGATGATCCAGTGGCAGCCGTGCGCGAGCAGCTTGCGCGCGTCTGTACCGGGGATCAGGACGCCCTCCAGGCCACACATCGCACCTGGTGGCAAGGGTTTTGGGCGCGCAGTCGCGTATCGCTCGATGATCGCGAGCTCGAGGCGCTCTTCTACCGGTCGCTCTATGCGCTGGGCTGCGCCTACCGAAAAGCGCCATTGCCCGGTCTGCTCGGGCTCTGTTATGGCCCTAATGTGGGGCCGTTGCAGTACACGCCGGTTGCCGGCGACCTGCATCATAACCTGAATGTGCAGTGTCCCTTCTTTGCGGTGCATGCGCTGAACCACAGTGAGCTGTTTGATGCGTACCTGGATACGTACCAGACGTTTCTCCCGGAAGCACGCCGGCTGGCCCGCGAGATTTGGGGAGCGCCGGGTGCGCACTTCGACATGTGCTTCAACGCCCGTGGCCGGTCCCTCATGGGTGGGGTGGGAACCTACCGATACTTCTTCGGGGGCTCATATGTCGCGCTGATGCATTGCCTGTGTTGGCGGTATACCCGTGATCGCCACAGGCTGGCCACGAAGATTTATCCATTTCTGAAAGAGGTGCTGGCATTCTATCAGTACATGATGGCCAAGGGCACGGATGGATGCTACCACCTCTATCCCGCCCATGCCTGTGAACTGAATATCATGGAGACCGGCGATCCCGTTCAGGTGATCAGCATGCTCAAGGTGTGCCTGCAGACCGCGATCGAGGCGGCGAACCTCCTGCAAGTCGACCACGAACTGGCCGCAGGGTGGCGCGAGTTCATGCAGCAGTTACCGGCATATCCGCGTGGCTGGGATCGCGCCGGTCGCGAGGTGGTGGTAGACGGCACCGGCATTCCTGCTGACCATCATGTCGGCCAGGCCGGATGCCTGCACCCGGTATACCCCTGTGGTGAGATCGATGCCGCCGCGGAGCCATCGATTCTGGCCCTCTACGCGCGCACGTTGGAGTCTGTCGTGGACAAGACCGCGGAGATCTCCTACGCTGACGAGACCGGCTACCACTATAAATGCGTCTGGCAGTGCTTCTTCCGCGCAATGACCGCGTTGCGCCTCGGTCGCGTGCACGAGTTCTGGTCGCACTATCTGCCGATGTTTCTGCGCACGTATGTCAAGCCGAACGGCCTGCTCAGTCACGATGCCTGTGTCATCGTTGATCCCGCAAGCAGTGAGGCGAATCTGGCCACCATTCCGGATGATCTGCTGCTCGACTGCGGTCAGGCGATGCCGGTATTCGAGCCCTGGTGCGGCCATGATGGCGGCGCGACGCCTGATCCTGACGCGAAACGGCTGGTCGCGCCCTGGATTGAGGCCAGTGGTGACTACCTCACGCTGATCACCGAGTGTCTACTCCAGAGCCATCACGGCATCATCCGGGTGTTCCCCGGATGGCCGCTGGAGCGCCCTGCCGCATTTTCCGACTTCGTCGCCGAGGGAGACTGGCGTGTCTCCGCGTCATGTCGCGATGGCCGGGTCGAGCACCTGGTCATCCGTCGGGGGCCCAATTGCGCGGGGACGCTCCGTCTGCAATCCCCGTGGACTGGCGCAGTCGTCACGTACGAGGTGCCCCGGGATGAAGGGCTGACGCTCACACCAGACCACGCGCACCCTCCCGTGATAGGCGTCGCCAAGTGATCCTGATTGCGTGACCCGTGTTGTGGCGGGGAGCGATGCGATGATCGTACCACCATGGCCAGGCCAGGCGCCCTTCACCGCTGCCAGCCGATTGCGGTATACTATACGGACTGCACATTAACGCGCGCAGTGGTGGAGGGGGCGTGAGCATGCAAGATCAGGAGATGACCGCTCCTGGTTTACTTCCGGTTGATCTCCGGTGTGAATATTTGCACAACCCGCTTGGCATCGATACCCCGTATCCCAGGATGAGTTGGCGGTTGGTCAGTGACCTACCAGGGCAATCGCAGAGCGCTTACCGCATCACGGCGGCCTCATCCGCAGCAGCCCTGGCCGAGGGGAGGCCAAACCTTTGGGACAGCGGTAGGGTCGAGTCCTCGGAGACCATCCACATCCCGTATGCCGGCGTGTCGCTGACCAGCGGCCAGCGTTGCTGGTGGCAAGTGCAGGTGTGGGACCAGGAGGGTCGCGACGCTGGCCTCTCCGACGTGGCTTGGTTCGAGATGGGACTGCTGACGCCAGAGGATTGGCAACCGGCATACTGGATCACCGGCGCGTATTCCGACGCGTCACCCCGGTTGCGTCGTGTGTTTTTCCTCACCAGACCCGTGGCGTCAGCGCGCTTGTATCTCTGCGGTCAAGGCGTCTATGAAGCCACCCTCAACGGGCAGCCCGTGAGTGATCAGGTGCTCGGGCCCACCGTGAGCTATTTGGCCAAGCGGATGCTCTACGATACCTTCGATGTGACCGATCTGCTGCAGGCAGGTGAAAACGTCATCGGCGTCTGGCTCGCGCCGGGGTATTTCGGTGACCCGGTCATCTGGTCGAAAATGGATTTCCCTGCAGATATGCATCGTTTTCCTCATCGTCCGCATGTCCTGCGAGCCGCGTTACACGTGCACTACACCGATGGCTCACAAGAGACGATCGGCTCGGACCAGTTCTGGAGGACTCACCCCAGTCCGCTCACCCCGGTACGGAGTCATTGGTGGTACTGTTGGGGGTGCTCGGGGGAGATCTACGACGGCACGGATGAGACTCCGGATTGGGACCGACCGGATTTTGACGACAGCGCCTGGAGTCATGCCGAGATCACCGATCAACCCACTGCTCATCTTAGCGCCCGCATGAACGAGCCCAACCGCATTCGCCGGATAACCACGCCGGTAGGTCAGCAGCGCGTCGCCCCAGGACAGCCGCACGACGTGTTACTCGCCTTGATTAACCAGTATGGTGCGTATAACTGTGGTACAACCCTCAGCCCCGGCCCGGGATACTACACCGATTTACAACGCGTGTATGCGGCCAACCTCTCGATGTGCGGTGATCGCTGCCTCGGTGGGTGGGTGTATGATCTCGGCCGGCACATCTCCGGTTGGGTCGAGTTGCAGGTGACAGGTCAATGCGGCGACTGGGTGTGTCTGTTCGGGCTTGATTGCCACCGGCTGCGCGGCCAGCTGGGTGAGACCGTGCGGCTGCATTTTGCCCACCGTGTGGTGCGTTATGTACCGGTGCTGTTCTTCGGCGAAGGGCCAGAGCCCGAAATCATCAGCATTCGCGGTTTGGATATCAGTAATGATGTCGCGTCGTCCGGGCACTTTGCCTGCTCTGACCCGGAGCTCACCGAGATCGCTACTGTGGTCAAGCGCACGACGGAGGCGCTGCTGCTCAATGGCATGCTGATGGATTCCTGGCAGGGGCGCTTCGGCACCTTCCTTCCCTCAGAGGCGGCACTCTATGCTTGGGACTTTGGAGCGCTTTGCGGCAAACTGACGACAGATATTCGAGACCAGCAGCGGCCGGATGGCTGGTGTGCGATGTTCGGCGCGCCAATCAGCCTCGACAATACGCGTCTCAAGGAGGCAATGGTACAGTTGCCATGGCTGGCCTATCTCTACTATGGCGACCGAGACATTCTGCGGAGGAATTACGATGCCATCCGCCGCTATACCGAGGTGATCCTGCCCGTGCACGACTTGACGGCGCGCACCTGGCAACCGCCGCAATGGGGATATGGGGAATTCCTGTATGGGGACCATGGCCGACCCACAGCGCGGTGGTATGATCCCCACACCGGGGATCTGTATGAAACGATGGTCATGGCCGGCTACTTCCGCACCCTGGAGTCGATCGCTCACGTTCTTGGGGAGACGGAAGATGCCGAACGCTACCATAATGTGCAGGCGCGGCTCGTGGATAAATGCAACCGTCCCGAATTCCTGGATCGTGAGACCGGGCGCTATGACGGCATTGACCAGGGATGTCATGCCCACGCGGTAGTGCAGGAAATCGCTCCGGCAGAACTCCAGGCGAAGGTCGCCGATCAACTCCTCCGTGATATCATGGATACCCGCTTAGGACATGTGGATACGGGATATGGCGGCACCGAAGCTCTACTGAAAGCGCTGATCCGGCTGAACCGGCCTGATGTAGGCCGCTGTATCCTCGTCAACGCCACCCCGCCGAGCCTCTGCACCATGTTGAACCACCCGCAGACTCCAGAGCGTCTGACGATCTTGCCGGAGTTCTTCTCGGGTGGCATGATCCCGAATATCGGTCTCTCCACAGTCGGCTTCTGGTTCTACCAGGCGCTCGGCGGCATCTGCCCCGATCCGGCACATCCCGGTTTCCAACGCTTCATCATCCGTCCGCAGCTCGCACCAACGCTCACCTGGGTCGAAGCGGAGTACCGGTCCGTGCGCGGGCCGATCCGCAGCTGCTGGCAGTGCGAGGGCCATCATCTGTTGCTTGAGGTGAGTGTTCCGGCCAACACCCAGGCGCTGGTATATGTCCCGGGCGAGGATGCGCAAATGCAGTCGCCTGTCGATGGCGTGTCGGTGCTCGGCGCCGTGGAGCCAACGGGCGAAACGCTCTTTGAGGTGCCTGGCGGCCAGTACACCTTCACAGCACGGCTCCCTGACCGCCATCCGCGTAGCTAGCCTTACCTGGGGTCTCGCCTTTAGTGCGTGGCGTGCGCAAAGGGGAACGGGGAGTGATCATGGGGCGTGCGAACTGGCTGCGCCTGGCAGTTTGCCGATTTGCATGAATTGGTGGGAAGGGATGTACTCGGGCAGTGTGGTCAAGCCTGCCTCGAGGTAGCTGTCCCAGAGCGACCGGATCTCGACCAGAATCGCCTCGATGTGCCCCAGTCGATGCAGCACCTCGAACAGCTGCGCCCGAAAAAATGGCCCACAGACCTGCAGCACATCCCGTGAGTTCAAGGTCCGCGCTAATAGTGCTGCCGGGTCGCCCACGATGCCGGTGTGTACCGCTAGCAGATTCACGTGAAGGCTGGCCGCCGGACCTGGGCAGCCGTTGACCCAGCAGTCAGCGTACAGGCCACGCTCGTCATCCCAATGCGCGTGCAATCGCCGCATCAACAGGTAGACGAGTCTACCGTACTGTGCAGCCTCATCATGTCGGCCTCGACGAACTCCAGCACGACTACTTCATCCGAGTCCTCTCTTGACCCACCTAACGTAGTCTGGCTGACCGGCAGGATGGTATACATGAGGCGCGCGAGTTCCTCGTCTGGCGCAACCATCGTGGCATGCTCCGGGGCACTCTCGGCTTCCCGGCGCCGCACGACATCGACAGTACCTCCGTGTATGCCGAACAAACAGCCGGCAGCAGGGTTCGCACGATATCCCTTGTCGGTAGGACGCACCACAATCGCCAAACTTCGCTGGCCACCCGGTGCCACAAAGGAAAGGGGAGAACCCGAGATTTACCCCACCCCCTATGCTGCCTCCCCACTGGCATTCAACATCACTTTAGTACAAACAACCCGGTCGCTCTGCGGCTCGGATGGTGACCGCGCGTCGGTCGCGGTTGGAGAAGTTCCTGACAGAAAGGACCACGATAAACCGCTCTTCCCCTCGACCGGCGACGGCGCGATACCGCACCCGCGCTGAACGCGTACCGCCGTCAGTGCAACTGGCGGTGGCATGCGTGCCCCTGCTGGACGGGACGGCCGTGCACCTGGTCTGGGCGCTGGCGACAGTTTGCACCCGCGTGGTGCGGTATAAACGTATGTGTGATATTGGGCATCGGCATACGTTCCGCAACGTTCAGGCGGATATCGTTCGTGTACTGATCACCATGAACAAAGACTGGAGGTGTAACTCACGGTGCCTCTCGCTCTCAATATATATGCACTATTTGAAAATCACCGTGTGCTCGCCGCTGTCGATCGTAACCCAACGTTCATGCGCTGTTTCGAAAGCGCGAACGGTGCTTCCATCCACGGATATGTCTGCCATCGCTGCTGGTACCCGCACCTGTCCGGTGCTTCCCAGCGGAATAAGCGCCTTCAGGAGGGTGTGCTCCGCTGTGCGCTCCCAACGTGCGCCGGCCTTCCCCATCGGTGTGTGGATATAGCCTTCAACCCAGCGTAGTTCCTGTAACAGCTTGGGATGCAGGATGATGTTGCGATACCCCGGGTGACATGGATCCGGGCTGATCCCCAGCACATCGGTCAGCATCCACTCGACGAAGGTTGCGAAGATGGGTTGGTTATTATTGCGCACGCCCTCAAAATACTCCCAGATGGTCGGATGGCCGTTGCGCAGCATGAACCCGTGCGAGGGATAAGTAGTCTGCCGCATAATGCCCGCCGCAACATCTGCGTGGTGGTAGCGCGTGAGCATGGCGAGCAAACGCGGCGTCGCATAGCACCCGGTGTCCAGATGCCCCTGACATCGCTCAACGATGTGCCGGGCCATCGCATCGGCAACCGCCTGTCGTTCCTCCGGCGGTACGATATCCGCCCATAGTGCCAGCGCCTCGGCGCCATGACGTCCCTCGGCAAACGTATGGCTGTCCGGATGATACCACCTACTCAGGATCGCCCTGCTGATGTTTGCTTTCAGTGCGACATATGGCGTAGCATCTTTTCCCAGGATCTGTAAAATCTCGATCATGCGCCCCACCGCGTGCGCATACAGGCATGAGTTCACATAACGCTTGTCAAACCCATCGTATTCGATTGCCGAGATTGCACCGGGCTTTGCCGCTTCCAGACCCGGCCAGAGCCAGTCTCCAATAAACGGCACCCCATCATAAATGCGCTGGATCACGAAACCGCCATCCGTACACGTATCCAGGAACTGCAGCCAGCGTTCCATCGCCTCCAGATTGGCCGCGAGGATATCGGTGTCTCCCGTGTGAAGGTAAAGCTCATACGGCAGATCGATGATCGGGATGCCCTGATACAAATTCCCGGCCCCGCATTGATAGGGTACGGTGTCCGGGAAGCACCCCAGTTCAAGATGCTGGGCATCCGCCAGATCGACCAACCACTTTCGATAAATCGTCGCCGGATCAAAACAGATGCTCGCCCAGTACGAGTTCATGACGACCGTGCCGGTATAACATCGCCGTTCGAGATGGCAATCATCGATGGCCAGGCCGGCCTGGAAATGGTTACTGACCGTGTTGATCGCCGCCGTATACAGCGTGTTCCAGAGCCGATCGCTGCATCGGAAACGCCCGGTATGCGGTACATCGGTCGCGACCCGCTGGCCTTCAAGGTGAACGATCTCGGCATTGGTCGTGACTTCGATATAGCGAAATCCTGCCCACATAAAACGTGGACAGTAGACCTCAACTCCCTCTCCCCGCAGGATATAGGTGAGCTTGGAGACCTTCCCCAGAAACGGGTGTAATGCGCCGCATAGATAGTTCTGGGCAAAACGGATATCGACCCGCTCACCCTTGCTCCCCCGCACAGCGATCTTCACCCACCCGGCGATCTGATCGCCAAGGTCATAGAGCCGTACGCTGTCCCGATATGCGGCGATCAGTTCGGGATCGTAGATTCTTATTACGCGGTCCGAGGGACAGGTCTGCACCCGTAACACCGCTTTGCTGGGTGCGGTAGCCGGGTAGGCTTGCTCCCAGGACGACGCATCGAAATTAGGCGCATTCCACCCGTCGGTCTCTCTCCGCGCATCGTACACCTCGCCCAACACCATCTCGTTGTACACGATAGGGCTCGGGCTGGTTGTCCAATCTGTGCTGTTGCTGGCGAACGTCTCCTTGCTGCCGTCGCGATAGGTAATCTCCAACTGGCAGATCGCGCGAGGCTTCGCGCCTTTACGCTGCAACGGATCGTTAAAGTAGCCGTTGCCCAGCCATAACCCCAGCGCGTTCTTGCCCTCCGTCAGCATGGCCGTCACGTCATAGACGCGATATAGCACACGGTGCCGCCGCCCCCGGTAATCGCGATGGGGACTATGGGAATGCCCGACGATCAATGCAGGATCCCGGTCATCGTAATCGGTAAACGCCGGTGAGTGAACGTCCTCGCTGACTTTCCGAGCGTTCAGATAGGCTTCCGACCAACCAAGGCCACAGTAATACAAGCGTGCCTTCCGCACAGGTTTCGTGATGACGAACTCCCGGCGGAATAATGGCGACTCGCCGGCATAGTCGCTGGTCTCCTCGTTGACCCAATCTATTTCCCAATCCGCATAATGCCGATAACCGCAAGCCAGATCGTCAGGCGCTGAGGGAAACGTCTCCTCGATCCCCATAATCCATGCCGCTGTCCAATCCTGCGGGTCCAGCAATCCCATTTCAAACCAGGCGACTGTGCTTGCCAGGCCCGCTTCCCCGTTGCGCAGGCGCGTCTCCACCTGCCAAAAATAGCGTTCCCGACTCCGCAGCTGCGTGCCGTTGTACTTCGCCCTGAGTAATTCCGCACTGGAAATCCATCCGCTGTTCCACAGGTCGTGCGCATGGCTGTGGAATGCAGCTTTACTGGCGGCAACCCGTATGCGAAAGTACTCTGGCATCTCCGGCGGCACGGAAGCCTGCACCTGTTCCCAGTGAAAACAAAAACTCGGGTGCGGTACATCGACCCCCAGGGGGTTCTTCCGGTCATCGCATAGTAAGCCGGTTGGTCGTATGCCTGACATGTGGTCCTCTGTGTTCAGGTGTCGCGTGCGGTGCATCACGTACCGTGAGCCTGCACCGGTACCTACCATACCGCGCGTCACCGGACAGCGGAATGGAGGATACCGGCAGTTCTTTGTCGTATACGTGCAATCACGACGGTTACTGGCGTATCCTTTGTACTTATTGCCGGTTACAGGGAATTCTCCGCCTGTAACATGGCCGCTATCGGACCAGCAACGAGGATTGGCGTCGATACACCGTCGGTGCGACCCCATAGTATTGCCGAAACCGCTTGGAAAAATAGTAGGGGTCGTCGATGCCCACCTGTCGGCCAATCTCGCCCACCGGCAACGCCGTGGTCACCAGCAGATGCGCGGCACGGTCCATGCGCGCGTCCAGCAGCCACTGCATGGGTGTGCGCTGGAGATAGCGCGCGAACAGCCGGGTGACCGTCGAGGGGTTGCATCCAATATGAGTGGCCAACTCAGGCAAAGATATGCGTTCTGCGAGATGATCGTGCAGGTACGATAACAACGTGTGCAACTGCGGCGGGAAAGCGTGATCGGACGCCCCGATGACCAGATGCAATTCCTCCACTAACACCTCCGCCAGATGTCGCGCCATCCAGGCCGGACGACGTCCGCGCTGCGCCCAGGCCACGATATATTCAGCGCAGTGCTCCAGCGCTCGAAATCGAGTGAAAGCCCCCGGGATCACGGAGGTACAGAGCGGCGGCGATCCGGCACCGCACGGCGATGTCGCTCCCCCCTCCCTCTCCTGTATCACATGCGTCACCCCCGACGGCGGTGGCAGCCCGGGTGGATAATCCGGGATGAGATGTACGCCCGCCACCAGAAACGGCGACGTGGCATCAGGGTAATACGCGATCGCATGATTCCAGGGCAGCAAGAGAAATTGCCCCGGGTGCAGTACATACGCTTGACCATTCGCCGTGACCTGCCCGGCGCCCGCCTTGCACCAGAGCAACATGACGCTCTCAACCCGTTGAAAGCGTGTCCGTTGCTTCGCAGTAAATTGATATGCATTGGCCATGGCGATGGTCGGCATTGATGTACTCCACAAATTTCTCCGCAATGCGCAATAATTACAAAGGCGGCGCCATCTCGAGCCGGTATTGCACGTATACGACAAAGAACTGCCGGTATCCTCCATTCCGCTTTCCGAGGATGGACGTTATAGTATGTATTGGATGTGAGGCAACCAACCGCATCAACACGTAGTTGACATGCGCCTGGCTGGTTGCTACACTTACGACCTCTCGCATACGTATGCGAAGGATACAGTGAAATCTTCGACTTCCAGGAGATCGATATGAAGTACTCGAGTGCCATTTTGGTGACCCTGTGGCTTATCCTCCTCTACTGTGCCGGAAGCAGTCATGCGGAACAGCTCATCAAAGACCGTGGGTTTGAGATCAGGGAACGCATCCCCGCAATCTACCAACACATGAATGACGCGGTACAATCCTGGCGCAACGCCGGATGGGACTTCGGGGGCGAATCGTTCGATATCCTGCATATGTGGACTCCCGAAGCCGCCACGCCGGGAACGTTTCGCGTCGACACGAAAGCGCCGAAAAGCGGCTTGGCCTCGTTGAGCATCGGCAAGGGCGGCGCGGTGTATTGCGTGGCGTACCTCGGGCCATTTGGGCAATTGAACGCGCTGACGCTCCGACAGGGGAAATCGTACTGCCTCAGCGTCTGGGCGAAAGGCGAAGGGGTGCTCACGCCGCTGGCCAGGGCCACCGCACCGGATGGGAGAGTCGCGGCCCGATTGACTCCGGCGAAAGGCGCCCCGGTGACGCTCACGGCGGAATGGACGCAGTATTCGTGGATCTTCACCCCGGCGCAGGATATGCCCGGCGTGCATTTCGGCTTTTCCGCATCAGCGACCGCCACCATGGATGATGCCGCGCTGGACGAGATGGATGAGCTCACCGCCCTGACGCATCGCCTGAGTACCAACCTGGAGCAGGCCAAGGCGTATGCCCGCCGCGGACTGCTGGGCGCGCGGGCCACAGAACTGGAGGCCCTCGCACGCCGGCTCCCGTCCATCCTCCAGGCGTTATCCGCCGACGACAGTGCTATCCCGCAAGAACTGGCAGCGCGCGCCGGCAGTATGCCGATGGCGCGCCAGTTGGACAGCTTGCTCTGGTTAGGCCGCGGAGCAGAGGCCGGCAGGATCACGCTCGGTGGGAAACGACTCAAAGTCGAGTTCTACGGCAAAGGCCTGCACTATCGACTCGCCGGCATCAGCGATCC
>JAGUZN010000168.1 GCA_020060775.1 Armatimonadota bacterium
CTGCCGGGACGACGAGGTACTATCCAGGGCCGATAGGGCGAGGAGGCCCGGCAGGGACAGCCGCGAAAAGATCAAGCGAGACCGGACAGAGAATTTGAACACAGCTTCTTAGGCTTCCAGCCGACCGCTGACGAGAAAGATGGGGTAACGCCGTAGCGTGCCCGAGCTGTCCGGGCGCTCCACCACATGCGCCGTCGTCGCCTGCAAATCGGTGAACCCCAGTGCCGCCAACTGTTCCTGCAGCCCGGTGCGGTCAATGCCCGTGTGATACACCTCGGCGCTGTCGGAGTGAAATGAACCGTCCTCAGTATCCAGATCGGCCAGCGCCAGGTAGCCTCCCGGGTTCAGCAGAGTGCGGAAGGCGCTCAGCAATTGCGGGATATCGGCGATATGGTGCAATGCCATCGCACTGACGATCACATCGACGCGTAAATCCGCCGGCGGAGCATCGGTGGTGAGGTCAAGCTGCCGCGCCTCGACGTTCTGCACGCCCATCGCTGCAATCTTCTCGCGCAGCTTCGCCAGCATGCCCGCGGAACTGTCCACGCCGATGATCCGCCGGAAGGCCGGCTGCAGCGCCAGCGTCACCAGCCCGGTGCCGCAGCCAAAATCCAGCGCCGTCATCGACGGCTGCACCGGAACCTGGTCGAGTATCGCTCCGGCAATCTTCTTCGCCAGCGCCACGCGCGCCGGCTGCTCGTCCCAGCTCGCGGCAGCCTGATCAAAGCGGGAGGTCGTCATCGGTGTGTTTTCTCCACATCAGCGTGTGCCAACGGATAATCCCTTGCCCACCAGGTAGCGATAGCTCTCCTCGACGGCGGTGAACATATCGGTGGCGCAGCTATCAAGCTCTACCACCAGCCAGCGCAGCACCTGCGGGTCGGCGGCGGCGATCACCCCCGGGATATCCATCTTGCCCTGCCCGACGGCTGTCATCGGTTCCCCCTGCACCAGCGGGCCATCCTTGATGTGCAGGTATGGCGTGCGCGCCTTGAACTTCGCCACCTGCGCGGCAGGATCGTTCGCCCCGAAATGCGCCGCCCAGTACGTATCGATCTCCAGCAGCACGCGCGGGCACAGCTCCACGAACCAATCGTAAGCCAACCGGCCCTCCACCATGCTGAATTCCCAGTGGTGATTGTGCAGCATCAGGCCCATACCGGCTGGCGCCAGTTGGGCAATGGCGGTATTCACCTGCTCGGCGGTGGCCTTGATGCTGTCCAGCGTGGCAAAGGCCTCCGGCCCGAACCCGGCGCACAGGATATCCAATCCCAATGCTCTGCCCATGTCGATTGCCTGCTGCGCGGACATGTTGATCGGATCGATGCCGTGTGCGGAGGAAACGGTCATGCCCAGGTCCTCCACCAGCGTGCGGAAGTCAGACGGCGTCATGCCGTACAATCCAGCCGGTTCCACCCCGGCATAGCCGACCTGCGCCAGCCGCTGCAGCACGCCGGGCACATCCTCCTGCATCGCCTCGCGCAGGGTATACAATTGCACGGAAATCGGTTTGGGGGTCATGGTGGTTCCTCACATGCAAGAAAAATGCCTTCCACAGCTTCGCCAGGAGAAGCTCGCGCTCCTGCAAAAAGATTCCCCTTTCGGCTGCAATCAGCGATCTGCTGAACGGCTAACCGACCTTGCCCTCACCGCCCAATCAGTGCGGGCTGCGGTTTGACGGTGGCGGCGCGCAGCGCGGCATCCATGGCGCGGAAGAGATCGGTGTTGTCAACGTAGGCAATCGCGCCGTGCTCGAAGTCGCTCGCCGTGCGGGTCGCGGCAGTGAGCGCCACGCTCCCCGCCCCCTGGTAGTACACGTCCACCAGCCGGTTGGTGTGATTGGGCCACTTGCCGTCGGTGCCCCAGGAGACCTTCGGCAGCGTGCCCGCCGCCGTCGGCTGCACGCTGTGCAGATAGCCCGTCTCATGGTCGGCGGTCACCAGCAGCAGGTTCTCCGCCCACCCGCCATGCGCGGCAATCCACTTGAGCACCACCTGCACCGCGTCATCGAAATCCAGCGTCTCGCCAACTGCGCCGTTCAGATCATTCGCATGATTGCACCAGTCGATCGCCCCGCCTTCCACCATCAGGAAAAACCCCTGGGGGTGGCGCAGGGCGGTCAGCGCGGCATGCGTCATCTCCGCCAGCGTCGGCGTGGCCGGATCTGCCCCCGAGCCGTCGGCCAAACGATATTTCAAGCAGTGATGCGCGAACGGCAAGCCGAGGATCTTGCCGGTAATCTCCCCACGCGACACCGCGCGAAACTCATCGCGCGAACGCACCAACCGGTATGGAGATGTGGGTGCGGTGAGTGCCTGCCAGTCATCCTGCGCAATATAGGTGAAGGCTTTGGCGTCGGTGCCCTCGGGAGCGCCCGCGCCCATCACCACATCCGGGCGTGTCCGGAAGAGCATGTCGTGAGTGATCTCCTGGTAGTTGTTGCGATGCGCGTTATGCGCGGCAAAGGCGGCGGGGGTGGCATGGCTGATCGGCACCGAGGTGACAATGCCCGTCTTTAACCCGCGGTCCCTGGCAATCTCCACGATATTCCGCACCGGGCGCTTCTGCATGTCCACCCCGATTGCGGCGTTGTACGTCTTGATGCCGCAGGCCAGTGCCGTGCCCGCCGCCGCGGAATCGGTGGCGCCCGTCATCGGGTACTGCCGGTTGCCGTTCCACCAGGTAAAATCGTACTTGCCGCCATCAGCAAAGGTGGTAACATAGCGATGGTGCGCCAGTGTTTCCAATGCCAGGCGCTTGTCGCCGCCGAAGCGATGGTACGCCGGCCCATAGCGGTAGGCGCCGGTGGCGGTCACCATATCCGGTCCCATGCCGTCGCCGATCATCAGGATGACATTGCGCGCGCCAGCCAGCGCGGCCGCCGCCAGCAACAGCACACCCAGCACGACAAAACGTCTCTGCACGTAGGTCATTTCAGCACTCCCCCGAACTGTGATACACCGTTGTTCTCTGGGAATTCTCCCGTATCTTGTACCCCGTCCATCACTCGTTCCCTGCGTGATAGCGCCCTCGGAGATAAAATTCCTGTTGAAAAACAGGAATTTCCTTTCAGCCGTCAAAACTCAGGGAATAACCCGTTGCCACGGATGGCGATCCGGCAGCGTCCGGATCGTGTGCAAATCGCTCATTTGGCACCAGGTCGGATCTCTGAACAACCGGATGATCCGCATCGCAGTTCGCAGGACGTTTCAACCTGCAATCATTGTCACATCGCAAATGGAGACCGAGATGCGCGCGTTCACACTGCCTTTGGCGTTTCTCGCCTTGATGTTCTGCCTCAGCCTGTCCGGTCGCACGCCCGCCGATTTAGCGGCGACAACGGTACCGAAACCCCCGGCGCCGACTAAAATCACCTTATGGACAGCTATGCATGACTTCGCCCGGGCAACCGCCAGAACGCTGCAGGCCCGTATCGACGAGCGCTGATCATAAAACCCCGTACCCGTCCCCAAAGGAGAACACTTGATGTCACGCATTCTCATCCTCAGCGCCAGCCCGAATAGCGATGGCCTCACCGCCGCCTGCGTGGCCGCAGCGCAGGCCGGACTGCAGGAAGTGCAGGCCGAGTCACTGCACCTGAACCTCTGCGCCCTGCGCCTGGAGCGCTGCCGCCAGTGCGGCAACGGATGGGGAAGCTGCAATCAACAGCACAACTGCGTGATCGAGGATGACCTTGCCGTGCTGCAGCAGGGACTGGCGGGGGCTGATGGATACGTGCTCATTACGCCCGTGTATTACGGGGAAATGGCC
>JAGUZN010000124.1 GCA_020060775.1 Armatimonadota bacterium
CTGCGGGCTGAGTGCCGCCGGCGCGCCGAGCACGGATGCTGGCGAGGAACTGGGGTTGCACGGCCGCATTTCCAATCTCCCCGCCGAGGAGGTCGGCTTTTGGACGGAATGGTATAACGATGAACACTGGCTGCACATCAAAGGCACGATGACGGAAGGGGTACTCTTTGGCTATTGGCTGCGGATGACACGCCATATTACCGCGCGTTTAGGCGGCAACAGCATCATGATTGAGGATGTGGTGGAGAATCTCGGCGGGGAATCAACACCGCACATGATGCTGTATCACTGCAATTTCGGGTTCCCGTTACTCAGCCCCACCGCGACACTCGTCACCAGTAGCGAGCATGTGGAGCCCCGTGATGCGGTGGCCGCTCCCGGCATGAGCCGATATGCCGAGTTCCAATCGCCCACGCCGGGCTACCGTGAACAGGTATTTTACCATACGATGCATGCGGATAATGCGGGCGATGTGCGACTCGCGCTGGTGAACCCCGCGCTGGATAACGGTTTGGGCGTATTCCTGAAATACCACCAGAAAACCCTGCCGTACTTCGTGCAGTGGAAGATGATGGGTTATGGCGCGTATGCGCTGGGGCTGGAGCCTGCGAACTGCCTGGTCGGCGGTCGCGCGGCCGAGCGCGATGCTGGGCGCCTGGTGGTGTTGCAACCGGGCGAGACGCGCACGTACCGGCTGGAGATCGGCGTGCTGGAGGGCATCGAGGAGATCGAAACGTGCACGCGCGCCATTAAACTGGCCGAAGCGGGGTAGTAGAGACGCGGCGCCCTGTCGCTCCCGGCGGGGCGCCTCAAGCACTCACGGCGGCAGGTGGTTCATCTTCCGATAATTCTGCCAGATTGCGACGGTCGGCGACCAGCGTGTGATAGAGGTCGGCGGTGGTGCGCACCATCGTTGATACCGCGAAGTGGCGCTGGACGCGGAAGCGCCCGCTTTCGCCCCAGCCTTTCCAGGGGTCGTCATCTACCAACATGCCGCGTAATGCGCCGGCGAGCGGGCCGGGCAATTCCGGGATGACGAACCGTCCGGTCTCTTCATCGACCACCAGATCTGTGTGTCCGGGCACCTCGGAGGCGATTACCGGAAGACCGCTGGCCATCGCCTCCATCACCGCGTAGGGGGCACCTTCCCAACGCGAGGGAGCGCAGAAGATATCCATGGCCGCGTAGGCCGGTCGTGGATCATCCATCTCCCCCGCAAAGGTGACGCGCGGCAAACGCAGCGCATAGGCGAAGCGGCGCAGTGCCCGGCGTTGCGGGCCATCGCCGCAGAGCACCAGGCGTGCGTGCGGGAAATCCGGTCCGACATCCACCCAGGCTTCGAGCAGGAGGTCAATACCTTTTTGCGGCACCATGCGGCACATGGTGCCGACCACTAGCTCGTGCTCGGCAATCCCCCACCCTTCCCGTACCTGCCGTCGCAGATCAGGCGTGGGCAGCGGCCATTGCGCGGTATCGAGACCATTCGGAATGACCACCAGTTTCTCTGCCGGCAGCCCGGCTGCCAGCGCCTCATCCCGTTCACCGGTGGAGACGCAGATGATACTGGCCGTGCGCTGTGCCATTTTACGTTCGATACTGCGGTAGAGCGGGCGTTTCCAGTCGGTGGTGCGCTGGAATGGAAAGGCATGCGGCGTATACACCACGGGGATATCCAGGCCTACTGCTGCCTGGCGCCCGAGGTAGCCGGCCTTGGCGCTATGCACATGGAGGACATCGATGTGGTCGCGCTGCGCCCAGCCGGCAATGGCGCGCACGGCACCGGGGTTGGGCAGGTGCGCCATCGGGATTTCACGGAGGGTGATGCCCCGCGCCTCCAGCGCGCGAAACGGTTCAACCCAGCTTTCGTGACGCTGCAAGGACAGATAGAGGAGGCTGGTGCATTCGTCGGGGTGCAGGCGTGTGACCAGATCGATGACGTGGCGGGCCACGCCACCGGTGGTGGCTTCAACAACGTGCGCGATGCGAATGGGCGGACGTCCGGTCATGGCGTAGTTCCGTTGGGAAGGGCGATGCACTGTTTCTTTTCTTCACCGCCGACGGCCCGGCTAAACGTGGCGCACAGGGTTTTTTATGCGGTGGGCACGCGATGATCCGGGGTAGTTCGCGGGGCAGGCTTGGCGAGGTGGAGCAGCAGTTGGAGCGTGCCCAACAGGATGCGCAGATCGAGCGCTAACGTGCCATACTTGAGATAGTACAGGTCGTAGCGCAGTTTATTGGCGACATCATTGACCGTGACATCGCCGCCCTGGTGCAACTGTGCCCAGCCCGTCAATCCCGGCGCTGCCAGCAGCCGCAGCCGGTAGAAGGGTATCTGTGCTTCCAGGCCGGCGATGATCTCCGGCCGCTCGGGCCGCGGCCCAACCAGGGCCATCTCGCCCTGGAGCACATTCCAGAGTTGTGGGAGTTCATCGAAACCCAGCGCGCGCAGCAGACGCCCTACCGGCGTGACACGTGGATCGCGCCCGCTGGACCACTGCGGACCGATCGATTCGGCATCGACCGCCATAGTGCGCAGCTTGATGAGTTGGAACGGCGTGCCATTACGCCCCAGGCGTGTTTGTCGGTAGAAGACCGGTCCGCGCGAGGTGAGTTTGATGGCCATCGCGGCCAGCGCCACCAGAGCCAGACTTAGCGGCGCGGTGGCCAGCACCAACACGGTGTCAAAGGTGCGCTTGAGCACTTCTCGCACGGGAGAAGGCACGCGCAATGCCTGCGGCAGCATCCACCCCTCCTCCGTGCGTACCACGGGCACTTTCCCGAGGAGTTGTTCGTAGAGTTCACAGACGTCGACGACTTCCACCTGCGCGTAGAGCGGCATGAAGTCCTGAAAGTCGTGCGCGCGCAGACGCAAATCGGTGACTACCATAAAACTCGGGTAGCCCGCACGACGGTCGGGGAGGGCATCCGTGGGATGCTGCAAGGGCGACTCGAGGAAGACGGCGGGGTGGTTGGCGATCTCATCGAGCAGAGATTGCAGATGCTGCGGAACATGGCAGGGCACAAGTTGCATGGCCGGGCGCAACAGCAACGCCGCCAGCAGGAAGCGGACGGCCGTGCCGGCCACGGCCAGCGCCACCAACGAGTGCAGGCCGCCCTTCATATACCAGGTATGGCCCGAGCCGGCCCAGAAGATGCCGACTACCGCCGCGAAAAGCAGCGCGAGGCCCATGGAGACGAGAATGCGGTACCGCGGATGCAACAGGACGGTGTTCTGTCCGCCCACGGTGACAATGCCGAGGAACCAGGCGACCGCAGTAACCACGCCCAGCGTGGTCATCAACGAGATGGGGAAATGGTGCGAGACGATGCACCAGCCGACCAGCAGCGCGACATCCGCTGCCAGCAGCCAGCCTTCTATGCGTCTCGCCTGCGATAATGCCATCTCTATCCTGACCGGTATGCACCCAATGTACTCTCTCTAGTGTGGAGAAGCTGCGGGCATCTGTCAAGCGGAGGAACGATTGTGATCGCGGGTAAGCGGTTGAGTTCCGGTCAACAAGACGTGCGCCATGCCTTGCATGGTCAGGCATGGCGCATGACATGTACTGTGGAACGCCGCTTACATCTCCAGCATGCCTTTGGTGCTGGGCACGCCGCTCTCGCGCGGGTCGGGGCTGAATGCCTGCCGCAACGCGCGGGCACAGGCCTTGAAGGCCGCTTCCACGATGTGGTGGGTATTAGTGCCGGCCAGCAGGCGCATATGCAGCGTCATGCCGGCGTTCATTGCCAGTGCGCGGAAGAAGTCTTCGGCCAGTTCGCTGTCCCAACTGCCCACCTTGGGCTGTGGTAGGACCACCTCCCAGGCGAAGAAGGGCCTTCCGCTGCAGTCTACTGCCCCGAGCATTAACGCCTCATCCATGGGCAGCAGGATGTCGCCATAACGGCGAATGCCGCGCTTATCGCCGAGCGCCTGCTTGATGGCCTGTCCGAGCACAATGCCGATATCCTCTGTGAGGTGGTGATCATCCACATGGGTATCGCCGCTGGCCTTGATGGCGAGGTCACAGCCGCTGTGCTTGGCGAAGAGCACGAGCATGTGATCGAGGAAGCCGATGCCGGTGTGCACGTCCGCCTCGCCACTGCCGTCGAGGGCGATGGTGAGGTTGATGCGGGTTTCGGCGGTGCCGCGTTCGATGGTTGCGCTGCGCATGACAGATACCTCTATTGTTCGTTAGCGGAGATCCATGAATTCAGTGCGGACGCGGATGGCCCGGGCATGGGCATCCAGGCCTTCATGATCGGCCAGGGCCGTGATGCAGCCACGATTCGCCGCCAACCAGCCGGGCGAGACTTCAATCAGGCTGGAGCGTTTGATGAAGTCCATGACGCCCAACCCGCTGGAGAAGCGCGCCGTGCGCCCGGTGGGCAGCACGTGGCTGGGACCGGCGAAATAATCGCCGACCGGCACGGGCGTGTTGGCTCCGAGCAGAATGGAGCCAGCATGGTGAATGGCGGGCAGCAGCTTATGCGGGTAGGCGACGGCCAATTCCAGGTGCTCGGGCGCGAGCAGGTCGGCCATCTCCGCCGCCTCCTCGAGGTCGCGCGTGATGATGATCGCCCCGCGTGATTTGAGGGCAACCGTCAGGTATTCGGCGCGCGGCGACTCGGCAAGCAGGCGCTCGACTGCCTCGCTGACGGCCCGTGCGTACGCCTCGTCGGGTGTGATGAGCACGCTTTGCGAATCTTCACCATGTTCCGATTGACTCAGCAGGTCCATGGCCACCCAGTCCGGTGCTGCTGAGCCGTCAGCGATGATGACGACCTCACTCGGGCCATACAGGCCATCCACACCCACGTCACCGTACAAGGCCTTTTTCGCCAGCGTGCCGTAGATATTCGCGGGCCCGACCACCTTATCCATACGCGGAAACATTTCGGTGCCGAAGGCCAGCGCCGCCATCGCGACCGCTCCACCCAATTTGTACATCTCGGTGATGCCCAGCAGGTGTGCGGCGGCGAGGATGCCGGGAGGCATGCTGCCGTCTGCGCGACAGGGTCCCACTAC
>JAGUZN010000255.1 GCA_020060775.1 Armatimonadota bacterium
CCAGCTTGCCAGCGCCTGGCGCGTGCGCTGCAACGCGGCGTATTCTGCCGCGCACGCCGGGCAGGCTTCCAGGTGCGTGCGCACCGCTGCCGCCTTGCCGGGCTCCAGTTCGCCATCGACCAGCGCATCTATGCGTGCCAGATACTCTTCACATGCGTGCATCAGGTCGCTCCCGCTTTCGCCAACGCCGATTGGTGACCAACGCCAGCAATCCCCCCAGCAGCAAGGGCGCCGCCCCCAGCACCGGGTTATCCGGCACGGTGGGCAACGCCGATCCCTTCACCACGGGCACTTCCCCGAATGAACGATTGATCTGCTCGGTCAGTCCGTCCAACTCCACTATGGAGAACGCATCCGCCTGTCCATCATCGGCTATCTGGATGGCGGTATCGTGCAAGGCCACCGTCACATTGCGCCCCACGCTCATCATGCGCGCCATCTGCGGGTGAGCATTCGCCAACTGGAAGTAGGCGGGGGAGAAGGCCTGTACTTTGACGACTTTCTGCTTCGGCGAGTAGTTCATATCCACCCACTGCTCGCCCGCCTGCACGAAGGAACGCTGGTTCACATTGCGCACCTGTGTCAGTTGCACCCGCTCCCCCGCCGGATTATACATGGTTTGCGTGTTTGGACCATTCACCTGCATGGCGTTCAGGGAGACTTTGGTATTGCGCGACTGCCGCGCGGCATCCAGGCCGACTTCATTCTTGCTAAAGGCATCGACGTGCTCCCGGTACACCGAGGCCAGCTCGGTGGACGAGCGCTGCGCATTGGTCACGGCGCCGATGGGACTGGGCGGCGCGTTCACATCCAGATCCACCAGGAACGCGGTGTACTGGCTGAGCACGCCGTAGGTTTTCGACAGCGCGATCAACTCTTCCAGCACCTCCTGCTGCATGCCGTGCAGGCGCAGTTGCTCTTCCAGGTAGCCGATCTTGCGCGTGGCCCACAGGCGCGGCAGGTATTCGGCATCCATGCTGCTGGACGGGAAGTGCAACCGGTAGGTGAACTTCTGCCGCTTGCCGGCGACATCGCCGCTTAAGCGCACGGTGCTGTCTCCCGCGCTCGCCGCGCGATATCGCCCGGCAATGATCAGTTGCGATCCTTTGAAGAGATCGGGCAACTGCTTCGGATAGACATCGTACACCTCGGCGGCGCCCCAGTCCAGCGCCAGATTCATCAGCAACGGCGTGGAGACTTTGGTGTAGAAATCGGAGACTTTGACCTCGATATCTTCCTGGGGCAAGACGTTTTCGGTGTAGCCGTAATTCTCATTGCCCAGCCGGTCGAGGAAGTGCGCGTTGTAATCCGCGCCCACGCCGAAATTGAACAGCCGCCCCTGCCGCGTATTCCACCCCTTCACCGCGGTCAGGATGCGCCCGGTATCGGTTTCCCCAATGGTCGGCAGCCCATCGGTGAGGAAGATCACCACCGGCGGGCGGGTAGCGGCATCTTCGGCACGATTGAGCTGGTGCAGCGCCGTCTCCAGCGCCCCGTGGATATTCGTGCCGCCCGTCGCTTTGAGTCCCTGCACATACTCCGCGGCCGCACTGACATTGGCTGTCGATGCCGCCTGCAATCCCCGCCGCCAGGGCGTCACCTCGCTGCTGAAGGGGATGACAGTGAAGCGGTCGCGGGGGTCCAGGCTGTTCAGGCAGAACTGCAGCGCCGCCTTCGCCTGCACAATCTTTTTCCCCTGCATGCTGCCCGAGGTATCCAGCACGAAGACCACGTCTTTCGGCTGCGCGTCGCCGGCCTTCACCTCCGCCTGCGGCGAGGCAAGCAACAGGAAGTAGCCGTCGCCCTGGCCGGGATCGCGATAGCCCAACAGGTCAACGCCCACCGGGTCGGGGCTGGTCGCGTAGTACAGCACCAGATCCTGATCCGGCAGCACGTGCTTCTCCTGGTAGGTCACGGTGGCCTGGTACTCGCCCTGCCGCTGGATCGTCACCGCATGCGTGGGCGAGTAGATATTGCGCAAGGGCGCTGCCGCGCGCAGGCGAATGGTCACCCGGCACTCCTGCAGCGGGGTGGCGGACACCTTCTCCGTCTTCAGCGGATAGACGTATTTCACCATGCCGTGCTGTGCGGCGAGCACCTCCTGGTAGACGAGTCGGATGCGCTTCTCCTGGTTGGGTTCGATGGGGAAGACGCGCGCCTGGATCATGCGGTAGCCCAGCCATTCCAGCAGCGCCGGGTCCTGCCGCTTGTTGACGATGCCGGTGTAGATGCGCCGGGCTTCTTCTTTTGCTAATATGCGATGCGTCAGTTCCTCGTCCCCCGCGTACATGGAGAACTTGGAGATCGTCATGCCGTCGAGAATGGGAAAGATGTAGGTGCCCTCAGCCTGTCGCCCGCTGCGGTTGATGAACGCCTGGTCCACCTCCGTGGTGGCGATCTGCCGGTCGATATTCACCTCCACGCGGTGATAGCTGACGCCGAACGCCGGGATCTCCGGCCGCATCGGCAGCAGCATGCCGTCCGCCAGCGCCAGCCCGGCGGCCATGAGCAGCAGCAAGCCTAAGAAACTGTATTGAAAGGATCGGTTCGCGGATCGCGCCGCAGATGTTCGTGGCTGTTGGTCTGGGGGCTCCGAGGTGCTATCCAGGCCCGATAGGGTGAGGAGACCCCAGGCCAACAGGCGCGAACAGATCAAGCGAGACCGGACAGAGACTTTTAAGACAGTTTCTAATAACAATATGCGCATCGTCGTGTCCTCCCGGTGATAGTACGGTTGACCGGGCTCAAACGTTACAGCAGTTCGCATTCGTCCAGCACCATGGGGGCCAGCAGCGTTTTCAACGCCTGCCGCGCGCGGTGCCCGCGCACGCGCGCCGCCTCTTCCGTGCAGCCCACCACTGCCGCAATCTCCTTGTAGGAAAAGCCCTCGTATTCGCGCAGGATCACCACCACGCGTTGATCTTCCGGCAGGCGCGCCACTGCCGCGCGCACCGCGCTCGCCAGCGCGGTCTGTGCGAAGTCCTCGGTGGGAGTGGCGAGAGCGTGGAGGTCGTCATGCGGCAGGCAGCGCTTTTCGCGGCGCAGCGCATCGATGGCCAGGTGGTGGGCGATGGTGTAGAGCCAGGTGGAGAAGGGCTTGCCCGCGGCGTAGCGGCGGCGTTGATCGTAGACGCGTAAAAACGCCTCCTGCAGCAAATCCTCCGTCCAGGCCGTGTGCTGCAGGATGCGGTACAGGAATCTGAAGAGCGGCTGCCGGTAGCGCTCGAACAACGCGCCGAGCGCGGCGAGATCACCGGCAGCCACCCGGGCCATCAACTCCTCGTCTGACACGCGACCCCATTCTTCCCCATGTGCACGCGCTATTCGGCAAAGGTGTACTGCTGTTTTTCCGCTTGCCGGCGCACGGCCTGCACGATGGCGGTCTCCAGGGTATCGGCTGCATCGCCGCCCATTTCTTTGACGGCCTCGGCGATGAATTTGTTCCGCGCGTCACTGAGGGCCAGGATCGACTTCCGCAGTTCCGCGCGCTTGGCCTCCTGCTGTGCGAGAAAGGCCTTGCGTTCCTCCAGCGTCATCTTCCGCATCGCTTCGGGCAACTCCTCCGCCTTCAACTCTTCCAGCTTGACCGCGCCGTCCTTCACCGCATCGACCAGATCCCAGGAGGCGTTGGAATAGTTGGCAGTGGCCTTGGTCTGGGCGCGCTGGGTCGCGGTGCTGGACGAGGCGTTGGCCGCATTGG
Organism: Armatimonadota bacterium; assembly: GCA_020060775.1. Classification (GTDB taxonomy): domain Bacteria; phylum Armatimonadota; class Hebobacteria; order CAIYQO01; family CAIYQO01; genus JAGUZN01. The sequence goes on from JAGUZN010000255.1 coordinate 3,701, forward strand.
CATCCTGCGCGACCTGATTCAGTTGTCCGGCGCGCCCGCGCTCGCCAAAGGGAATGTACGTCTCGTTCAGGGCGGCATTCAATTTGAGGATTTCCGCATCTTGTGGGGCGTCGATGGCCACGGTCTGGTGATCCGCATCGATCGCCATATAGTTGCCCTCGCCCAGGAGAGCCCCCTCCTTCCATCCGGTATTGGCCCCTTCCTGTTCAGAGCCGCAGTGGATGGTGTTGACGGTGATCCCCGTGGTGATCGCCGCTTTGCAGGAGACTTTGAAATCGACGCCGCCCTGGGTGAACGGTTCGTTGCCGGCGATAAAGATCGTCTTCAGCACATCGGGCGTGTCGTTCCACACCAGGTCGTTCACCGCCTGCTGGATCACGTGCCCGCAGTACTCCTGGCCGCCATTAGTCGTGAGTGCGAACAACTTTTCCGATACGGCATCCAGGTCCGTCGTCAACGGCAGCACCTGCCGCAGGTAGCCGCCATCAGCGGGCAGGCCGTCGTTGCCGTATTCGTAGAGGGCAATGTACAGTTCCGGGCTCTGTCCATCGCGTTTGGCGCGGGAGAACTCGTTCACCACGCTCCACAACTGCGTCCGCGCCTGGTTGATCAACCCATCCATGCTGTTGCTGGTATCCAGCAGAATGGCCATCTGAATGATTGGCTTCGCCGCCGGCTTCGGTTCCTGGGCGTCCATCGGCGACAGCACCACCCCCAACAACAGCGCCACCCCGCAGACTATGCGCATCGCGGTCTTCATATTCGCCTCCATGTCTCAAAGTGGGGAGGGGTTCGCTTCCCTGCTCCGCCCCTTCCTTGACCGTATTACGCACAGCCGGGGCAAAACGTTACAGGAATCTGTCACAGCAGCAAGGCCGTTATGCAGCTTCAGCGGAGAGACATCAATATCATCACTAACCGGATTGCCATCCCCTTGATTCTTCCTCGCACATCTGCAAAAATATCCCCGCGCATCACCCCCCTGCCGATTCCCCGCATTAGTGGGACCGAAAGATCGATTATGTCTACACGAAATACCAGGCGGTCAAAGGCCGCATCTGCCGGCATAGTGTGCGCCGGGGATACCCCGCGCACCGATCGACGGATCTGTCTATTGCCACCTCAACGGCTCACCGCCGAACTTTCCGGCCATGGACACCAGCTGTGCACGGTGCTGCATTGGCAGCCGCCGAAACGCAATGCCGAAGCTGTGGCAGGATACCATGTCGACCGTCTGACGTGGTGGCCGGGCATGACGCCCATCGCGACCAGGCTTACGTACACGCCGGTACCGGATTGCCACTTCTGTGACGAATCCGTGGTGGCGAATCAGATAAACGAGTATCGGGTGACGGCCGTGCATCGCGAATTCGCTGATGTGTCCGGTCCGGTCAGTTTTCCAGCGGCTGTCTACGGATTCGCCTATCTTCGGTACGATGAGATGCTCGCCGAGTTATCCGCGTTGGCCGCCGCCAATCCGGGTCTGTGCCGTCTGGTTGATGCCGGACCGGCTGCCGGTGGTGGTATGCGCGTTTGGTGCATGGTGCTGGGCGAGGATACCTCCGATGTTCCTGACCGACCGGGGATCCTCTATGCCGCCAATGCGCATGCCTCTGAAGTGGAAGGGTCCGATGTATGCATGGGGCTCATCCGCGAGGCGTTGCGCCGCTACCGGGAAGGGGATGCCGACATCATCGATCTGCTCCGCCATGTGCAGGTGCGCATCATCCCGATGCACAATCCTTTTGGACGACTGGCGAATGAACGTGGGTACCCCGGCTATCTGCGCAAGAATCACCCGGGCCGGAGCTTGCCCCCGCCGCTCGACCCATTAGCCATTACACATGCCTGGCCGTGGGATGCCAGCCGCGGAACCGATATCAATCGCAACTTCAATGCCGATTGGTGTTACTCGGGAGAGTTCCGCGACCCGGCCGGCAATAGCTATCCGGGGAAGAGACCGGGATCAGCGCCTGAAACACGAGCGTTGATGCGGATGGCGCGGGCTTGCCGGCCGCAGATTTCCATCAATTTCCATGCCCCCTGCGGCTATCCGTTATTGCCGGGAAACTGGGGCGATGGGCAGCAGCCTGTTGACCGTGAACTGCATTACGAGATTGGCCGGGCTTTTGCGGCGCAATCCGCCCCGGAATATACGGCAGAAGTTCCGCATCTGTCGCCCGAACCAGCACATCTGGTGGGAGAGACAGCCCAAGCCTGGCTCTACCGCGAAGCATACGGGGCTCACCTCTTACCCGAAGGTTTCTACGAACAGGTGCCGTACGAATCCCGCATGCTGTTTGTCAGCAGTCCAGCCTCGCTGGAGGAACTCATCACAGGAGGCATGCGTGCCCTGCTGTGGATGGGACAACGCGTCCGTGGCGCGGGGATTACGGTATATGTCCGCAATGCGAACGGTCGACCTCTGCGCGCCGCTGTCGATGTGGTGGATCACATGGATCCGCACTGCGCCATGCAATACACTGATCGCCAACATGGCGTCTACCGGCGCCTGTTGTCGCCGGGGCGGTACACGCTCCGTATCAGTCGCCCGGGATATGACAGTCAAACCGTACGCATCCGCACGATCCCGAACTCAACAACCAAAGTATGCGTCTATCTGCAGCGCGCCGGGCAACGGAGGGATCGCTCATGAAGACGATGGATGAAGCGCGAGCCGCCCTGATCCAAGCACGGGAAGCCTACAACAACGATCTACAGTGGCTGCGTACTCGTTACGGGATCATCCCTGAACCCGAGCCGCACCTGGTCAAGGGCGTGCTGCTGGCCGCACTGGGCGCATTAGAGAAGAATGATCTGCCAAGTATGATCCAGGCCATACAGAGCTTTGACACATTGCATAAGGATACGCTGGCTCGTATTGCCTGGGATCTCCTCGAACAGACGAAACGGCACTTGAAAGCGTTACGGGCGAGCGATCCCGCATTGCATGAGGAGAAGCTCCAACTCTGGAAGCAGGCATCATGGGCATTTACCCGGGCGCGTTTCTTGTTGGATACTGCGAAGTATCGCGAGGCTATTCGCCTCATCACCCGGGTATAATGTCTGGCCCTGGTTGGCTGTCATACCATACCTTGCGCTGGTGCCATACGACCGTTATCTCACCGGCCGAATCAGCGCACCAGCATGAGAATGACCGCGAGCGTGCCTGCGCTCAACAGCGTGGAGAAAAAGATTGATTGTGAGATCATCTCTTCATCCTGGCGGTATTCGGCGGCGAGGATCGTCAGGTTCACCGCCACCGGGAAGCCGGCGGCGACGATGAGCATGGCGGAAAGTTCAGCGTTGAAGCGGAAGAAGGGCAACAGCGCCAACGCCAGCAGCGGGGAAACGATCAGCCGCATTCCGGTGACCGACAGCACCGGCAGCAGGACGGTGGACAGCTTTGCGCGCGACAGTTGCACCCCCAGCGTGAGCAGGGCAATGCCGACCAGACCGTCGGCAAGGTAATTAAGGCTCCCAGGACGTAGGGCGCCCTCCTGCAAGGTCAGAAGGGCATCAGGCAGGCGCCAGCCCTGCCAACGCATCACCAGTGCCAGCACAATAGCGTACACCGCCGGGAACCTGGCCATGTTGGCTAGCGCCGACCCCGTCGACCGCGCCTGGCGCTCCAGCATCCAGACGCCGGCGGTGAAGGTGAAGAGCGCGTTGAGTATGATGATGACCACCAGCGCCCACACCACGCCCGGCCCGAACGCCAGCAGCACCAGCGGAATGCCGTAGTTGCCGCAGTTATTTAGCACCGACCCCAGCGTCATCACCGTCCTGCGCTCCCGCAGCCCGCGAAGCGAAAACAGGACCCAGGCCAGCGCAAAGAGCAACAGCAGGTGCACGGTGAAAAAGGCCCCCACCGTCAGCATATTCTGCAGGTCGATCGGCTCTTTCAGCAGCAGCACGAACAGCAGCGCGGGCAGGAAGACGTAGAAGTTGAGCTTGGACAGCGTCGGCAGATCAAGCTGGAATCGCCGGTCGAGCAGCCAGCCGATGCCGATGATGATGAAGATCGGGAGAATGACCGATGTGAGGATGTCGAGCAGCATCTCTCGTGTCTCTTCGACGATGCGCAGGCCGTTCCCTGCCGTAGTACCGCACAGGGGCGAGGTTGAGAATTACCAACTGGTCGCACCGGCGCTCATCCCCCTGGTCTGCCGACAGGCTTCATGGCTTCACAGGAGACTCTGGCGATACGCCTCACGCTTTGGCATTGAACCCTTCGTGGAAGACCACCTCGCCGTGCGGGATGTGCTCCCCGAAGGGCAGCGCGAGGAAGTTCTGCGGGGGGACACCGGGAAGGGTTAACTGCGGGATGTTCCTGAAGCCGAAGCGCACGTAGTAGTCGGGATCGCCGACAAGGACGCAGCCCTGCGCGCCGGAGGACTTTAACTGTTGGAGCCCCTCGCGAATGAGCGCCTGGCCGATGCCCTGCCGCTGGCACTCCGGCAACACCGAGACCGGTCCCAGGCCGTACCAGGCGCTGGGCCGGCCGTTAATCGTCACCGGGGAGAAGGCGACATGGCCGACCACGCGGCCATCGATCTCTGCGACCAGCGAGAGGGTGAGCGCGTTGGCGGCCCGCAGCGCATTGATGATGAACGGCTCGGTCTGCTGGCTGTACAGGTGGTCCGCGAACGCCGCCCTGGTGACTGCCGCAATGGCCTCGATGTCGGCTTCCGTCTCACGCCTGATGATCATGGGCGCACCCCTCTTCCTGTTCCATCGGTGAGTACTGGTCCTGAAGTGGTGGCTGTCGCCCTTCGTCAATAACGACCACTTCATGCCGCTCAGTCGTCCTTCGCTGTGCTGCGGCGAAGTCCTGCTCCCGTTCACTGTGCGCCTGCGCGTTTCGCGCGTGGACGGCGACCGAACGACGATGCCCGCCAGTGAGTCTAGCGGGCACGATCAATTCTGGTACGGGGGCGAAGCCTCGAACCCCCGCCTGCCTGAATTGTCCCTTGATCCACCTGAAAGCTGTAGACCGAAAAGCCACAGAGTGTGAGGCTTCCAAGGGCACGCCGGGAAGGATGCGAACCCCGTGAAGAACTACTTACGAGGCTGGAGCTTTCCGCCCCAGCCAGAGGGTGGCGTGGGCATCCGCATACAGCACGCGCGGCTGGGCCGGCTCGATCGGAGCGGGCTGCTGCGCGGGCAGGGCGGATCGACGAATCGCAGGCGGAAGGCGGCAGTGCGCGTCCCGGGTTGCATGGTGTACAGGCCCTGCGCGAAGCCGTCGTCACCTACGCAAAAATCGACGCGCAACAGCTTGCGACGGACATCCACATCGCCGCGGAGATAGGCCCCCTCGCCAGCGGGCGTAATCTCCACGGCGCCCCCTCCACAGAAATGCAACAGGGCGGACCCCTCGATGCGACCGACACCCGTCTCTTCACGGATCAGGCCAAACAGGTTGGGGATGGCGGCGCTGCCGTCAAAATACATCCGATAATCGGCGGGACTCACGGCATGCCACTGTCGATCACTGCTGCGGGTAATCTGCAAGACGCAGGCATCCGGCTCCCACTGGATGCTCACCTGCACCCGCACCCCGGGCAGGACTTCGAGCGTGGGGAAATGCCAGCGGTCCTTGCCCTCTGAGCCGACGGTGGTCACATCATCCGACTGTACCACAGCCGCAGGTCCGCCCGCCTCTGAGAACGCAACTGTTGATGGAATCGACTGCGCCAGCAGGTTATTGGTGAAGAGTCCTTGCGCGGCATGATCCAGACTGCAGTGGCGCAGCGTGGGCGTAAAGTAGTCGAAACCGGGTACGCGCGCTTGGAGACGATATCGGTGACGCTCCCAAACCACGACCGTCCGGCCCAGGGCACGCGATAATGTTGACCGCGCATCGCGGGCCATGCCGTCGTGGGCGCGGCGGGACGCTACGCGATGCCCGGCCCATCGCCCACCCGGATGCCGGTAATCTCGATCTCCTGGACAGTGCACGAAAATGGCCAGGCATACTCTCCCGCATCATCCACCCGCACGATGACCCAACGCGTCGGCGCGCAGGCGGCCGGTATCGTCACGCGCACAGTATTATCAGGCTGCAGGACGCCGTCGCCGAGATCGGCGAGCGCTTCCCACTGGCCGGAAGGGCGGCACGTGTGAATCGCCCCCTGCAAACGCGGGCGATAGGCGGCATCGCAGCGAAAGGTCACCGCCTCAATGCGCACATCCTGTTCGAATTGGAGCTACCGTGCCTGCACCATGCGACGGGCGCCGTCCGGACCGATGGCCCAGAACGGGATGAGCTCCGTGCGCACGGCTGTCAGGCAGTGCGACTGTACGCTGGCAACGTCAGCAATCTCTGGCATCACGTGCGACCTTCTTACGGTGATTCGTGTATATGTGCTGGCCACTCATTCCTGGCGCTGTTATAGTAACCGGATTAACGATCAGTTGCTACTGCTGGAATGTGATCTTTTTTGTGGATGTGTAATCATGTATTACTGGCAAGTGCGCTACCAAACGTTTCGACCCATGGCAACGATGCCGCGCATGTTGTCGGTCGCGCGCGAGCGGGCGCTCGATGCCACATACCGCAATGACGGGCGACTCCGGCAGAGTGAACAGCACTGCGTGTTTCAGTATACCATCAGCGGCGAAGGACGATTTCGCGATGCGTCCGGCACCTACGTCGTGCCAGCCGGCCAGGGATTCCTGTGCGCCGTCTACGACCAGTAGATCGCCTATTACTACCCTCCAGATGCTACCGTCCCCTGGAAATTCTCTATTTCTGCTTCGATGGCGAAGTGGCGACGCAGCAGGTCATTGAGATGCTCAGGTGTTTTGGTCCATGCTACCCAATATCACCGCAGAGTCCGGTGCTGCAGTCACTGCTGTCGCAACAGCGCTATGCGGGTGAGGTCTATCATTACATCCCGGCCTCGGAAAGCGCAGCGATGGTCAAAAGTGTGCTGACGGCGCTGGTGGCGGCAGCCGAATCCGGCGAGGATGACCTTTCAGCCAACCAGCTCATTATGCACGCCCAGCAACTGATGCATGCACACCTGCACGACCCGCAACTCAACGTGAGCGCGCTTGCCGGCATGCTCGATGTCTCGCGCGAGCACCTGACGCGCCTGTTCAGCGTGCAACTGGGCCAGACCCCGTATCATTACCTCCAGCGGAAGAGACTCCTTGAAGCCTGTCGTTTACTCAAAGACACCTCACTGCCGATTCAGGAGATCAGCCGGCGTATCGGCTTTTCCTCCCAGGCCTTGCTCGCCCAACGCTTCAAACACGTCTTCGGCATGACTGCCACTGAGTTTCGCAAGGTGGGCGTGGTGCCACTACGGTAGACGGCCAGTAGGGATACCATCGGCTTTGTTACGGACTGTGCGTGAAAATCGTGGGCATGAAGAATCCCGCGTATGAGCGCATGCTTCATGCCCACGGTCGTGTCTCGTGTTACCACGCCCTCATTGCTTTTCGATGACGATCATGCGGTAGTTCCAGGCCGTCATGGGGAAGACAAGTTCGCCGTTTTCGATCTTGGCATACTCCTCCGGCCGCTCGAAGAAGGCAGCCTTTTCGACTTCCTTGCCATCCGTGTCCTTCACCTGCTCCAGGCGGAAACCGGTCGAATGTACGGCATTCTCCACGACCAGGCCATCAGGGGAAGCAAAGCCAAGTTTCGCCCAATCCGGCTTAAGCCGCATCTCACCCTCCCACGCGCTGTTGTTGTACACGATCAGGATGGCCTTGTGCGGCGGGAGGGCCTGCATGGTCATGGCGCCCGTGGTGCCCACGAAGGTGCGGCGGTTGCTCACTTTGATGTCTTGTGGCAGGTGGGGATCGAAGTACCCGTCCAGCGCCTGGGCATCGGTATTCCAGGGATTGACGACGGGCTGCAGCCGCGAGGGTTGGGCGATATACCAGGAGGCGTACATTTGTGGGGAGGGCAGATCCACGATCTTCTGTTGCCAGTAGGGCACGAACTGCAGCGCCCAGTGATAGAAGTCATGCTTGGTAATTGCATTGTATAAGCGGTTGGCCACTAGGCCGATCTCGCTGCCGTCATGCACGATGCAGCACGGCTCATGGTTAGGGAGCATGACATCGTGCAAGAGCACCAGGCCGGTGAACTGACCGTACACCGCCTCGGCCCCGCCATGGGCCTCCACCCACTCGCGCTTGATGCGCCCCTGGCCCAGGAAGCGGACCGGCCACCCGAAGTTGTGTCCCATGAGCTGCGCGCGGAAGAGCGCCGGGTCGACCACGCCGCGGTAGGTCGGCTGCTGGGCATTGATGATCGAGTTGAAATTCTCTCCATCCCAACTGTGGGTGCCGAATCCCAGGTAGGCCATGTTCGGCATGCCAGAGTGGTGCAGGCCAATCCAAGCATCACGCGCGGCGATATTCGGGTTGCTGAGCGTAACGTTGTACAGCCGCTGGAAGAGATCACGTGTGGCCAGGAATGGGATGATGGCCGCGGTCGACCCGTCACGCTTGCGATAGGGGGCTGCGGCATAGGGATTGTTCGGTGTCACTTCCGCCGAGCCGTCGTAGTACAATCCGCCGTAGCCATACCGTTCTTGATAGCGCCAATAGCGCCAGACAAACCAGTCGCGGTAACTCTGCGAGGCTTGTGTCACTCGCGCATGGTCACCGGCCACGACCCGCATTTTGGCATTCTCCTGCCATTCATCGCCGAAATAGGCGAAGTCATCGGTCCCAGCAGCGTCGGTGCGGGGGTTGATGGAACTGGCGAAGACATACAGGCATTCGGCGTTGTGTCGGCCTTGTCCGGGATCGGCCGCGGGCACCATATCGTACCCCGGCGGATACCATGCCCCACCACCACCCGAGTCGGTCGGCGTACCACGATACGTGGTATGCTCCGGCGTACGCCAGGTCTTCGGGCGCACCGGGGTGGCGATGAGCCCAAAGGGGATGGCGTGCGGTTCGACGAACTCGGTCGGCGTGTCAATCAGGGTCACGCGTAGCGTTGCGCCCTCGGGCGTCCGCTCCACGCGCAGCACGGCGCGCTGGTCGCGCACAAAGAACGGGCCGTCCGATTCACACAGCCACTGCAGGCCACCCTCGCCGTTGCCCAGCCACAGCGGGGCATTCGGTCCGGTATACCCGTCGGGCGCGAGTGCGCCGGTGTTGCGCAGCGAGTAGTCGTAGGTGTTGATGACATCGGTGAAGGCCGGGGTGAGCGGGATCTCCAGCACCAGCGAGGTGATGGTGGTCGGCTCGTGCGGCTGAATCGTCAGCGTGTTCCAGAGCAGCCCGTCGTAC
>JAGUZN010000435.1 GCA_020060775.1 Armatimonadota bacterium
AGGCGGAGGGCGTGATCGTCGGGGTCGAACGCGGCCGCTTCGGGGAGCCGCGCCTGCAGGTGCAGGTGGCGGGCGAAGCCACCCCGCGCACCCCCGGCCCGCAATTCGTCGTCAAAGCCCCGCCCACGGCCCAGGATGCTGACGTCATGCAAGTGGTGGATGGCATCGACCCGTTACGCCTGGTGGAGTTCAACAGTTACGGCGCAGCACCGTGGTTCTTTGTCCCACGGACGCCAAAGGCATGGATCCGACTGAAGCAGGCGGAAATCGACGGACGCATCCAGGGGCTTGCCAACGCCTTGGAGTATGCCGGAGCGGATTATCGATTTGCGGAGGCCTTTAATGAGCAGCTTCGCGTATTCCGTCGCGAGTTTCCGGGCTTCCGCCCGCGTATGCAGTTCATTGGCCCGCAGCCTATGCGCAACACGCGACTCTACAACCAATTGTATAATGAACTGTTGAACAACTCTGTAGACCCGTCATTGCCGCAAGCCCCGCTGCTGCGGGAGGCGCGCGCCCGAATTCAGGATGAAACGTTGAAGAGGATGTGGATCATCTTAACGCGCCCTCCTGAAGTGGCGTTGCTGACGACAGGGAATCCTGAACTCGGTATGCAGGCGCTGAATGCGGCCTGGGAGCAGTACAAGAAAACAGACGGATGGTTGAACTTCCTTACCAACCGCGGCATGTTGGAGAGCCTCCACTATCCCGGGGTGCAAGGCATCGCATTTGACTCACGCATTGCCGGTAACTATGATGAATTCACTCAAAAGATGATCAAAGGAGTCGATAGGGGGTACTATCCGATTGGGTGCGGTTCGGCCGAGGCCGCGATGTCTCATGATATGTTCCACCATGTGCACCGGGCCTTATCCGAGGAGCAACAGCGCAGGCTTAAGGAGTTGTACGATCTATTAGGACCCGAGCGCATTGAAAAAGAGGTATCGGTATACGCTGGATGGAGTTTTCCCGAATTCGTGGCCGAGGCGGGCGCTGAAGCCCTGCACAACCCAACGCCGCGGGAGCCAGCACGCCTGGTGTACGAGATTATCACTGGTAAATAGGAGGAGCATGATGTCAATTTACCCACCCCCCGCCCATCCATGTCTGAAATGCATGCATGTAACGGGTAGGCATACTGATGACACCTTGAGTTGTGCGGCCTATCCGCATGGTATTCCGCATGCCATCATTACCGGCGGGTTTGACCACACCCACCCCTTCCCGGGCGATAACGGTCTTCGCTTCGCCTGGCGCGACGACGTGCCGGAGGAGGAACGGCAGAAATGGGAAGAAGAGCTCGAGTGGTACGGTGAGAACGGCTGGCGTTTATCACCTGCCGCATACGACCGCCTGCATAAGCCCTCGTGGTTGCGCCGCCTCCTGCAACGCTAACCACACCACCCCTGCCGCGACGGCGGGGGAGTGGTGGTCCAGGAGAACAACATGGAGATCTACAACATACCCCATAGATGTTTACATTGCGCCCACTATTTCCGTGGGGGCACTTCCGAATTTCGCTGTGCAGCGTTTCCTCTCGAAATTCCCGATGAAATCTGGGAGGGCGATTTCGACCACACCCACCCCTTCCCGGAGGATAACGGCATCCGCTTTGCCTGGCGGGAGGATATCCCACAGGAGAAGCGACAGAGAATCGAAAGTTCATCAATCGCGCTGAAGTACGGCCCGGATGGGTGGCGCACGCCGCCGCGCCGCGGAGCGAAAAACGACCCCCGCGGCCCACTCCCCCCGCACCGGGGAGACTTCACGATCTACCCGTGACCCCCCCCGGGGACCTCATGCACGGGGAGGGGAATAGAGGCTGGCACGTTTTACTGGTAAAACACCGGCAGCGCCCAGGGACCGTTCTGGCGCTTGCCCACACCCGCCCGGCATGGTATGATGGAGGGGAAGAGAACGCCTGTATGGTTACACTGCAGGCGGGCGCATGAACCATGGAGGTGCAGGCCATGCCGGGCGCGGTGTTCCTGCAGTTGGTGTTGCTGCTGGGGCTGGTGGGGGTGACGGCGTTCTCGTTGTGGCGCTATGGCGCGCGGCCGACCTGCTGGCGCGTCTGCGGGGGGCTGCTGGTGATCGCGGTCATGTGGCTGGCCCCCGTTGTGTTGTTCCGATGGCCGTTCTCGCGCGTGCTCTGGTACGTCGTGCCGGTGTGCCTGGGCGCCGTGTGGATGTTTCAGGATCGTGAGCGCTCGTTCACCCTCAGCGTGCTCGTCGGGCTCTGGATGATCGCCCTCTTTCACCTCCATGCCCTCGCCCTCTGGCGTGATGGCCATCCCCCCACCGTCATCGCCAATCCTAACTACCATGGCGGACGCCTGGCGCATCAGCGCGCCTATAAATTCATCGGCATCCGCATACTGCTCCGGCGTCATGCTGATGCCGATATCGCATACCCGGCCGGATGGATGAGCGATCACCCCCTGAGTCAGACGAAAAATCCCGAACGATGGCGGGCGTACTTCACACACCGGGCCTTTACCGTGCAGCCGGCCTGGTATTCCCTGCTCACCGATGTCTATGCGGTTCGCTATACCTGGCACCATCTCTGGTACCCCGGCGGCCGGGTGGAGGAGGCGATCGACTGCCTGGAGTACCGTCCACGGGAGAAGGCGCCATGCGACCTGTGATCCTGACCGAGATTGTCACGTACGACCGCACGATGCTTGATGGGCCGGAAGGGCCGCTGCGCGAGGACATCGCCGTGCACG
>JAGUZN010000147.1 GCA_020060775.1 Armatimonadota bacterium
ACTCGTTGCGTTGAGCAGTCCGAGACCCTCCAGCGCGGCACGCACCGTAGCCTTGCCGTTGTCGGAAATGGGCAGTAACGGCAGGCGCGGATTGCCGACTTCGATGCCCAGCATGCTCAGTGCCGCTTTCAGCGGGGTGGGGTTGGGCTCGCAGAAGAGCGCCTGCGCCAGCGGCAGCAGGCGATAGTGCAGTTGGCGCGCTTCGGCGAGCTGGCCCGCGCGGCACAGATCGACCAGCCGCACCCATTCGCCCGGCAGAATGTGGCTGCTGGTGCAGATGCCACCGTGCCCGCCCAGCGCGCAGAGCGGGAAGAGCAGGTTGTCATCGCCGGTGAGCACGCTGAACTCCACGGCGCCCTGGATGATCGCCATAATCTGGTTGAGATCGCCGCTGGCCTCCTTGATGCCGGTGATATTCTCCACTTTGGACAGCGCAATGGTGGTGGCCGCATCCATGTTCACCCCGGTGCGTTTTGGGATGTTGTACATGATGATCGGCTTGTCAGTGACGGCGGCGACCGCTTTGAAGTGTTCGATGATGCCTTGCTGATTCGGACGGTTGTAATACGGGGCGATCACCAGCATGCCGTCGACACCCAGCTCATCTGCGGCATTCGTCAGGTCGACGGCTTCGGCCGTGCTGTTGGATCCCGTGCCGGCGATGACGGGCACACGGCCGGCGGCATATTCCACGCTGAGGGCGATGACGCGCTGGTGTTCCTCATGCGAGAGGGTGGGCGATTCGCCGGTGGTGCCGCACGGCACGAGGCCGGAAGCGCCGTTATCAATCACCCAATCAATCAGTTGTTTGAGGACACCGGCATGCAATTCGCCGTCGGCGCCGAAGGGCGTGACGATGGGCACGTAAACGCCGGTGAATGTTGTTCTGGCCATGTCGTTTTTTCCCCCTCTTTCGGTTGGCGGGTTGGTCGACGGTGTGCCGGCCTGGTCCGCGCTCGAGTGCTCCCGCGATTCGCCAGGGCGGGACTGCTTGTTTATTTGTTGAATAACGCATCGTGCAATGTCAGAATGGCATCACGGCGATGCGATTCGTGCACCAGCACCGAGTAACTGATCGTATTCTCGATGTCACCTTCCACGGCAATGCCGACATCATTGAGCAGGCCTTGCACCTGCCGGGCGGTTTCTTGTACGCGCCCGCGCAGTCCTTCGCCGACGATCGTCACCAGCGCCCACTGCCCATCTTCAAAGGTGGGCTGCAGGCCGCGCGGGGCCAGCATGACCTCGACCAGGGTGGCGACACTGCGATATTTCTCGCGTTTCACCGCGAATTTCCATCGCCCGTCGCGCACAGGCACTACCTGATAGTTCATGCGCGTTTGCGACAGCACTTCTTCGATGCGTCGGCGCAGGCGTTCGCCGCTATCCTCCACGGTGAAGACCGCCATGCTTGCCATATCCGCGATGCCGGTGACGGGCGAGGCGGCGGCATCGGGCTGCGCGCCGTCGACGACCGTGCCCGGGGCTTCCGGGTGGCGAAAGTTGCGCACGCGCACCGCAATGCCATACCGGCGGGCCATCTCGGCGGATTGCGCCTGAATGACGTCAGCGCCGTATTGCGACATGGCGCACAGCTCATCAAAGGTCAATCGCGGCAGCGTGCGCGGTCGGCGCTGCGCGGGCCGGTCGGCGGGAAAGTTCGCCGGGTTGGCCGTCATCACGCCATCGACCTCTTTGAACACCTCCACCCCGCTGAGCTCGATGGGCTCTTGCAGGGGGGAGCGCACGGCATGCTGCAACGCAAAGGCCAGGCAGACGGCCGTATAATCGCTGCCGCCCTCGCCCAGGGTGGTGATGGCGTGATCCACCATTGACACGCCCTGGAATCCGGCCACCAGCGGGATGGCCGCCCGATCGAGACATTCGATGAGCTGGCGGATATCGGTTTGAATCACGCGCGCATGGCCGAAGAAGCCGTCGGTAATGAGCCCGACCTGGCCGCCGGAGAGGGCCATGGTCGGATACCCTTTGGCTTTCAGCACGTGGGCGAGACGCACGGTCGAGATGATCTCGCCGCAGGACATCAACATGTCCAGTTCGCGCGGTTCAATACCGGGATCGATCGCCTCCACCAGCCGGACGAGTTCCGCCGTCGAGTAGAAGTGGGCCATGGCCAGCTTGCGCGCGCCCTCCGGCTGGCGAATCACCCGTTCGAGCTCTTCGTTCCAATCGCGCAATTCGCGTCCCATGGCGGACACGACGATGACGGGGGCGATCCCCTGATCTCGTGTTTCCATGATGCGCTCGGCGGCGACGAGTTCGTTTCCGCCCGGCTCAACACACTTGCCCCCGTATTTTTGCACGACCACACGCATGCGCATCCCGGCTTTCTGGTGGTCGGCTCGGAACTACAGCAGGCCCATCTCGCGCATCTTTTCGGCAATCTGTATGGCGTTCAACGCTGCGCCTTTGCGCAAGTTATCTGCGACAACCCACAGGTTCAGGCCGTATGCCACCGAACGATCTTCGCGCAGGCGCCCGACAAAGACCGGATCGGCGCCCGACGCTTCGGACTGCAACGGATATCGATTGTTCGCGACATCATCGATGAGCACAATACCCGGTGCGGCCGCCAGTAATTCCCGGGCTTTGTCCACAGCGATCGGGTTGTAGAACTCCACGTTGACCGATTCGGCGTGGCTGTTGTCCACGGGGACGCGCACGGTGGTCGCGGTGACCTGGATGGTGTCATCGCCGAGGATCTTGCGCGTCTCCTGGATCATTTTCAGTTCTTCTTTGGTATAGCCGTCGGCCAGGAAGACGTCGATGTGCGGCAGGCAGTTGCCGTAGATCGGGTACGGGAAGATGCTCGGATCGATCTCCGGCTCCTTGCCGGCGGCGACATCTTTCGTTTGTTTCAGCAGTTCTTCCCGCGCCTGCGCGCTCTTTCCGGACACCGCCTGATAGGTGGAGACTACGATGCGCTTGATGCGCGCATACTCATGCAACGGCTTGAGGGCCACCACCATCTGAATGGTGGAGCAGTTCGGGTTGGCGATCATCCCCTGGTGGGACTTCAACGCCTCGGGATTGACTTCGGGCACCACCAGCGGCACATTCGGATACATGCGGAAGGCGTTGCCGTTATCGATGACCACGAGGTCGCTCAGTCCGGTGACATGCTTGCGTCGTTGCAGCGCGCGCATGCCGAAATGATCCTCGGCCTTTTCCCCGCCGGCGAACAGCGCGAGGTCAATTTGATCAAAGGCTTCTTCGGTGACCTGCTCGACCTGATAGGTAACCCCGTCGACCACTTCCGGGCGCGCACTGCGGGCGAAGACCTGGAGGGACGAGCAAGGGAAGTTGCGCTGTTGGAGAATCCGAATCATCTCCGACCCCACAGCGCCAATGCCGACGACGGCGACACGATATGACGATTTCACGATGCTCCCCCTTGCGATCGATTTTTACCAATGGCGATCCATTTCGGTGGGCTGTATCCTAGCATCAGGATTGCGAGTATGTCAACGCTTGGTGGGCCGGCATGACCGATGACATGCACAATTTACGACCTCGCCACAGCGAGATTGTCAAGGGATCGCGGCATTCCCTGGGCTTCTCCGCTGGTCTTGCTGGCGAAGTTCCGCTATAATACACTATCGGTATCAATCGATTTCACCATGGGTAGGAACGGAAACCGTGCGACCACGACTGTATATCACCGTGCCGCTGGTCATTATGGGCATGCTCGGGTTGCTGGGGATCGCCGCATCCACCACCGATGCCCCCGAGTACGAAGCGTACGTGGTGCAACAGGGACAGACGCTGGCGGCGATCGCCGCGGACTACGGCGTGACTGTGGAGTGTCTGGCCCAGTACAACCATCTGCAGCCGACCGAAGCGCTGCGTGCCGGCCAGGTGGTGCTGGTGCCGGTGACGGTGCAGTTGACTCCGCAGATGACCGCGTACGCGCAACATGCCGTGGCGGAAGCGCCGACCGGTGAGCAGATCTCCGGCCTGCTGGCCAAAGTGATGGTGGAGCGCACGACGATCGCTTCCAAGCCGCGCGGCGGACGCCTGCTCTACGATAATGCGATCCGCGGCACCGAATTGCTGCTCACCGGACAGTCCGGCGATCATTATGCCGTGCTAATGTCCGACGGCAGTGTCGGATGGGTCGAGAAATCGGCGGTCGCCATTTCCGGCACCAATATCACGGTGACGCGCCCTACGCCGGTTATCGATCCCAGCCAGCAGACGGCGGTTGTCGATGCGGGGCGTTCGGACATCGTCAACTCCGCTTTTGAATATCTGGGCATTCCGTACAAATTCGGCGGTCGCCTGCCGGACACGGTCGATTGCTCGCTGCTCGTGCAGACGGTCTTTGCCCGGCATGGCCTCAAGCTGCCGCGCACCGCTGCCCAACAGTATAAGGTCGGCGATCCGGTGCCGGTGTCGCAACTCGTGCCAGGCGATCGTCTCTACTTCTACGATCGCGGCATCATCGGGCATACGGGCATCTATATTGGCAACGGGCGTTTCATCCACGCCTCCTCCAGCCGGGGCGCCGTGGGCGTCGATGAGTTGACCACGTCCAAGTACTGGCGCATCTATGCCGGTGCGCGCCGGTGATTTCGGGCATTGCGCCTCGACAACACCTCTACGTCGTCGAGGGCTGGCCGCCATAACCGCGTCGCTCTGCCTCGTGATGCCGTTACCGGTCAGTACAGAGCACGATATTCGTTGCCATTTTCGCGATGGGCACAGGCATTCCCGATGGGTGAACCTCTTGGTTGACGCGTTTGGCACATCGCTTGTCATATCGCGGTTTTGTGCGCGCGGGCGCGCACGCCTTTGTCCCTGCAGCCATCGATGTGAAAGTGAGTAAGTATGTCACTGACGGTTGAAACATCCCCGATTCCCGGCGGTGTCACGGCGCCCGGCGGCTTTCGCGCCACTGGCGTTGCCTGCGGCCTGAAAAAGAGCGGGCTTGATTTAATGTTGCTGGTGGCCGACCATGCCTGTTCGGTGGCCGGCGTGTTCACGCGCAATGTGGTGAAGGCTGCCCCGGTGCTCTACTGCAGCAAACTGGTGAAGACCGGGCGCGCGCAGGCCGTGGTGATCAACAGCGGCGTGGCCAACGCCGCCACCGGCGAGGAGGGCATGCGCCGCTGTCTGCAGATGGCCACCACTGTCGCGACGGAAGCCGGGGTGCCGCAGGAGTTGGTGCTGGTTTGTTCCACGGGCGTGATCGGGCAGCAGTTGCCGATGGAGAAGGTTGCCGCGGGGATTGCCGAAGCCGCGAAAGCGCTCTCCCCCGAAGGGGGGCACGATGCGGCGCTGGCCATTATGACCACCGACACCCGGCCCAAAGAAGTCGCCGTGAGTTTGGACACCGAGCATGGCACGATTCGCATTGGCGGCATGGCCAAAGGATCGGGGATGATCGCGCCGAATATGGCTACTATGCTCTCGGTGATCACCACCGATGCGCAGGTGGCGCCGGATTTGCTGGCGGTGGCGTTGCGCACCGTCACCGATCGCACGTTCAACCGCGTGACCGTCGACGGGGACACCAGTACGAACGATACGGTGTTGCTGTTGGCCAGCGGGGCCAGTGGCGTGCGCTTGTTGCCGGGCACGGAGGACTTTGCGCGCTTCGAGCGGGCGCTGTACCGGGTGGCCGAGTATCTGGCCAAGGCGATCGCCCGCGATGGCGAGGGGGCGACGAAACTGGTGGAGATCTGGGTGCACGGGGCGGGCGATGATGCGCAGGCGCTGACGCTGGCCAAGACCATCGCCAATTCGCCGCTGGTGAAGACGGCGCTGTTCGGCAACGATCCGAATTGGGGTCGCATCCTGGCGGCGGCCGGGCGCGCGGGCGTGGCTTTCAACCCCGATGCCGTCGACCTGGATCTGGCCGGCGTGCCCGTGGTGCGCGGTGGACAGCCGGCGCCGTTCGACCGCGAAGCCGCTGCAGAGAAGATGAAGGCCAGCGAGGTGATTATCAGCCTGGCGCTGGCAGAAGGCGACGGCGAGGCCGTAGTGTGGACCTGCGATTTTTCGTATGATTACGTCCGTATCAATGCCGATTATACAACATAGTCATCACCGTATTTTCCCCTGAGCGTGGTCGGCCAATGCACCACCAGTTCAGGGGTAAGGGAGGCCATCGTGAAGCAGGTATGCAGTTGGGTGTTGCGAATGCTGCGGCTATTCCTCTGGGGCATCTTCTTGTCGCCGCCGGCCATAGCCATGTGGCTCATTATCGGCGCCTTTGTCTTTGTGATGTGGATCGCGCCGGCGCTGGTAGGCGCAAAGGATATCACGGCGCAGAACGCGGTGCGCACACTCGCGATTTACTTTATCGGGTTTATGGCGTTCATGATTGCCGCTATCGCCCTGTGGCGGCGCATTGAGCGCAACCTGGAGGCGGCGCAGGATAGCCAGATCACCGAGCGCTTCACGCGCGCGGTCGATTTACTGGGCAGCGATAAAATTGAAACGCGCCTGGGCGGCATCTATGCATTGGAGCGCATCACCCGCGATTCGGAACGCGACCACTGGACGATCATGGAGACGCTGACCGCGTTCATTCGCGTGCACCGTCCCTGGCGCGAAGTGTTCGATCAGTCTGCCGAGTCCGCCGCCTTGCCCACCGATATCCAGGTGATCCTCACCGTGATTGGCCGCCGTGGTTTGACCTATCAGCATGGTGAGGACCAACGGTTAAACCTTGCCGGGACTGACCTGCGCCTGGCCCTGTTGCCCGGGGCGCACCTGGAGGGCGTCCAGTTATCGCTGGCCCACCTGGAATCCTCGCGTCTGCAAGGCGCGTGGTTGCGCGATGCCGATCTGTCCGGCGCGTGTCTGACCGATGCCGACCTCGCCAACGCTGTGATGGCGAACGCGGACCTCGCCGGCGCGGTGCTCAAGGATGCGACGCTCTGCGGCGTCAACCTCGTCGATGCCAAGTTGATGAAGGCGAATTTTGAAGGGTGCAATCTGGGACAGGCTGATCTGCACGGCGTCGATGCGCGCAGCGCGAATTTCGAAAACGCCGATCTTTCCGAGGTGAACTTCACCGGCGCCAATCTTCGCCACGCCAACCTCGCCGGGGCCAACTTCCATGGCACCGTGCTGTGTCAGGCGGATTTACGCTTTGCACGAGGAATCACCGAACAACAACTCGCCGAGGCGGTGACGGATACCACGACATTACTGCCGGAGCACCTCCGGCAGGAGGAACAGGCGCGCGTGTAATCGCGCCTGTTGTCGATTCCACCATGATGCGCCTGCCGGGATGGCCGTTGCCGGCAGGCGATTCGCTAAAGGAGCCGGACGTATGCTGCCACCCTTTGAACAAGCCCAGACGATTGCCGAAATCTTGCCGTATCTGCAGAAGCACCGCGGAGCCACCGTCGTCATCAAGTACGGTGGGGCGGCGATGACGAATCCGCAGATCCGCATGAGCGTGCTTAAGGATGTGGTATTGTTACGCCTGGTGGGGCTCAACCCCATCCTGGTGCATGGCGGAGGGCCGGAGATCAACGCCATGGTCGACCGGTTGGGCATGCCGACCGAAAGGGTTGATGGCTATCGCATCACCGATGCCGCCACCATGGAGGTGGTGGAGATGGTGTTGTCCGGCAGTACGAACAAAGCGATCGTGCGTGATATCAACGTCATCGGCGGCAACGCCATCGGCATCAGCGGCAAGGACGGCCATTTGTTGATGGCCGCGCCCTTCCGCCCGAACGGCAAGGACATCGGCTTTGTGGGCGAGGTTGAAATGGTGCGCCCGCAGATTATCCGCGATTTGGTGGAGGCCGGCTATCTGCCGGTCATCGCGCCGATCGGTATTGACTGCCAGGGTCAGAGCTACAATTTGAATGCGGATACGGCGGCCGCAGCGATCGCCGGCGCGCTTGATGCGGACAAATTCATTATGCTTACCGACGTTCCGGGCGTGCTGCTGGAGGTTGAACACCCCGAGTCGCTGGTATCCACGCTCACCGCGTCCGACGCCAACACCCTCATTGAAACCGGTAAGATCACCGGAGGCATGATCCCGAAAATCGCCGCATGCCTCGATGCCATCGAGCGGGGGGTGGCGCGCTGCCACATTATCGATGGACGGCAACCGCACGCGATGCTCGTTGAATTGTTCACCGTCGGGGGTATCGGGACCATGGTGGTGCCGGACGAGGCGACGGCCGAAGCGATCCCGGAGATGCCGCATCCGGCCGGGGCGTACTGTGGCGATCCCCAGCCGCCGCAGGAGGCATGATGATCCCATCCTTCCCGACATTTGCGCCGGTGTCGCTGGAGCATCAGGATGCCCTCGAGGCGTGGTGTGCCGCACATCCACCGCTCGCCTCGGAGTATACGTTCAATAACCTGTTCGCCTGGCAGCCGATCAACCAGTACGCCGTCGCCGCGTACGCAGGGGGATACCTGATCCGCAAAGCCTCCGATGGCCACTTCGCCTGCCTGGCTCCGCTGGTCGCCGAGGGATGGATGGATGCCGTCGAGGCCGCGTTCGCCTATTTGCGCGAACAGGATATGCTCCCGGTGCTGGAACGAGTCGGGGAGGAGGTGGCGGCGCAATTCGACCTGGAACGCGTCGTCCTTAACGAAGACCGAGCGAACGCCGATTACGTGTATCGCATTGCCGACCTGATTGCCCTCAGCGGGGAGAAGTACCACGCCAAGAAAAACCTGCTGAACCAGTTCACCCAGCAGGATTATCGTTACCTGCCCATGGATGCCGAACGCGCCCGGCGCTGCCTGGACTTTGCTCACCAGTGGTGCGAGGAACGCCAGTGTGCACAGGTGGAGGGGATGAGCCAGGAGAACTGTGCGACTATCCGCCTGCTCGCGCGGTTCCACGAGCTCCATCTGCTGGGCGGCGTGCTCGAGGTGAAGGGTGAGATCGTCGCCTTCACGCTGGGAGAACGGTTGAATCCCGACACGCTGGTCATCCACTCCGAGAAGGCGGATACCGCCTTTCCCGGGGCGTATCAGGCGATCAACTGGGAGTTCCTCCGCCATGCCGGCGACGGCTTTACCTTCGTCAACCGCGAGCAGGACCTCGGCGTGCCGGGACTGCGCAAAGCTAAGCAGTCGTATCATCCCATCCGTCTGGTGTCGAAGTATCGGGTGACCCCGCGCGAGGGATGACGCCCTCCTTTGTCGCATCACGGCGCATCGCGTTCCCGCCGCCCGCGCCTATACTGGGTGACAGGGGGGAATGGCCATGGCACTGTATGACGAATTCGCGCCGCAGCCCAATCGGTTGATCGATGCCCGGAGTGCGTATTTGCGCAGCGCAGCGTATCAACCGGTGGGGTGGTTCGAGTTTAGCCCGGAAGCCTTCGAAGAGGCGCGGCAGCAGCACAAGCCGGTGCTGCTGGATATCGGCGCCATGTGGTGTCACTGGTGTCATGTCATTGACCGCGAGAGTTACGATGACCCGGAGATCGCCACCATCATCAACGAGCAGTTCATCCCCGTGAAGGTTGACCGCGATGAACGTCCCGACATCGATGCTCGGTATCAACTCGCCGCCCAACTCTTCAGCGGTCAGGGCGGGTGGCCGCTCACCATCTTCCTGACCCCGGATGGCGAACCGTTCTACGCCGGCACCTACTTTCCGCCGGAGGATCGCGGCGGGCTCACCGGGATGAAAACGCTGCTGCCGCGCCTGGCGGCCAGTTATCGCCGTCATGGTGATGAACTCGTCAAAGTGGCGCATACGCTCACTCGCCGCATCGAAGCCCACCAGGAGAGCGCGGCACAGAGCGGACCCGTCAGCCTGGAGCGCTATCAGCGGCTGGCGGACAGCGTCATGCGGCGTTTCGATCCTGACCATGGCGGATTCGAGCGCGGCGGGCCGAAGTTTCCCCATCCCGGCGCCATCGAACTTGCGCTGCTGCAACGCTTCTACACCGGCAAGTCGAGCTGGGAATTCGTCGTGGAGAAGACGCTGTCCGCCATGGCGCACGGCGGCATTTTCGATCAGCTTGGCGGCGGGTTTCATCGCTACGCCACCGATGCCACCTGGACGGTGCCGCATTTCGAGAAGATGGGCTATGAGAACGGCCTGCTGCTGATGAATTACATTCACGCCTACCATGCCACCGGGCGGGAGCAGTTCCGCCAGGTCGCCGAGCAGACGGTCGATTTCATCTTCCATACGCTGGCTGACCACAAGCACGGCGGATTCTTCTCTTCGCAGGACGCTGACAATTCGCTGCACGACGACGGCGATTATTGGACGTGGACGCTGGAGGAATTCATCCGACCGCTCACCGAAGACGAAGCACGCGTCCTCGTTCCACTGTACGGCGTGCACCCGCGCGGTTCCATGCCCGGCACGCAGCGCAATGTTCTGCACCTCGCCAGTACACCGGACGAGGTCGCCCGCACACAGGAGTTCTCGCTGGAGGAGGTGCATCGTCGCGTGGCGAGTGGCCGGCGTAAACTGCTGGAAGCCAGGCGCGCGCGCAAGACGCCGGCCGTCGACACCAATAAGTACGTGAACTGGAACGCGTTGCTGATCGCCGCCATGCTGGAGGCGGGCATGCTGTTGGGACGCGACGACGCCCTGCGCTTTGCGCTGCGCTCGATGGATCACCTGGTGCGCGAAGCCTACGACCCTGACCGCGGCGTTTACCACGCCGTGCACGAGGAGGCGGGGGCGCGTTTGCCCGGCTTCTTTGAGGACCAGGCGTATATGGCCTATGCGCTGTTGCTGGCGCACGGCGCCGGCGGAAAGTGGGAGTATCTGGAGACGGCCCGGCACCTGATGGACCTGGCGGTGGAACGGTATTGGGACCCGGAGAACGGCGGGTTTTTCGACATCGAACGCCAGTTGCTGGTGACCGGTATGACCACGCTGCTGCGCCAGCCGCGCAAAGTCGTCGAAGATCTGCCCACGCCGGCGGCCAATGCGATTGCCGCCATGGCCTTGCAGGGATTGTGGCTGCTGACGCGGGAGGACCGCTACCAGGAGTATGCCCGGCGCACGCTGGAAGCGTTCGCCGCCCAGGCGCCGGATTACGGGCCCTACGCAGGTTACTACGGACTCGCGCTCGGCCATGCTCTGGCGCCGCCGGCCCTCGCCGTCATCGTGGGGCAAGCTGATGCCGATGATACCCGGGCGCTATTGCAGGCGGCGCGCACCACCTACCGTCCCGGCAAACTTGTCTCGTTGATGCCGCCCGATGCCCATACCGGTCAATATCCGCCGGGAGAGGATGGGCGCGCGGTGGCGTACTGCTGTGCCGGACAAACCTGTTCGGCGCCGATCTACGATGCTGCCGTACTGCGCGAGACACTGGCAACCTTTGGCAAGCCCCCCTGGTTCGATGCGCAATCCGAGGCGTAATGATGCGAGGGGATCCTGTTCAGGGTCCCCTCGCTGTTGCTCATGGGCAGTCGCGTGGGGAGGGAATTGCCGCCGGGGGGAAGAAAAGGGAGAACACGGCGGCCGGCGCATAGTCCCGGCGCTCATGCGGAGTGTGCGGTCATGATGCAACTGATCGAGCCCTTGCGTCCGGACTTCTGGGAACGTGTGTACACGACCGGACAACTGGGCGAGTCCGGGGAGCCGAGCACCCTGGTGCTGGTGTTGGTCCGGTTGTTTGTGGTGGGGTTCATCTTCCTGCTCGCCGGATGCGCCAACACGCTGGTGCGCTGGGGAATCCGCCGTTCACTGGAGCGATTGCGTACGCGTCCCGCGGTTGAGCATCGCCGGTTGCTCACCCTGTACGGCTTGCTCACGTCGGCGCTCGCGTACTTCATCTACTTCTCGGCGGTCATCCTCGCCCTGTTCACGGTGGGCGTGAACTGGAAGGGATTAGCCCCGTTGCTGGGTGCGGCATCCGTGCTCGGTCTGGCCATCGGTTTCGGCGCGCAGAAGTTGATTCGCGATGTCATCACCGGGCTGTTCATCCTGGGTGAAGGTCAGTACGATGTGGGCGACTGGGTGACGATCGGCGCGGTGTCCGGCCGTGTGGAAGAGATGGGCATGCGCGTTACCCGGCTGCGCGATGAGCAGGGACGTTTATGCGTCATCGCGAATGGCGATATTACCCAGGTCTATAACGCATCGCGCGGTCCCGTCAAAACTGCGCTGGAGGTGAACGTGGCGCGTAACGGTGCGCTGGACCAGTCGTTGGATCACCTCCGGGAAATCCTTCAGCAGACCCTTCAGGCGAACGCGATCACGACGACCGGCGTGGAGGAGCCCGCCGTGTCGGTGGTGCAGATGGATGCGGCGAAAGTGACGGTGCGCCTCACGGCCTGGGTGCCGGTGTTGCAGCGCCAGGAGATGGAGGATACGTTGCGCCGCCGGGTGCTGTCCGTTGCCGAGGCACAGCAGGTGACGTTGGCCTGACGGCATGGTGAGGAAGTGGTGTGGCGGATATTCGAGTCGATGTCTGGCAGGTGGTGCGCGACGAAGAGGGCAATGACGTCATTCTGCTGCGTGACGAGCAGGGACGGGTGTTGCCCATTCAGATCGGCCCGTGTGAAGCGGCGGCAATCTGGGTGGCCCTCTCGCCGGAGTTAGCCGCGTCGTATGTGCGCCGCCCCTGGAGTCACGACCTCATTCACGCTATGCTCGAGCGGATGGGCGCGTCCCTGGAACGCGTAGTCATCGACAATTTCGATCGGGGCATTTTCTTTGCCACCTTGCACATCATGTACCAGGGTCAGGAAGTGATCGTGGACGCGCGCCCGTCGGATTCCATTGCCCTGGTGTTGCGCATGCCCGCCCCGGTCTTTGTGAATGATGAGGTGATGGAGATGGCGGCGATGCACCCGGAGGATCAGGATTCGGATGACGGCGAGCTCTGGGAGGACATGCCGTAATGTGCGGGCAACGGCACGAGGGAGAAGGGTCATGGCAGTAGCGATCATCGGGGGATCAGGGGTGTACGACCTGGCGGAAGGCGGAACACCGCAGGCGGTGGCGACACCGTACGGCGAGGTCGCCCTGTACCGGCTGCAGCTTGCCGGGGAGGAGGTGCTGTTCCTCAACCGGCACGGCATTGCGCACCACCTGCCGCCGCATCGCGTGAATTACCGCGCGAATATCTGGGCATTGCACGCGCTGGGTGTGTGCGATGTGCTCGCCGTGCAGGCGGTCGGCAGCCTGCAGCCCCATATGATGCCCGGGCATTTTGTGCTGCTGTCGCAATTTATCGACTGGACGCGGGGCGTTCGCCCCTCCACCTTTTTCGACGGCGATGACGGCAGGGTGGTGCATGTCGATGTGACGCAACCCTATTGCCCGCGGGTGAGCGCGGCACTGCGGCGGGCGGGCGAGTTTCTGGAAGAGCGTCTGCACAGCGATGCCGTGTATGCCTGCATGGAAGGCCCGCGTTTTGAAACAGCGGCGGAGATTGCGGTGTTGCGCCAGATGGGCGCCGATGTGGTGGGCATGACCAGCGTGCCGGAGGCGGTGCTGGCGCGGGAAGCCGGGCTGTGCTACGCTTCGGTGAGCGTGGTGTGCAACTGGGCGGCGGGCATGACGCACCACCCGCTGTCGCAGCATGAGGTGCTGGAGATCATGACCGATCATGCGCGCGACCTGCATCGCCTGCTGGCCGGCTATCTTGCCGTGCCCAAGGATATCGACTGTGCCTGCCCCGGCCTGGGGCACCCGCATCTGCTGCCGCAGCGCGCGCCAGTGGGGTGAGCAGCGCATACATCCATATGACGAGGGCCACGCTGGTTAGCGTGGCCCCTCGTCGTATATCATCGGTGTGGCGTGATCAGTTCTTTTCCGCCGTGCCGGAAGAACTCTCCGCGGCTTTTGCAGCGGGCTCCGCGGCCTTGGCGGCATCCGCGGTATCGGCGCCAGCGGATTTCGGCGCATAGTCTTTGATGTGCCAGCCGCTGCCTTTGAAGATAATCCCGGCGGCATGGAAGACCTTGCGCACTTCAGATCTGCACATGGGGCAGGCGAGCGCCGGTCGTTCATCCGCGCCATGCCGCACATCGAAATGGTGTTCACAGCTTCGACAGGCGTATTCGTATGTTGGCATCGGTTCTTACCTCACACACAGAGAAATCTGACGGGATTCCCGCCAGATTACATTGCATATTATAGTGACTCGCGTCCTGTCATGCAAGTGAGTCCGGGACTCTCCTCAGGAGTGGTCAGGTTGCTTACTGCCCGGTTGCTGTTGAAAACTCTCTTGTCACCCTGACCAGGGATTCCTATAGTTAGGTCACTTGCGTCGCACGCGGAGGCCCCCGCCTCCCTGCGCCTCGCCTGGCATGTTATGGTCATCGATGTCGGAAGACATTCAGGATCACCGGCTTCCTCCGCTACCACTGATGAGATGCGTTGCTGGTTGGCGGAGTCGACCCCATTGCTTGGTCCCCGCACCCCCTTGCCCGCCCTGTACGAAGAAGTGCTGCGCGTCTCGAGTGGCATGCCTGTGAAATCCGCACGGCTGCTGCGGGCGAGCGCCCTGCTCGAGCGGCTGCGCGCATTGCCGGTATGGGACACCCGGTTGATGGGCACGATGCTGGACGAGAGCGAGCCGGACGACGTACGGCTGCTCGCCGCCACGCTGTTGGCGCACGGGAATGCCGGACGCTTCGCCCTGCTCGCGGGCATGGCCCGCTCCACCTCCGCATTCTCCACCCTGCTGTCCACCATGGCTTGTTTCACGCAAACGGATACCGGACCCTGGTACCGGGCGCTGCTGCAGGAGACACTGGAACGGATGGGCACGGCATCCGCACCCGACCTTCCCAGTCCGCTGCTCTTATTGGCGTTCTTGAAGTGCGCGTTCGACAGCACGCTCACGCCGACGCTGTTCGACGGCTGTGTGCTGCGGGGGCTGGTACTGCATCCCGGCGTTTCGGCACATCGTCCATTGCGCACCCTGCACCGGCTGCTGGATTACCTGGGGTTGTCCGGGCGGGAGGAGATACGCCAGCAGTATCGCCGGTTGGCCGCCTCGATCTGGCCGCAGGCGACCACCGCCACCTGGACACAGTGGCAGTGGGTCACCACCCCTGGCGGGCCGGACTTGCTGCCGCGGGTGCTGGAGGCGCTTGCCGCGGGTGAGGTGAACATCGTTCGCCTGTATGAGATGAAGTATGCGCCGTTGCCGGACATGCCCACGCTGCATCACCTGCTCGGTGCGTACGACCCGGCGTTGACGTATCTGCTGTGCTTCCTGCGGCCGGAGGTGCGGTCACAGATGACGTGCTGGCCGGACTTGCCGGAGGTGCTGCGCTGGATGTACGAAAGCAATCCACACGCTGCGCGACAGGCCTATGCGGGGCTCGCCTGGTGGCATGAGTGGGGAAGGCAGGGATTCCCGCAGGCGCGACGGGCGCTGCACATGCTGGCGACGGTTGAAGTGCCGCCTTCGGTTGAAACGCCCCTGCGCCACCTGTGGGTGGAAGAATACCTGGCGCCGGAATTCGGCCGGGTGTGCGCCAACCTGCTGCTGGCGCAAACCGTGCAGGGCGAGTCACTGGAACGGATCGTGCTGCTGGCCGAGCAGCAGTATGTTCCCGCCATCCGCGCGTTGGGGCTGATGCCGGCGGGCCACGAGGAGGCCATCGATCTGTTGCGTACGCTGGCGCACCAGGGCAGTCGTCCGGTGCTGGCGGCGGCGCGGGAGGCATTGGCCTATCAGGCGCGGCATCGCGGGTTGCCCGGCATACATGAACTCGAACGGCGTAAACTCCTCGATGCCGCCTGGGAAGCAGGACCACTGGAAGGAGAACGTGTTCGCGTGGGCTGGCAGGAGGGCCCGTATCGCTTCCGGGTGAGCCTGCAATCAGGAAAAGTGTCGCTCGATGTCCTCGCACCGGAGGGAGTGACGACGCGCATCCCGCCAGAAGTGCGACAGAGCGCCGGGTACCGTGCCGCGCGCGAGGCGCAACGCGCCGTACAGGCGCAGTACCGTCTGTTCAAAGGGCATCTCGAGCGATACATGCTGGAATCGACGCCCTTCACCCTGGGTGAGTTCCGCTACCTGATGCACAATGCCGTGTTCGCCCATCTGGCGGAACGCCTCCTCTGGCGCTTAGCGGATGGTCGCACCGTGCTCTGGTCCGGCGCTGATTGCTGGCAGACGCTCGACGGTGCGCACCTTGCCCTGTGCGAGGCGACCCAGGACCCGGCACTGACGCTGATGCCCGTCCATCCGATTCAACTCTCACTGGAGGGGACGCTGGTGCCATGGCAGGAGTGTGCGGCAGACCGGCGGCTCATGCAACCGTTCAAGCAACTCTTCCGCGAAGTCTATGTGCGTGCTGTCGGCGCTGAAACGCACTGTCGTCGCTTTGCCGGTTTACAGATCGACCCGCGCCGCGGTTATGCCGTGTTGCGGGCAGCGCGATTCGCACCGGGCAATGGGGTCGCGCGTCGCGAGTGGCGCGGGGGCGTGACCGCCCACCTGTGCTGGGCGGAAGGCGCCGCCGGGCGGGACCTTTTCGGACCCCATCGTAAAGATGCCGTGCCCACCGGCGCAATCTGGTTCACCCGCCATGGCGAGTTGATGCCGTTATCCGATGTCGATGCGATCGCCTACAGCGAAACTTTGCGCACCGCTGATCTGCTCACGGCCCGTGCGGCGGTCGGAACCGCCTCGCTCACCTCGCGCGAAACCGTGCAACTGCGCATCACCCTGTTGCGCCAGCTGGCCCGCTCATTCGGCATGACCAACCTCGCCGTCCCCGAGGACGGGGGATATGCGCTGGTGCTCGGCGAACTGGCGACCTACCGCGTCAACCTGGCCAGCGGCACTGTTTTCCTCGAACCGGAGGGACGCCATATCGCCGTGCCCCGGCATGACGCGCGGTGGCGCCCGGTGGAGGAGGGGGACATGACCACGGAGATCCTCGCCACCGTGCTCACGCTGGCGCATGATACCACCATCGACGATCTTACTTTCCTCGCGCAGTTACCTTTACCGCTGCCCATGGCTGCCGAAGATTAAATCTACATGTTATCCATTGACACTGTGCTCGCTGGGATGGATAATGAGTGAGTACTCACTTACATAGCATCACGCCAGGACTTGAATCAGGCGATACTCAGAAGCTGTTTTCAAATTCTCTGTCCGGTCTCGCTTGATCTTTTCGCGGCTGTCCCTGCCGGGCCTCCTCGCCCTATCGGCCCTGGATAGTACCTCGTCGTCCCGGCAG
>JAGUZN010000089.1 GCA_020060775.1 Armatimonadota bacterium
CTCGGTCACGCCCGCGCCGGATGCTGTGCTGGTGGGATCGTACGATCACTCCCTCTACTGCCTGGATGCGCGCACCGGAAAACCGCGCTGGGCGGCGGAGACCGAGGCGCAGGTGCACTGCTCGCCCTGTCTGGCCGGGGAGCGCGTCGTCATCGCCGGCTGTGACGGCAAACTGCGAAGTTACCACGTGCGCTCGGGCAAAGCGCTGGCTGTCACCGACATCGGCGGCAACATCGCCGCCTCGCCCGCCCACACCGGCGGGGTGGTCTTCTTCGGTACGCTCAATGGCGAGTATCTGGCGGTGCGCGTATCGGACGGACGGGTGATGTGGCGCATCGGCAACCGGGGTGATGACGGCTGTGTCTCCTCAGCGGCGATTGCCGGGAAGGCGCTGTTGCTGGCCTCCAAGGGGAACGCGGTAATGCGTGTCGACCTGGGCACCGGTAAACGGCGCTGGCACTTCTCAACAAAGGGCGCGGTGGAGGGCTCGCCGGTGATCGCGGGTAGTTCCGTGTTGGTTGGCGATATGGCGGGCATCCTCTACCGCCTCGACCTGGAGCGCGGCACTGCCGCCTGGCAATTTCGCGCAGGAGGAGAATTCAAGGCCTCGCCGGCGGTCGCCCAGGGCTGCCTGGTCATTGGCAACACCGATGGGGCGGTGTACTGCTTTCGGTGAGAATACGGAATGGGCGTATGGGGTAATACCGAGTCCCATACCCCCATTCCGTCACTGATAACTGCTACTCTTCAGGTGCAGACTCGGCCGGTGCAGGCTCGCTTGTCGAAGCCGGCGCTTCTGCGTCCGGTGCGGATTCCTGCTCGGGTGCAGGCTCCGCAGGCTGCTCGGGTGGCGTGGTTGGCGCGAACACCGGCGGGATCTCGCTCAACGGCATGCCGCTCTCCACGGCCTTCGCCTTGTCCTCGCGCTCGAGCGCGCGCAACAGCGCCGCATAATGCGTGCGGCAAGCAGTCAGCAACCCCTTATTAGGTGCTTTCGCCTGCTCAACGAGTGTGATGGCGCGAATGAGCAACAGTTCGGCCTCCGCGTACTTGCGCAAGCGCGTGCGCGCTTCGCCCAGCGTATCCAACGAGGCGGCCAGCAACTGGGGGTCGACATCCTTGCCCTGCTCCAGAATCGCCACCGACCGCATGGCATACTGTTCCGCCTGGGCAGAGCGATTATTCGTCATGTAGGCATAGGCCACATTGTTCAGCAGCGAGGCGTACTGGGAATGCTGTTCGCCAAAGGCCTTCGCAGAAATGGCCAGTGCGCGGGTGAACAGCGGCATTGCCTGCTCGAAATTCTGGATTTTGATGTACATCTCAGCCAGCGAAAGATAGAACGTCAGTAACGACGGATCTTCCAGCCCGCGGGCTTTCTCTTGAATGGCGAGTACGCGTTTCGCGTACGGGATGGCCTCACGCGTGCGATACGACGCACTGAGTAGCGAGGCGACATTGATCAACACCGGCGTGAGTTCCGGGCTGTTGGCGCCGAATTTCTTCTCCGCAATCGCCAGGTAGCGCTGCGCGTAGGTGGCGGCGGCGGCGAACTGCTGGCGTTCGCGCTTGATATCGATCAACGTTCCCAGCACCAGCAGCAGGTCGGGAGAATTCTTGCCGACCGTTTTTTCTTGCAGAGCAAGAGCGCGGGTGAACATCGACTCGGCCTGGGCAAGTTTCTTCTGTGACAGATACACGCGCCCCAGTGTCACGGTGATGCTGATGACGGCAGGGTCACGTGTGCCGAGCGCTTTCTCGGCAATCGCCAACTGCCGGCGCAGCAACGGCTCCGCTGGCGCAAGTTTCTGCTGACCGAGATAGAGGTTGGATAACCCCTCGAGCACGCTGAGCAGTACGGGGTGATCTTTGCCCAACGCCCCTTCCAGAACGGCGAGTCCCTGCTTGAAATGAGACTCGGCCTTGGCCGTTTTGCCGGTGGCCGCATAGAGCGTGCCGAGAAAGCCGAGGCTCTGCCCGACGCGCGGATGCTTGGCGCCGAGTTGCTTGGCGACGCCGAGCGCATTGGTGAACTGCTTCTCCGCCGCAGCGTATTGCTCTTTTTGCAGCGCCTTGATGCCGGCCTGGGCCAAACTTTGCCAGCGGGCATCGAGCTTTTCGGCCTGTTGGGCCGGGGCGGCGGTGGCAGAAGGGGCAGCCTGCGGCGCAGCACACGTCGGCAACACAAGCAACGCAAAGGCGATGAAGACGAGGACGAAGCGAGTGGTCACAGTCATGGCAATCCTTTCCGTGATGGTTATTCCCCGTGCGGGAGAATTTACCCTGCTTTCAGAAGGCGTGGGAAAAGTTTTTCACTTTATCGATACCGGTATAAAAAATCTATTGCCAACCCGCCGACTTCCTGCCATCATAGAGCGCGATGCGGCCGGCTTGCTCCGGAAGCGAGCCCCAGTCCGTACACCGACAATGTTGAGGTTAGCGACATGGCAACCCCGATGACGAAACGTGAACGCGTTGAGCGCGCGATGGCCCTGCAGGAAACCGACCGCGTCCCGCTGTACGACCTGATCTTCTGCGACGCGGTGTTCGAGCATTTCAGCGGGGAAACGCTGCCGCCTCTCGTGGAAGATGCGGAGACGCGCGCCACCCTCGCCCGCATCGTGGGCAAAGGCGTCGACGGCCTGGTCGACATGACGCGCAACGTGGACTTCGGCCCCATCGTCGATAAGGACTACGAAAACGCTGATGGCTTTGTCTACCATCAAAGCGTGCAGGAGAAGACCGCGTGGGTCATCAGACGCCCCTTTGACGATGAGGCCGGCGCGGCGCGCTACCTGGCGAAGAAAATCGACGAGCTGACGCGAGAAACACAGGAAATCGCCGCCAACCCCGCCGCGCGGCGCGAGCAGTACCACCGCGAGTTCCTGGCCACGCAGGCCACCATCGGCGAAACCGTGAACCTGCTCGCCGTGCTGGGCACCGGACTGGATGAACTGCGCTCCGTCCTCGACTGGGAACTCTACTCCTACCTGGAGGCCGACGAGCCGGAACTGCTCTCCGCCTTTATCGAGGCCTGGACCGAACGCAACATTGCGCTCACCCACGCCATTGCCGATCTCAGCCTCTCCCCCTGCGTGCTCACCTACGGCGATATTGCCTACAAGAATGCCCTGCTGCACTCCCCGGCATTCCTGCGCCGCGAGTTCATCCCGCGGCTGGCGCGATTGAACGACGCCTGGCACGAACACGGATTCAAGTGCCTCTTCCACTCCGATGGCTACTTGATGGATATTCTGGACGATCTCATCGCCGCAGGCATCGACGGATTGAATCCGATTGAGACGGTGGCGGGCATGAATCTCAAAGAAGTCAAAGAGAAGTACGGGACGAAGATCTTCCTCACCGGCGGCATCGACATGAGCCAGTTGCTCTCCAACGGTACGCCGGACGAAGTGCGCGAGGTCTGCCGCGCCGCGGTGCGCGACGCCTACCCCGGCTACTTCATGGGCTCGACCACCGAACTCGACAACAGCTCGAAGATCGAGAATATCCTGGTGATGTACGAGGTCTCGCGCGAGCCGATCGCCTCACTGCTCGCGTA
>JAGUZN010000325.1 GCA_020060775.1 Armatimonadota bacterium
CTCGTGTATGCGGCGGCCATGCTTAACCCGCTGGCCTTCGCCCTTTCTCCGGTGGCGCTGGTCGTCATCTGGGGCTATTCCTACACCAAACGATGTACCAGCCTTTCACACCTGGTGCTCGGGCTGGCCCTCGGCATTGCGCCGTCGGCGGCATGGATCGCGCTCACCGGCCGGCTGGAACTGCCGCCCATGCTGCTCACCCTTGCCGTCCTCGGCTGGGTAGCGGGCTTCGACATCATCTACGCCTGCCAGGATGTCGAATTCGACCGGCAGGCCGGGCTCTATTCTGTGCCCGCACGTTTGGGCCTGGCGCGCGCCTTGCGCCTTTCCGCCGCGCTGCATGTGGCCGCGTTTCTCCTGCTCATCGCCTTCGGCGTTGCCGCCCGCCTGGGGGTCGGCTATGCGGTGGCGCTGCTCCCGGTGGGCCTGCTGCTGGTCGTCCAGCACCGCATGGTGCGCCCCGACGACCTCAGCCGGGTGAATGCCGCCTTCTTCACCAGCAATGGTGCGATCAGCCTGCTGCTGCTCGCCGGTGTGCTGTTCGACCGGTTGTGGCATTGATCTTCTGCCGTCCGCGCCGTGCCGCTGCCGCACACACCCGCAGGAACGGCACAAGAAGCCATCCCCATATCTCGCCGATTCATACTACAGTGGGTACGGGAGGTGTCCTTCATGGCGGAGACGGAGCATGCGGTGACCCGAGAAGCGATCGCGCTGGTGGCTGAGCGGCTGTCACGCGCCTACCCGTACATTCGGGAGGTGAAAGCCGCGGAAGGTCTATTCACGGATACGCCGCTCGACAGCCTGATGCGCGCCGTGTTGAGCCAGAACACCACGGATCGCAACCGTGACGCCGCCTTCGCTGCGTTGCAGTCCCGGTATTCCTCCTGGGACGATGTCGCCGACGCCCCGCAGGAGGCGCTGGCGGAGGTGATTCGCGTCACCAATTATGCGTATACCAAGGCCGGGCGCATGCAGGCGATTCTCCGCCGGTTGTGCGAAGAACATGGCCGTGCCACGCTGGATTTCCTGCGGGAGTGGCCGACCGACCGCGTGCTGGATTATCTCGACGCCTTCCCCGGCATCGGGCCGAAGAGCGCGGCGATCGTGGCGCTGTTTGCGCTGGATCGCCCGGTGATGCCGGTGGATACGCATGTGTACCGGGTGGCCCAACGCTTGGGGTGGATTGGGCCGACGACCACGCCCGAGCGGGCGCATGCCGTGCTGCGGGCACTGATTCCCCCCGCACTGGTACTGCCGCTGCACATGGGCTGCTGGGAGCACGGACGGGTAACCTGCCGTCCCGTGCCGCGTTGCGGGCAGTGCGCCGTGTATGCGTTTTGCCGGTTTCCGGCAAAGACCGCCCCCGAGCCCCTGGTGGAGGAGGCCATTGCCCACACGGCACACTCGCGTCGAAAAGCGGCTTGACGGAACGGCGGGGACTCTCTATGATCGACAACACCTGCGCACAGGGGAAATGAGGAGCGCACGATGAGTGAACATACCGTCGAGGAGATCCTGGCCGATGCCCGCGAGATTTACGGCGTCTTCGGGAAGGCTGAGCGCGCCTTACGCCTGGTCAATCAGGCGCTCGAGGCGGAGCCGGATAATGTCGAGGCGCTGAATTTGCGTGCGTCGATCTTCTACGAACTGGATCGCGATGATGAGGCGGAGGCGGATCATCGCCGAGCCCTGACCATAGAACCTTGCTCGGTCGAAGCGCTGCACGGGTTGGCCTCGCTGGCCAATGACGGTGAGCAGTACGAGCAAGCGCTAAGTTGGATTGCGCGGGGGTTTGCCTGTCTGCCGCAGGACCCGCATCCGGAACTCAAAGACAATGAGGACTTCCGCCAGCGCCTGATTGCCGAACTGTACTGCGAAAAGGGCTTTGCGCTCTGGTATCTGGGGCGGCACGAGGAAGCGGAGCAGGTGCTGACCGAGGAGGGACCGCAGGCGTGTCCGCTCGAAGTGGAAACGCTGGAAGACCAGTATGACTGGCTTCAGCATCACCCCGAGCATCCTGAGGAATGATTTAATTTCCGCTCGGCGCAATGCGCGGCAGCGCCTCGCTCGGCTTCTCTCTCTCTGCAGCCCTTGCGCGCGTAACACGTTTGTGCTCGTACATGCGCTTATCCGCCTCGATGCACAGTGCGCCGGGGGGCAAGGGCTGTTCCGGTGAGTGGCAGGCGACTCCCACACTCATAGACAACTGGTCGGTGAATCCCGGGATGGTGTCCGGCGGCAACGCCTCGACCAATGCGGCTTGCAGGCGATCCGTCAGGATGGTCGACGTATCACTGGTTTCCGGCAGCAGCACGGCGAATTCATCGCCGCCGATGCGATAGATCATATCGTCCGTGCGAAACGTCGCCTGCAATGCGCGTGCGACCGCTTTCAAGACGATATCCCCCACCCCGTGCCCGTACGTATCATTGATGTACTTGAAGTTATCGACATCGAGGAAGACGATGGCATAGGAACGGTTGTAGCGCTGGGTGGCACTGGCGAGTCGTTCGAGATCGGTGTCGAAGGCGCGGCGATTGCCCAGGCCGGTCAGCGAATCCTGCAGCGCGAGGCTCTGCAGTGTGCGCTGGTACTCGACGATGCGCGCGCCCACGCGGACGCGCGCCCGCAGTTCGGAAGCATCGACCGGCTTGGTGAGGAATTCATCCGCTCCTGCCTCCAGCGCACAGACGCGGTCGCCAATTTCATCTTTGGCGGTGACCAGGATGACGTAGGTCGAACGCAAATCAAAACCCTCTTTGATCAAACGGCAGAGTTGCACGCCATCCATCACCGGCATCATCCAGTCGGACA
This sequence comes from Armatimonadota bacterium, assembly GCA_020060775.1. GTDB lineage: Bacteria > Armatimonadota > Hebobacteria > CAIYQO01 > CAIYQO01 > JAGUZN01. The sequence goes on from JAGUZN010000325.1 coordinate 2,818, forward strand.
GGACGATATCCGGGTGTTGCTGGCAGACGACCTCCCAGGCAAGCTGACCGTTCTCGGCTTCCAGGATCTGGTAGCCGAGCGCCTGCAAGCGTTTGCGCAGCACTTTCCGCGCAATCGGGTCATCATCGGCGATCAGAATCGTCAGCGGCATCAGGGGTGCCCCGCTTTCACCACGAGCTGCCGAACCTGGTCCACCAGATCCTGCAATTCGACGATCGGTTTCGAGATATAGGCATCCGCCCCGCTCTGGGCCAGCAATTCATCCGCATGCCCACGCATCGCATGTGCGGTTGCCAGCAGCACCGGCACCGGGGGGGTGCGATCGAGTTCCTTGATCAGACGTGTGATCTGCACGCCATCCACTGCTCTCCCGTTATACTGTGTGCCGACCAGCGAGACGTCCATCACAACGCAGGCTGTCTCAGCGTCCTCCGCCAGGCACAGCACCTCAGGCACGTCCAGCGTGCGAATGACCTCGTAACCGCCAAGTTTCTGCAGGGCTTTGGCCATGAAGCGTCCGCCCATTTCATCATCTTCCACCAGCAGGACCCGGGTCGTCATATGCGCACCTCCAGCTGGATTCGCAAGGCGCGTTGCACCTTCTCCAGCAATAGCGTTGGCGCGGAATGCAGGTCAGATTTCGCCACCACGCTGACCACGGTGCCTTCCTCCAGCAATGCGCGCTCTTCATCCGTGTTGGGCTCGGGATAGTTGGTAATAATCACCACCGGCAAGTCCGGGGCCACGCCCTGCAGCTTCAGTTCGCGCAACACCTGGTAGCCATCCACCTCGGGCATCATGAGATCCAGCAGCAGGACATCAAATACATCCGGTTGTGGGCGGATAAGCTGCAGCGCTTCCCGGCCATTGGCGGCGAGGGTCAGGGCATAGTGCGGACCGGGCAAGATTTTGGCCAGCATTTGCCCGATATGGGGATCGTCATCCGCCACCAGCACGCGGATGGGCGAGCGCGAGGCATCGCCCACCACACGCTGGATCATGGCGATCAGGTCCGAGCCTTCCACTGGTTTGGTTAAGACATTGGCGGGGGGCACCCAGCGCTCGACACGCAGGCGGCGCAACACTTCGTCGGTATGCCCGGTCACAATGACCACGGGGATGGCGGCACCCTTCTCGGCCAGGGCGTGCATGAGATCCCAACCGGTATGCAATTGCGCTCCGGCTTTCGAAGGCAGATTGATATCCAGCACCAACGCATCGGGGACGACACTGCGGCAGATGGCAAAGGCTTCATCGGCCATGCCGCAGCAGATCGTGCGATAGCCCGCACGCTGCAGCACGGTTGAGATCAAACGGCGGGCCGCCGGATCATCTTCCACCACCACGATCAGCGCTCCGTCCTGCGGTCCCTGCGGCTCCAGGAAGGAGAGGTCGGGGACATCGTCCTCGCTATCATCCATGACATCGGGCCGCGCGATGGGCACAATAATGCTTACGGTCGTCCCCATCCCCTCGCCATCGCTGTGCAGGGTGATTGATCCGCCCATCAGTTCCATCAATCGGTGGGAGATGGCCAACCCCAGCCCCGTGCCACCGAACTGCCGCGTAGTGCTGCCATCAGCCTGCACAAAGGCACGGAACAACCGGCCCTGCTCTTCGGCAGAAATGCCAATGCCGGTATCGATGATCTGGATGACGATATGGCCTTTCTCCGGGTATCCCTGCGCCGAGAGTTGCACCGAGCCGGACGGCGTAAACTTAATGGCATTGCCGACGACATTAATCAGCACCTGTTTCAGCTTGGCTGGATCGGCGTAAGCTTCCAGGGTCTGTCCATCTGCTGTTTCGAATGTCAACGAGAGGTTGCGGTTGGCGGCCTGCACATGCGTGAGTGCTTCCACCTGGGAAAAAAGATCGACGATGCCCACCGATGCCAACTCGACGGACATCTTGCCGGCCTCAATTTTGGCGATATCCAGCACATCGTTAATAAGCGAGAGCAGGTGGCGCGCGCTCTGATAGGCATTCTGGATGAATTCCCGCTCTTCGTCCTGGTCATCGCATAGCCCATCGATGATCAGTTTCAGCGATCCAATGATGGTATTCAACGGCGTTCGCAATTCATGGCTGGTATTGGCGAGGAATTCGCTCTTCAACCGGTTGGCCTCGTCGGCAATCTGCCGGGCCAGTTCCAACTCGCCGTTGGCTTTCCCCAGTTCCTTGTTCGCCTCTTCCACGCGCCGGGAGGACTCTTGCAGTTCGTATTCATCGCGCTGCCGCCGATATGCGGTGGCCAGCATGAAGGCAAGACGTTCAGCGGTCGAGATATCATCGGTCTCGTAGGGCGTTTCATGGTTGGCCAGACAGATGAGCCCGATCACGGTGCCGTTGACCAGCCAGGGAGCACAGAGCACGCGCGAGAAGGTGCGGCCATCCAGTGGTCCGCCCTCGTGCGCAAGCAACTCGCACGTATTCAACACGCGTGCTGTGGGGGATTCCCAGAGGGCCTGCCAGATCTCCACTCCTTCAACGAAGGGCATTTCGTCAGCGCGCACGCGCTGGAACGTCGTGGTTCCCGGCTCATCCCCGGGCGTCATCCAGACGAAATATTGTTCATTATGATCGTAACAGACGGTGAAGCCGAAGGGACTGCCGGTTAAACGCAAGCCGGCATTGAGGGCGACATCGGCCACTTCTGCCAGACTGGGGTGCTGCAGGAGCCGACTGGACACCACCGCCATTTCGTTGTTGATGTCAGCATATCGCTGCAGGGCGGCTTCCGTGCGCTTGCGCTCGGTGATATCCTCTTTCACTGCCACAATATGGGTGATGATGCCTTCCTGGTTCTTGATCGGCGAAATTGATGCCGACTCCCAGTAGGTTTCGCCGTTCTTGCGTTGATTCTGGAACTCGCCGCGCCAGATCAACCCGGAGGTGATCGTATCCCAGAGTTCTTTATACTCTTCCGGGGTCTGATCGCCCCACTTCATGATGCGCGCACTGCCGCTGGTCGCCTCGTCATAGCTGTAGCCGGTCACGACGGTAAAGGTGGGATTCACGTATTCAATTGTCCCGCGCGTATCGGTGATCATGACCGTACTGGGGCTTTGTTCGACAGCGCGCGACAGCTTGCGCAGTTGATCTTCGGCCTTTTTCAGGTCAGCCACCTCAAGCCGGAGGTCGCTGTTCTCCACGCGTTGCCGATACAGCAGATAGGCTAACACCAGAACGGCCAGGAACAGCGTGATGATAAAAAATTCCATTGTTTCACTCGCCCCAGCGTATTATTGGCGAAGGCGACTCTTCAGGCCGTGGTTCAATCCATCACTCCAAATAACGAACCGTGATGAAGTGCCGGGTGCGAGGGATGAGCAGGGACAGAGCAGGACAACGGGAAACGACATCCCCTGACCAGGCCGACGAGTGCAATCACCCGGCATTACCGGGTCCTAACGAAAAGTTATTCCATATTTTAGCAGGAGTTACAGGGAGTTAACGCGAATTCTATTTTTTGCCCTGCATGCTCATGCCGGGAAGGGGCCTCTCAACGCCGGGGAGTGCCGACCACATTGACAGGCGAAAGGAACTCAATCTATGGCAAACGTACGTCTGGTTAACCTCTGCAAGCAATTCAAGGAAGTCACCGCCGTCGACAATATGAATCTGGAAACGGCTGACCAGGAATTCGTGGTTTTCGTCGGCCCGTCCGGCTGCGGCAAAACGACCGCACTGCGCATGATCGCCGGCCTGGAGGAGATTACCTCCGGCGAAGTATGGGTCGGCGACCAGAAGGTCAACGATGTGCCGCCCAAAGATCGCGACATCGCCATGGTCTTCCAGAACTACGCGCTGTACCCGCACATGACCGTCTTCGAGAACATGGCCTTCGGCTTGCGCTTGCGCAAAGTGCCCAAGACGATCATCAACGAGCGCGTGAAGCGCGCCGCGGCCATGCTCGGGCTGGATGAACTGCTCAAGCGCAAGCCCAAACAGCTCTCCGGCGGTCAGCGCCAGCGCGTTGCGCTCGCCCGCGCCATCATCCGCGAGCCCAAAGTCTTCCTGATGGACGAACCATTGTCCAATCTGGACGCGAAGCTGCGCGTGCAGACCCGCGCTGAACTGATTCGCCTGCACCGCGAATTGGGCATCACTACCATTTACGTCACGCACGACCAGGTGGAAGCGATGACCATGGGCAACCGCATCGTGGTGATGAACAAAGGTCTCGTGCAGCAGATCGACGCGCCGTTGAATCTCTATCACCATCCCGCCAACAAGTTCGTGGCCGGCTTCATTGGCAGCCCGTCGATGAACTTCATTGATGCCAAGTTGGCCGAACGCGAAGGGAAGATCTTCGTGGATACCGGTGACTTCCAGTTGCTGCTGCCCGAGAAGTTCTGCGAGCAGGCCAAAGCGGAGATCGGTCGCGAGATCTTCTTCGGCATTCGCCCGGAAGATATCTTTGACAGCACCTTGGTCTCCCCCAACCTTGTGACCCCGGAGAACACCATCAACGTGCTGGTCGATGTGACCGAGCCACTGGGCGCCAACGTGCTGGCCTACCTGAAGACGAATACGCTTGACCTCACCGCCTCCTTTGACAGCGAGACCATCGCACGTCCCGGCAGCAAACTGGATATCGTGTTTGATATGGATCGCTGCCAGCTTTTCGATAAAGAGACTGAAGAGTCGTGCTTCAAGGTCGCTCCGGCCGTACCGGCGCCGGCGCCGGCCACGCTGTAGTATGCAGCACACCATATCTAGCGCCACAGGGGCGGAACCGATCGGTTCCGCCCCTTGTTCGCTTCAACGCAATGTGGTTGCCGTTACATACGCGGCTGTTCCGCTGCACGAATACGGTTAATGGCGCGCAGGAGCGCGGCCTGTGCCCGCGTGATATCGATATCGGAGGCGCCGGCCAGCAGGCGTTGCTCGGCGCGCACCCGGGCCTGGCGCGCGCGCTCGAGGTCGATCTCTTCGGCAAGTTCTGCGGTATCCGCCAGGATGGTCACGCGATCAGGGGTCACATCCATGAAGCCGCCGGAGACGGCCACCTCGATCACTGGGCGCTTCTCGGCAGGCGTGATGGTGAGAATGCCGGTCGCCAGCGCTGCGACGAGCGGGGCGTGGCCACGCAACACCCCCACATAGCCATCCACCGCTGGGGCCACCAGCGAGACGGCCTGGCCGAGGAAGACTTTGTGGTCGACGGCCACCACTTCGACCTCAAATGGAAATGCCATCAGACTTTCCCCTTGCGCATATTCTCCAGCACGTCGTCAATGCCGCCCACCATATTGAACGCCATCTCCGGGATGTCGTCGTGCTGACCGTCGAGGATTTCCTTGAAGCCGCGCACCGTTTCAGCAATCGGGACGTACTTGCCGGGCGTGCCGGTGAAGTTCTCCGCCACGAAGAACGGCTGCGAGAGGAAACGCTCGATGCGGCGCGCGCGCGCCACCAGCGCGCGGTCCTCATCGGAGAGTTCCTCGATGCCGAGGATGGCGATGATATCCTGTAATTCACGGTAGCGCTGCAGCACCGACTGCACGCGACGCGCCACGGTATAGTGCTCGTCGCCGACCACGGCGGGGTCGAGGATGCGTGAGGTCGAGGCCAGCGGATCGACCGCCGGGTAAATGCCGCGCTCGACGATGGCGCGGGAGAGCACGGTCGCCGCGTCGAGGTGCGACATGACAGTGGCCGGCGCCGGGTCGGTGATGTCGTCCGCCGGCACATAAATCGCCTGCAACGAAGTGATGGAGCCGCGCTTTGTCGAAGTGATGCGCTCCTGCAGGGTGCCGACCTCGGTGGACAGCGTGGGCTGGTAGCCCACGGCGGAGGGCATGCGCCCGAGCAGCGCGGAGACTTCGGAACCGGCCTGCACGAAGCGGAACATATTGTCGATGAAGAGCAACACGTCCTGCCCTTCGTGATCGCGGTAATACTCGGCCATAGTCAGGCCAGTCAACGCGACGCGCAGGCGCGAGCCGGGCGGTTCGTTCATCTGACCGAAGACCAGCGTGGTGCGCTCCAACACGCCGGATTCCTGCATATCGAGGTACAGGTCGTTGCCTTCGCGCGTACGTTCGCCGACTCCGCAGAAGACCGAAGTACCGCCGTGCTCGGTGGCGATGTTGCGGATGAGCTCCATCAGCAGCACGGTTTTGCCCACGCCGGCGCCGCCGAACAACCCGACCTTGCCGCCGGTGGGGTACGGGGCGAGCAGGTCGACGACCTTAAAGCCTGTCTCGAAGAGTTCGGTCACCACGCCCTGCTCTTCGAAGGTGGGCGGCGTGCGGTGGATGGGCCACTCTTCCTTTACTTCCACGGGTCCTTTATTATCGATCGGTTGCCCGAGCACGTTGAACAACCGGCCTTTGCATCCCTCGCCTACCGGCACTTTGATGGGACTGCCGGTGGCGCGCACGGGCAAACCGCGTCGCAGCCCTTCGGTGGCGGAGAGGGCGATGCACCGCACGATATCGTTTCCCATGTGCTGCGCGACTTCGACGATCAGCGTGCGGTCGTGCTCGCTATCGGTGATTTCGAGGGCGTCGTAGATTTGTGGCAGCGTGTCGGGGGGAAAGCGGACATCTACGACCGGGCCGATGATTTCGACGATTTCACCCATCACGTTGGCGGAGTGTTGTTGCTCGTTCTTTTCCATTGCCATGGTGGTTCTCACTTCGTATCAAGGTCGACCGCATCGCCGCGGTGCGTATCAGGCAGGAAGAAAACCCATGCGCTCGTAGGTGGCGCGCAGGGTGGGCAGGGCGCGTTGCTGCGCCGATTGTGCCCCCTGGCGCAAGAGTGCAACCAGGTAGTCTCGATTGGTCATCAAGTCATGGTAGCGCTGCTGGAAGGGCTGCAGCGCCTCCACGATCACCTCGGCCAGATCATGCTTCAGCGCGGCATTGCCCTTGTCGGCATAGCGCTCGGCCAGTGCCGCCGGCGACTCGCCGGTGAAGGCGCCGTAAATATTGAGCAGGTTGGCCACCCCGGGTCGCGCATCCGGCTCGTAGGTGATGCCCGGCGTGGCATCGGTGACCGCCCGGCGGATCTTCTTGCGCATGGTCTCCGGGCTGTCGAGCAGCGCCACATAGTTGTTGGCGTTGGGATCCGACTTCGACATTTTGTTGGCCGGATCTTGCAGGCTCATGATGCGCGCACCGACCTCGGGGAAAAAGCCCTCGGGCACGGTGAAGAGCGGGCCGTAATGGTGGTTCATGCGGATGGCGATGTCCCGCGTCAGTTCCAAATGCTGCTTCTGATCGGCGCCGACCGGCACCAGTTGCGTCTGATAGAGCAGAATATCCGCCGCCATCAGGACGGGATAATCGAAGAGCCCGACACCGATCGTCTTGTCGGTTTTGCCCTGCGTCTTCGCTTTGAACTGCGTCATACGCGAGAGCTCACCCACGTAGGCATTGCAGTTGAGCAGCCAGGTGAGTTCGGTATGCGCCGGCACGTGCGATTGCAGGAAAATGGTGCTGGCCTGCGGATCGATGCCCACGGCGATATACTGCGCGGCGAACGATAGGCAGCGTTCGGCAAAGGTGGCGGGATCCTGGCGCACGGTGATGGCATGCAGATCAACGATGCAAAACAGACAGTCGTACTCGTGCTGCAGGCGCACCCAATTGCGCAGGGCGCCGGCGTAATGGCCGATCGTCAGGTGCCCTGACGGCTGGATTCCGCTGAACAGTACTGGTTGCGTTTCGTGTGACATAACGTCCTATTCCGGCGATCGCCCGTCAGCGCAACGCGCTGGCCGCGCCCACGATGTCCGTCAGTTCGCGGGTGATGGCGGCCTGGCGAGACTTGTTATAGTCCATTGTCAGGCGATCGATCATCTCTTCGGCATTCTCCGAGGCCAGCGACATGGCGGCCACGCGCGCGGCATGTTCGGCCGCGACGGCGGAGAGCACTGCGGTATACAGGATCGTGCGCAGGTAGCGTGGCAGCAGTTGATCGAGAATGGCCGTGGGGTTGGGCTCGTAGATCACATCGCCGTAGATCTGCACCCCCTCGGGCGCGCGCACCGGCAGCAGTTGCTCGGTCACCACCGCGCCGCCCACGGTGGTGTAAACGAGTTCCACCCGATCCCACACGCCATGGGCATAGCGCTCGCCGATATAGTCGGCGAGGGCGGCGTAGGTGCGAAATTCCGGGGTGCCCATGGGGGACACCGAATAATTCACCGCCATATCCGTGCGGGTGAAGGCATCGGTCACCTTGCGCCCGATGGTAATCGCCTCCACATTGGAGAGGCGCCCCACTTCACGCGCCGCCTGCCGGATGAGGTTCGCGTTGTAACTGCCGGCCAGCCCCTTGTCGCCGCTGATCACCACCACGACCGTGTGCCGCACGTCGCGCGCCTCCAGGTAGGGGTGCGAGGCCTCGCCCGCGCTCAAACGCTGGATAATGCCGCGCAACGCGTTGGTATACGGCTCGGTGGCGCGCACCCGCTCTTCCGATTTTCGCAGCTTGATGCTGGATACGGTTTTCATCGCCCGGCAGATCTGCTGAATATTGCGGACGGTGCGGATTTTGCGCTGGATGTCTCGTGTCGACTCCATACGTTATACCTTAAATTCCGTTTTGAACTCCTGTACGGCGGTCTTCATCGTCTCGACCATCTCATCGGTGAGCGTTTTCTTCTCGCGGATGCTCTCCAACAGTTGCGGATGGCGGTTTTGCACGAAGGTGATGAACTGGCGCTCAAAGGTGTGAATCGCCGACACCGGCAGATCATCCAGGTAGCCATTGGTGCCCACCCACAACAGCATCACTTCCTGTTCAACGGGCAGCGTTTCGTGCAGGGGCTGCTTGAGCAATTCGACCAGGCGCTCACCGCGGTTGAGCTGGGCTTTCGTCGAGGGGTCCAACTCTGAGGCGAACTGCGCGAACGCTTGCAATTCGCGATAGTAGGCAAGGTCGAGGCGCAGGCGCCCGGCGACCTGCTTCATCGCTTTGATTTGGGCATTGCCCCCCACGCGAGAGACCGACAAGCCCACGTTCACCGCGGGGCGCACGCCGGCGAAGAAGAGGTCGGACTCCAGGTAGATCTGCCCGTCGGTGATGGAAATCACGTTGGTCGGGATATAGGCCGACACGTCGCCCATTTGCGTTTCGATGATCGGCAGTGCGGTCAACGAACCGCCGCCCAGTTCATCGGACAACTTCGCCGCACGCTCTAACAGGAAGGCGTGCAGATAGAAGATGTCGCCAGGAAACGCTTCGCGGCCTGGCGGGCGGCGGAGGAGCAGGGAAATCTGGCGATAGGCCACGGCGTGCTTGGAGAGATCATCGTAGACCACCAGCGCGTGGCGGCCGCTGTCGCGGAAATACTCGCCCATCGAACACCCGGCGTACGGCGCTAGGTACTGCTCGGAGGCGGGATCGGCGGCGGTGGCCACGATCACCGTGGTGTAGTCCATTGCGCCATGCTGCTCAAAGGTGTGTACGACCCGCGCGACCGTCGACTGCTTCTGCCCGATGGCCACGTAAATGCAGTAGACGCCTTTACCCTTCTGGTTGAGGATGGTATCCACGCAGACGGCGGTTTTCCCGGTCTGGCGGTCGCCGATCACCAGTTCGCGCTGGCCGCGCCCGATGGGGATCATGGCGTCGATGGCCTTCAAACCCGTCTGCAGCGGCTCCTTCACCGGTTGGCGCTCGATGACGCCGGGGGCGCGTGTTTCCGTGGGGCGGAACTCGGTGGCGGCGATGGGGCCTTTGCCGTCGATCGGCTGGCCCAGCGCATTCACCACGCGGCCCACCAGCGGCTCACCTACCGGCACCTCGACAATGCGGCCCGTGGTGCGCGCAGTATCCCCTTCGTGGATCTCACGTTCGGGACCGAGCAAAATGCACCCGACGTTATCCTCTTCCAGGTTGAGCGCCATGCCCATCACGCCGCCGGGAAATTCGATCAACTCGCCGGCCATCGCATCGGACAGGCCATGCACGCGTGCAATGCCATCACCCACCTGGATGACCTGCCCCACGCCGCGGCTGCGCAGCTCGGTGCCGAAATGCTGTAGTTCCTGGCGGATAATGGTACTGACTTCTTCCGGTCGAATATTCATGTGTGCAACCCCTATGCGGGTACGGACCACAGGGTCGTGGTCAATGATCTTATGCGTTAGTCATGGTGGCGCGCATGGCCTCGAGCGCGCCGCGCGCGCTGGCATCGATCACGCGGTCTCCAATGGTGACGATCAGGCCGGCGATCAGTTCGGGATCGACGGAGCGCTGCAACTGCACGCGTGCGCCGGTTTGGCGGGAGAGCGCCGCCGTTAACTGCATTACCTGCGCTTCCGTGAGGTCGGCCGCGCTCACCACGTGCACCGGCATGAGTCGACGCGCGGCATTCCAGTATTCGACGAATACCTCGTGCAGGGTGGACAGATCCGGGGCATGCCCGCGACGGATCAGCAGCAACAGCAGGGTGAAAATCTCCTCGGAGATCTTCCCCTGGAAGAGCTGCGTCAACACGCGCCGCTTATCGGCGAGCGAGACCTCCGGATGCACGAGCATGGCGGTGAGTTCCGGCGTCGCCTCGATGATCGAGGCGATCGTTGCCAGCTCGCGTTCCCACGCTTCAGTCTTCCCCTCGTGTTGCGCGAGGTCGAACAGCGCTTTGGCATATCGACTCGCAATTTTTCGTGGCAGCATACTCTACCCTGTGCCCCACCTTACACCGCCGGCGATGGCGGTGGCGTGATTTGCTCGAAATCGCGCAGCACCTGATCGACGACGGCGGTCTGCAGCGAGGGCGTCAATTGGCCGCGCAGCGCTTTGGCGGCGGCCATAACGGCGATCTCGGACACCTCGGTGCGCAGTTCACGACGCAGCCGTTCGCGGTCCAGCGCCAGTTGCGCTTCGGCACGGCGATGGAGATCGCGGATCTCGCCCTGCGCCGTTTCGAGCATGCGCTGGCGCGCGGCCTCCGCATCCTGCACGGCCTGCTCCAGGCGCTGCCGCGCTTCCTCGGCGATGTTTGCGAGGTGCGCTTCGTACTCCTGGCGCAAGGCTTCCGCCCTCATGCGTTCGGTATCGGCGCTGGAGAGGCCGCTGGCGATCTGCTGTTGTCGCTGCTGTAGAATCGCCTCAAACGGGCGGTACAGGAAGCGCCAGAGCAGCACCAGCAGCACGACAAATGCGATCGACTGCGCGATGACGACGTTGGGGTCAAGCCCTAAATTTTCAAGAATTTCCACGATGGCGTCCTCCACAGAGGGGGCGGCAGAAGCACGCCCTCCTCCGTTGTCGGCACGGGCGGCACGCGCGCGCGCAGCGTGCGGCATGCCGTGGCCTTATCGGACCCGGGAGATGCCCGGCCGGATTAGCCGCCAATGGCTTGGAGAACGGCCTCGGCGGTCGGGAGGCGGCCCAACAGCAGGAAGCCCAGTACCAGCGCGTAAATGGTGAGGGATTCGATGAGCGCCAGACCGATGATCATCATGGTCAGGATGCGGCCACCGGCCTCAGGCTGGCGGGCCACCCCTTCCAGGGCGCCACGGACGGCGATGCCTTGCCCGATGCCGCAACCGAAGGCGGCGAAGGCGGTCCCCAGACCCACGGCCAGGGCCAATGCAGCGAAATACGACATGGTTATTCTCTCCTCAAAGGTTAGGGCCTATACAGGAGCGCTCGCAGAAGATGCGCTCCCTGATACGATCGTGTTACGGTGCGGGCACCGGCGCGTGCTCCGCATGTTCGCCTTCGTGCGGCTCGGTCGCCAACGAAATATAGACGGTGACGAGCAGCGTGAAGACAAATGCCTGTAAGAAGACGGTGAGCACCTGCAGCGGCAGGATGATCAATGCTGCTAACGGGTGCAAGTTGGCCAGCGCGGCGACGACGGTCTCTTCGCCGAAGATGTTGCCATAGAGACGGATGGAGAGCGAGATGGGACGAATCATCTCCGCCACCAGCTCCAACGGCAGGATAAGAAACGCGAGCCAGGGCACCGGACCGGCGAAGTGCGCCAGATAGCGAATGCCGTGCGCACGAAAGCCGAAGTACTGCACGGCGACGAAGGCGACGATGCTCAAGCCCAGGGTGATCGACAGGCTGGCGGTGCCGGGCTTAGCTCCGGGGATCAACCCTGTGAAGTTCATGACCGCGATATAGAGAAAGAAGGTGACCACAAAGGGCGCGTATTGCCGCCCGCGCGGCCCCATCACCATTTCTGGAATGCCGTAGAGGGACTCCAGCACGAATTCCAGGAAGTTCTGCAGCCCGCGCGGCACTAACTGCAAGCGGCGCATGCCGATGATCGCCAGCACGGCAATGACCACAAAGGCCGCGAGGGAGAAGGCGAAGAACTCGCGCGGCGAGGCATGCCCGCCGTGTTCGTCACCATGGCTGCCGCCTTCGGCGTGGGCGTTGGGCGTGCCGGTCGTCGTGTGGGTTTGTGCAAGGTGAGGGTCAGCGGCATGCGGGTCGGTGTGCGCATCCGCCGCCGGCGCACCGTGTGCCTGGGCGATCAGGTACATCTCGGAATGTCGTACAGGCCAATCATTCATGCGATAACTTGCTCCGCAACACGTACCACAACAAGGTCACAATAATGGCAACAGGCAGGATCGATGCGCCGAGTATGAATCCCAGCGGATGCACCTTCATGACCGCCAGCACGTAGGCCATCCCGGCCCACAGCAGCAGCTGCCCGGTGAACAGCAGGAACAGCGCGCAACCGCCACGCAGCATCAGCACGCGCTTCCCGGCGATGACAGCGATGCCGAACAGGGCGAGCGCTAGCAGGCCTCCAGCCAGCAATCCCCACCATCCCTCACGCCACACGGCGAGCCCCAGCAATAACGCGGCCAGCCAGAGGCCTACCATTGTTCGCTGCACTGCGATGAGAAACGTCGGATCACTGGGATCCCAGCGTTGGGGCGGTTGTTCCGTCATTTAGGGAAGTTCGTGATTTTCATCACGATCTCCTTCCGCATCCCGGTCCGCAGTTGAATTTTCTTCATATCGGTTTGGCGGTGGAGCGGGTTGCGCCTGCATAATGCGCATGGCGACCCGGTAGAGGTCCCACAGGCCCACGCCGGTGCCGAGCAGCAGGCCGATGATAGCCCCCCATGGGCTGATGTTCAGCGTTTGATCAATGTAAGCGCCGAGCAGGTATCCGCCCAGGCCCATCAGCACCATGGCTATGCCCATAGCCAGGAGTCCGAGTCCACTCAGTTCACTCCGTCGCCAGTTACGGGCCATCAACCACCTCGGCGGGGCGCACGCGGATGCACATATCGACGGTCGTAGCATACACAGGGACCGCTGTGTGTGTCAAGGATACGCCATCGGGCCAGGCGCAGGAAGATGGCCGAACATCATTGATATCGACATCCTGATGCAACGACTTAACCAGTGACACCCCGTTGCGAGAGGATTCACCGACCTCGTACGGAAAATGAGATGCAATTATTCCCGCATTGTCAGGTCGCCCTGGATGAGGAAGCTATGCCGGACTACACTGCCATTGGAGATATCCACGGCATGGATGCCACGCTCGCCGCACTACTGAGTCGCGTACCTGACACGGGCACGCTGGTCTTTCTCGGCGATTACCTTGACCGCGGTCCCGCGTCGCGCGAGGTGGTGGAGCGCCTCCTGCAGCTGGAGCAGGAACGCCCGTGCATTTTTTTGCGCGGCAACCATGAAGCGATGGCGCTGGCCGCCCTGGACGGCGATCCGACGCTGGAGCGCGGGTGGTTGTTGAACGGCGGGTTATTCACGCTGGAGAGTTACGGGGGCCGCATCCTGCCCGCACATGAAGCGTTCCTGCGGCGCACGCAACCGTATTTTGAGACTGACGACTGCATCTTCGTGCATGCCGGCCTGCCGCCCGAGTGCCGCCCTGACGAGGTGGCCCCGGATGTGCTGTGGTGGATCCGCGAGCCTTTCCTCTCCACCAGCTACCACTGGGGGAAGCTGGTCATCCACGGTCATACTCCGGTGGAGGGCGGCCGTCCGGAATTCCTGCCCAATCGCATCAACATCGATACCGGCGCGGTATACGGTTTCACACTCACGGCGCTCGTGTTGCCCGAACATACGGTCGTCGCTGAGCCGGCGCGAGATTTGTCCCCGGAGTGAGCATGATGCTACCCCGGGGACTGCATGAGCACCGTGTTACGCCAGTGCCGGTTGCTGGCCAAGCAATGACAGGGCATACAGGGCAATAGACTGTCCCTGCAATGCTGCCGTGCGCAGCGGGCTGGGCGGCAGCGCGGCGATGGGCATCGCGTAGGTGTTCACAAACTGCGTATCCAGAATGCGCTGATGCAACAGGATATTGTCGGCGGTCTGCAGCGGCGCCACCGGCGGCGGGATGGCCAGTGCCGGATTGCCGCCCAACTGGGTGACCAGCGATTCCAGGCGGGCCACCTGCTGCTGGTGTGCGGGAATCAGGTTGCGCAGCGTCGTGGCCGCGCTCTGATTGCCGAGTTGATCGAGTTGCGCGGCCTGCACCTGCAGGTCATTCACCGCCATGCGCTCCAGCGTGAGCGCTGACAACATTGCGCTGGCAATCGCCTCCGGAGTGCCGAGCGTCGCCCCGCGCGCGACATTGAGCGAGGCGAAGTGGCGCGAAGCCCCTCCCAGGCCCAGGGTGGCGAGTTGTCGAATCGCCGGATCGGTTGCCGTATCCAACAAGTTCTGATACTGGTCGATCACGCGTTGGTGAGCGGCCATATCCGCTCGGATCAGTTCGAGGCGGGTGCCGGTCGTCGGCGCGGCGGCTTGCGCCTGTATAGCGCCTGGATTCCCGCCCTGCGCGCGAATCGCCGCACTCAACATATTCACCATCATCTGGTGGTCCGGGATGTAACTGGCCACGAGCGATGCGCCGAGCGGGTCGCCCTGCTGCATCAGGTAATTCGATTGCACACTCAGCGTCGCAATCTCGTTCACTTCCGCCTGCAGGTACGGCATGAGATTCGGCATTTGCTGTGCGTGCAGGCCGACCGTAGTGACCAATCCCACGAGGAGCGCCATCATCAGGCGCCACATGGTGCTGCTCATATGCCCTCCTTTATTCTTGGGGGTGTCGCATCACGCGCTCCGGTTGCCACATGCCATCCGGGCAGCGCCGTGCGGTCTCACCGTTCTCCACCCCATTCTAAGGGGAAAGCCTGCAGCGCCCGGCGGTATTCTCGGCAAAAACGTACGGCGTGTCGGGGAAATTCCTTGCCGTGAACTCGTGGGATAGGTGGACCAACGAAAAAACCGCCGGCCAATGAGTGGCCGGCGGTGCGGGATTCGAGGGGTTACTCTTCGCGCATCCAGGGCATCATGGCGCGCAGGCGCTGTCCGACTTCCTCGATCACATGCTCGGAGCGTTTGCGGCGCATGGCCAGGAAGTGCGGGCGGCCGGCCTGGTTTTCCAGGATCCAGTTGCGGGCGAAGGTGCCGTCCTGGATCTCGGTGAGCACCTGCCGCATCATTTCGCGCGTTTCCGCATTAATGATGCGCGGGCCGGTGGCATAGTCGCCGTATTCGGCGGTGTCGCTCACGACGTAGTCCATCATGGCAATGCCCTTGGCGTAGATGATGTCGACGATGAGCTTCAATTCGTGCAGGCATTCGAAGTAGGCCATCTCCGGCTGATAGCCGGCTTCCACCAGCGTCTCAAAGCCGTTGATGATCAACTCGCTCACGCCACCGCACAGCACCACCTGCTCGCCGAAGAGGTCGGTTTCCGTCTCTTCTTTGAAGGTGGTCTCGATGACGCCCGCGCGGGTGCCGCCGATGGCCTTGGCATAGGCGAGGGCGAGGTCTTTCGCCTTCTTGGTGTAATCCTGGTACACGGCGATCAGGCAGGGCACGCCGCGGCCGGCTTCATACTCGCTGCGCACCAGCGTGCCGGGGCTCTTCGGGGCCACCATGAAGACGTCCAGCGTGCTCGGCGGCACGATCTGGTTGTAGTGGATGTTGAACCCGTGCGAGAAGATGAGGCCTTTACCCTCGGTCAACAACGGCTCGATCTTCTTATAGACGGCGGCCTGCACGTGATCCTGCACCAGCATCTGCACCAGCATGGCCTCTTTCGCGGCCTCTTCCGCCCCCACCGGGGAAAAGCCGTCAGCGACCGCCTGCTGGTAGTTGGCGGTGCCCGGCAGTTCGGATACGATGACGTCCATCCCGCTGTCGCGCAGGTTCAGGGCCTGGCAGCGGCCCTGAGCGCCATAACCAATGATGGCGATCTTCGTGCCTTCCAGCAAATTCAGGTCGGCGTCATCGTCGTAATAGACCTTGATCATAATCGGTACTGTCCTCCAGGGAAATGTCATCTCGTGTAGTTCTCGCCCGGCAGGGTAAAGTCCTGCAAGGCATATAAAAACTCGCCGGAGCAACCGCGGTGTTCACACTCGCGGCGGCGCCGTGGATCCGCGTTCGATGAGGTTGACGGGCAGGGTGATCTGCTCAATATCCCGGCGATGTCCGCGGATATGCTGCAACAGCAAGCGCGCTGCCTGCTGGCCGACCTCCTGCAAGGGCAGGCGCACCGTCGTCAACATGTTATGCCCTAATGCATCGGGCATCGGGGTCACATCGTCAAAGCCGACGAGGCTCAGGTCATCGGGCACGCGCATGCCACGGCGGTGTGCGAGGTCGCGCGCCAATACGGCGGTACGGTCGTTGGCGGCGATAATGGCGGTAGACCGGGGATACGCCGTCAGCGCTGCGTCCATGGCCTCCACCGTGGCGTTTTCATCGTCAAAGAACCATTGGGCATAGACCAAATGCGCATGCGGATCAAGGCCTCGCTCCTCGTAGGCCCGGCAGATGCCGCACATGCGCTGATCGTGGGGCGGGTTCGCCGCCTCCATGTGAATGATGTGGCGATGACCCAAATCAAGCAGGTGGTTGGCTGCCAGGTACCCGGATAGCTCGGCTTCGATGAGCACGGCGGAGCACCCCTCAACCGGGGTGATCACGGAGACGATCGGGCGCTCGGCAAAGGCGGTGGCGCGCAGGCGCTCACAAATCCATTGGGTATGGGCAGAAGAACGCGAGATAATCGCCCCATCGACATCGCCGCGCATAAACACCGGCGGGAGCGCATTCTCGGAGGCGCGTTCGGCAAAGCTGGTATAGTGGGTGAGCAGGCTGAACTTTTCCGGCATGAAGACTTCGAGCATGCCGCCGAAAATGGTGGTATAGTACGGCCACTGCTGAAAGCCGGACGGGAAGAACATGGCCACCAGGTGATTCACCACATCCTGGCCGCACTTGCGCAGGGCGAGACGTCGCGCGGCGTGATTGAATGAAGGGTCGTAGCCGAGCTCCAGCGCTACGGCTTTAATGCGAGCGCTGGTTTCCATGCTCACGTTGCGCGTGTCGCCATGCAGGGCGCGCGAGACTGTCATTTTGGTAACGCCGCAGCGGTCCGCAATATCTTGCAGGGTGACGGCCCGCATCCGCGTCTGGTGTGGTGAAGCCATCTCAGGTTTCCTTCCCGGGGATCGACCATGTTACAATGGGGTCATAATAAACATAACACCGGCGATATCTTCTGTCAATGATTCGAGGCTCTGCTGAGGGAGGGTCCTCTGTGTGCCTGGGCTCTGCAGACGGGGGTTGCCACAATGCGCATTCGGTAGTATGGTAAATGACACCCTGGCCGGAGTTCGTCCGTGCGCCATGATGCACTGCAGGGGCGCGGCGACCATGTGCCGGAATTCCTGTGACTGATGGGGGAAAGCATATGCGTCAACGTGTGGTCGCCGCCGTCGACCTCGGCGCCGAGAGCGGGCGCGTGAGCCTGGGCTTTTTCGACGGCGCACGCCTGAAGAGTGAAGTCATTCACCGCTTCCCGAATCGCTCCGCTCGTGTGGCGGGCACGCTGCAGTGGGATACGCTCGGGCTCTTCATCGAAATCCTCGAGGGACTACGCCTCGCCCGCCAACGCGTCGATGGTCCCATCGCCGCAGTAGGCATCGATACCTGGGGTGTCGACTTCGGCGTGCTGGATGCCGGTGGGCGCTTGTTGGGCATGCCGGTGCATTACCGTGACAAACGCACGGAAGGATTGATTGAAGAGGTCTCAGACCGGCTGGGCAAGGAAGCGATCTTCGCGCAGACAGGCATCGCCTTCTGGCCGTTCAACACGCTGTATCAGTTGCGCGCCCTCGCCTTGCAGCAGTCGCCACTGTTGCGCGAAGGCCACACCCTGCTGTTCACGCCCGACCTGCTGCACTACTGGCTGTGCGGCGCGAAGACTGCCGAGCGCTCGATCGCCAGTACGTCGCAGTGCCTGGGTGTTGGCGAGGACCGCTGGCAATCGGAGATGCTCGAATCGCTGGGCATCCCCGCGCACCTCATGCCGGAAGTGGTGCCGTCGGGCACCGTACTGGGCTCGTTGCTGCCGGATATCGCCGCCGAGACCGGCCTGGAGGGCACGCGCGTCATCTCCCCGGCCGAACATGACACCGCCTCCGCCGTAGCCGCCACCCCGCTCGCCGCACCGACCGCCGCCTACTTGAGTTGCGGCACCTGGTCGCTGCTTGGCATCGAAACGGATGCTTACCTGACCACGCCCGAGGCGCTGTACGCCGGCTTCACCAATGAAAAGGGCGTCGGGCGCAGTTATCGCTTCCTGCGCAATATCATGGGGTTGTGGCTGGTGCAGCAATCGCGCGCAAGTTGGGCGCGCGCAGGCCAGACCTACGAGTACACCGACCTGGCGGCGTTCGCACAGCAAGCCCCGGCCTTCCGCTGCTGGGTGAATCCAAACGATCTGCGCTTCTATGCGCCGGACGATATGGTCGTCGAAGTGCGGCAAGCCTGCGTTGATGCCGGCCAGCCGGCGCCGGACAGCGTCGCCGAGGTGATGCGCTGTCTGTTGGAGAGCCTTGCCTTCACCTACCTCGCCAGCATCGAACAGATCGAACGCCTGCGCGGCATCAGCATCCCCTGCCTGCACATCATCGGCGGCGGATCGCAAAATCGCACGTTGTGCCAGTGGACGGCCAACGCGCTCGGACGCCCGGTGATCGCCGGTCCGGTGGAAGGCACGGCGATGGGCAACATGCTGGTGCAGTTGATGGCGCTGGGAGACATCAAAGACGCCGCCGAAATGCGCCAGATCGTGCGTCAGTCCTGCGAGGTCGTGACCTACGAGCCGCAGGAGGCGTCGGCCTGGCATGACGGTTACCAGCGATTCCTGAGCGCCACGCCGCAAGAAACGCTCGCCTGATCGACTGCAGAACACGACGGGCCGGGACGCGATGTCCCGGCCCGTACTCTTTCCCTCAACACGACGTCCCTATTCCTCTGCCCCCTGCGCGCGCAGCCAGTCGACCAGTTCGGTGTTGTCGCTCTGCGCGGCAAAGGCCAGCGGCGTCTTGCCTTCAGCACTCCGCGCGTTCAGTTCCGAGCCGTGGTCGAGCATGTACTGGCAGATATCCTCCTGCCCCCAACGTGCGGCATAGTGCAGCGCTGTGAGCCCTGTGTGCGATGCGGCGGTGATCTCTGCGCCACGTTCCAGCAACGCCACGATCGTTTCCAGCGGTCCTTCCCAGGCAGCGTAATGCAACGGCGTCTCCCCGTTGTTATCAGATGCCGTGATCTCCGCGCCGGCATCCAGCAACTGCAGCATGACCTCAAGGGAGCCTGACTCCACGCCGCGGTGCAACGGTGTGCGCCCCGAGGTGGTCCGCACCGTGACATCAGCGCCGTGTGCCAGCAGTAGCGCCACCGCCTCCGGGTAGCCGGCCCACGCAGCGGCATGGAGCGGGGTTGCACCGTAGCGGTTGGCGCCGTTCACGGAAGCGCCGTGCGCCAGCAGGAAGGCCGACACATCGGTGTGCCCGCGCCGCACCGCCCAGCACAACGGGGTGTAGTCATCATCGTCGTCGCGCGCATCCACGTCGGCGCCATATTCCAGCAAGAAGGCAGCGGACGCGCGTTGGTCCCATTCCGCCGCATAGTGGAGCGCGGTGTGGCCGTGTTCAGTACGCGCGCGAACATCAGCACCGTGGGCAATCAGCACATCCATCACCGGCACTCGCCCCCAACTGGCCGCCCAATGCAGCGGCGTCGAGCCATAGCTGTTGCACACGCTCACCGCACCGCCTTGTGCGAGCAACAGCGAGACGACGCCCGTGTGCCCACTGTAGGCGGCGGCATGCAGCGGTGTATTGCCTCGACGATCATGCAGGGTGACGAGGCCGGGATCTTCGCGAATGAGCCGGCGCACCTGTTCCATGTCGCCGCGCTCGGCGGCGGCCTGCAGCGGATTCTCCTGCGCATCAACGGGGGTTGGGGTACTCACCATCAGACACCTCCGGTATGACCAGCAGGGTGATGCTTATCCCTGGGCAACGGCATGCGTTGAGCCGTACCATTCCTATTCCATGTATCGAACGGTTTTGCGGAGAACTTGAGGAAGGCGAGCGGGAAATTATGACGGGCAACGCCGGCATGCCCCTCGCCCATGCACCAACGTCCCTGCCTCACCCGCAACCGGATGAGGCAGGGACGGGATGCGCGTTGTGACCGCAGCTACTCGGCTTCCAGGCGGATGAAGTCGATGAGGAAGAACTCCCCTTTGTTGATCTTCACAAAGCTTTGCGGTCCGGTAATGCGCGTGCCACACAGATAAAGCTTCAGGTCGATGGTCACCGTGCCATGCTCGACCCCGAGCGCTTTCCGCAGATCATAGGCGTAATAGCCGAACTGATCGGTGTTGTAGTCCTCCATCAGTTTGGTCATCGCGTCGGTCGCGTTGTTAATGACCTTCATCGCCTGATGGCCGCCCTTCACCCCGTTGTCCTTCAACCGCCAGGTGAGGTAGGGCGTCTTGTCGAGATCGACGGTGATGTTGCGGATGCGCAGGTGCGGATAACTGCCCTCGTCCATGCGGCTCATCAAGACGACATCATCACCCACCGGGGCCATCGCCAGATACGCGGAGGTTAATTCGGTGATGCCGTCGAGCATATCGTTCAGATCCCAGGCATGCGTTTTCGGGGTGATTTCGATATATCCGGCCGGATCGGTGACCTGGCGATGCCCGTGCTGCCCTTTCGGCAGTCCATAGGTCATGACGCCGGGCTCCGGCGCTGCGGGAATACGTTTCGCTGTGGCCACAGCCGCGGCCAGCGCCTTTTTCGTGGCCGCGGGCGAGAGTTGCTTGTCGCCGTAGTCGATGGCCCCGACAGTGCGATTGGCCGCAGCCGTGATCATCTCCGTGGGCAGTGCGCCGGAGAACTCGCCGAAGTTCCCAGCGATGTCGAAATTCAACATGCCGGGCCGCACGCCGGTGAAATACTTCTTCAGGTCAAGGTTCGGATTCACCTTCACCGCCGGCACCCCGGCCAGGCAACAGCCTTTGATGATGATCTGGTTGGGGATCTCTTCCAGGTAGATGGCGCATGCGCGCTTGTTGTTGCCCAGTGCGCTCACGTAGCAATCTTCCAGCGTGATGCCGCCGCCCCAGAGCTTGGGCTGGTATTTCGCGAAATTCACCACCGGGGTAAAGCCCGCGCCCTCGCCGCCGAAGCGAAAGGTTTTGCAGGTGAGCGTGCCGTAGTTGTCGATCCAGCGCTGGTCGTTGTGCGAAACGCGCGGCACCCCGAGGATGTTCTGGCAGGTGAGCACGCCGTAATTCTCAATCGCGGCTTTGTTGTCCTGCTTGACCTTCGTGCTGATCCAGCAGTCGCGCAGATGCGATTGGTCGCTCACGCTGATCAGCGTTTGCGCGCAATCGGTGAAAGTGCACTTCTCTACCAAACAGAAGGTGGAGGCGGTACCCCAATCCTTGTCGCGGATGAAGCGTACTGCCACGCCGTTCGCCTGGAAGAACCGGCAATCGGACACCAGCAGGAAGCCCTGGTCGGTATTCTTATTGCCGAGCGCAACCTGATCGCGACCGCTGTGGAAACTCATGCCGCGCACGGTCTTGCGCCAGGCGCTATTGGAGTAGAAGATATCCTTTTCAGGATCGGTTTGCTCGATGCGCGGGTACGCCTGCCCAACGACCTCGTTCACCCCGCTAATATCGATGGTATCGGAGACCCGGTAATACCCCGGGGGGAAGAGCAGGCCAAAAGTACGCTGCTTGCCGGACTCGGCAATGGCCGCACGGATAGCCTCGGTATGGTCGGCGGGATTGCCGGCTTTGGCGATATAGTCCCGCACATTGACATAACCCGAGACTTCTTGCGCACACACGGCGAGTGCGGTGATCACCAGCAGACTAAACAGACTGATGAGGCGGTAGTGCATGTCGTTCGCTCCTTTGTATATGCACCTCAGGCAAGGGTGCAGACTATGGGGCGTTGGCTACTGTTCTTCCATGACGACAAACTTGACGGCGACCCAGGCGCCGGGCGTGCCGGATTCGATGCACAACCAGCCATACGGTTCGTCGATCGCCGCGTATTGGGGTTTGGCATAGTTGACGTGTTTGCCGTTGGCATCCAGCACATGACGAGTATCACCATTGCGATTCACAAGAAATTGTCCGCGCTGCCAGCGGCCGACAGTGGGTGGACCGTCCCCCTCCGGGCTTGGGAGATCCTGTCGGGTAATCGCGCCTTGCAGGTACGGCCATAAGGCTTCCGGGATGCCCGTGCCTTTGGTGCCGGTAGAATCGATGCGTAACAACGGGCGGCCGTACTTGCCAAAGTAGGTGGTCAGATCGAGTTGCGGACTCACATCCATCACCCAGGTGTCTTGCAGGCCGTTGCAGTGCAGCACATTGACTTCGTTCGGGATTTCTTCGAGGTGAATCGCCGGGCGTTGCGCGCTGTACACGTAGCAGTCTTCCAGCGTGACATGAGTCGGCGGATACCCGAATTTGCTGAAGTTATTGACCGCCGGGAAGCCGCCGCCCTCGCCACCGAAGCGGACGCTTCGGCAGGTCACGCTGCCGTAATTGTCGATCCAGCGGTTATTGGCGCCCTGCGGGCGCGGCACGCCGAGCAGATGCTCCACCAGGAGACAGCCGTAATTGACGATGGCGGCGACAGGTTCGTCCCGCTGCACGGGCGAGGTAGATATCCAGCAATCGCGCAGGTGCGTCATGTCGCAAACAGTCACGAGGTTTTGCACGCAGTCCATGAAGGCGCATTTTTCAATCACACAGTGCGTGGAGCGCGTGTTCTCCAACAGCCGGACCGCCGTGCCGTTGGCCGTGAAGAACTGGCACTCGCTGATGATGTAAAAGCCCTGATCGGTATTGGGGTTACCCAGGGCGATCTGATCCAGGCCGCCGATAAAGTTCAAGCCCTTTATGGTGATGCGCCACTTTCCCGCGGTGTGGAAGATACCCTTGGCAGGGTCGCGCTGCTCAATGCGCACGTACCCCTGGCCGACGATTTCATTGGCGGCGCTGATGTCAATAGTGTCGCTGATCGCATAATAACCGGACGGAAAGAGCACGGCGTACTTTCGCGTTCTTCCCGCCTCCGCGAACGCGGCGCGAATGGCCTCGGTGTGATCGGTTGTGTTGGCGGACGCGACAATGTAGTCCTGAACGTTAATGTAGCCTGCGGTACTCTGCGCATACCCCGTGCCGAGCAGCGCGGCGCAACAGAGCCAGCACGCCAGCAGGTGACGGACCATCGTGCGTGTTCTCCCTTCGTCTACTGTGGAATTACGAATCTCACTGCTTGCCAGGTGCCCGGCTTGCCTGACTCAGTGCAATACCAGCCATAGGGCTCCTGCAGGGCGGGGGTGGTGGTCTTCACATATCCCTGCGCAGTCCAGCGACCTTCAAGGTTCTTATTGCGGATGAAGGCGCCGCGCCTCCAATTGCCGGTGGTCGGCGGCCCATCGCCGAGGATCTCGTTAGCCTGATAGGGCCGCATCTGCTCGGGCAGGTCGCGGTTGCCCACCTCCACCTGCTCCGGCCCGATGAGGAATCTCAGGCACATATCGCCCCGCTGTTTCGCGTTATCGAAATAGGTATTCAGGTCTAGCTTCTCGCTCAAGCCAAGCATCGGCAAGTCCGGCATACCATTATTATTCGTGATGATGATCTGGTTCGGCACTTCTTCGCAGTAGACAATCGCTTTTCTATTGGGATTGCCCAGCCCATAGATATTGCAGGCATCGATGACCACGTAGGAGGGGATGACGGGGTAGGTGTAATCGTAGGCCGCCCAGTTCACCACCGGGGTGAAGCCCGCGCCCTCGCCGCCAAAGCGCACGTTGCGGCAAGTAACGCCGCCGTAGTTGTCGATCCAGCGCTGATCGTTCCCCGGCGTCACCTGCGGCACCCCGAGCACATGCTCGAGCAACAGGCAGCCGTGGTTCTCGAAGACGGCCAGGTCCTTCATATTCGGTGACGTGCTCACCCAGGTGTCGGCCACGCGCGCCATATCACACCAGTTGACAAAGGCCTGGTTGCAGTTCAACACCACGCAGTTCGTCATGGTCACCTGCGTCGAGTTGGAGCCCTCGCGCAGGCGCACCGCGGCATCCGCGGCATTGTAGAAGTTACAGTTGTCAATGATGATGCGCCCACTGTCGAGGTTCGGATTGCCGATGTGCAGGGAATTCTTCCCCCCGAGGAAGGTGAAGCCGCTGATCTTCCAGCGCCAGACCCACTCGGTGCCGATGATATCTTTGGTCGGATCAGGCTGCTGGAGAATGGGATTGCCCTCGCCGATCATATTGGCGCTCGGTTGTAGCGGTTCGGAGAGCAGGTAGCGCCCGTTGGGGAAGTAGACATTGCTCAGGGAGAAGTGGTAGGCGGTGCCGGGCGTAGGGGCGGAGATGGCGGTCTTTTGCGCCGCGGCAAAGGCGTCTTTGATCGCCTGCGTGTCATCGGCTACGCCATCGCCCTTGGCGCCGAAGTCTTTCACATTGTAACTGGCGGGAATGATCTGCGCCTGCAAGGCGACAGGACACACCAACAGCACGCACGCGATACACGCGGCGAACACTGCACGCCAAACCGTGGTCATGTGTGCACCTCCGAATGATAGTCTCTGGAAGCCGTCATGCCGACAGCCCTTCAGTACCATTCGATGAGGACTCGCGTATCCCTGCTGAGTTTACCGGTTAAGCCGTGGTAAACGCGCGTATCCCGCACTGACCATGAGGCCTCCCAGAGATGGGAGGCCTCATGGTCAGTGATACGCGTGATTTGTGACGACTACAGGGTCCACTTCTGCCGCAGGTAGTTGGTCACCAGACCCTGCTCAACATCCGAGATGGCGGGGGAGAAGAGCAGCACTTCTGCTACATCGCCCTTCAGCGGGTTCGAATATGTCCCGCAACTGCACCAGCGCATTCCCAACCACACGCGCTGCATGTCGATCTTATGGCCAGCGGGCAGCGCCCCGGCGCTGCTGGGGGTGCCATCAATCCAGGCACGCAACGTGCTTCCGACATAGGCGGTCGGATTCATTTCCATGGCGAAGACATTCATGTTGCCGACCCCGTACGATCCCCCTGTCGCGTAACTGGTCGCGGCCCACGTGCCTTCGCCCAGGAACTGGGAGGCAGGTCCGCTCGTGAAGGCGGCGGGGGCATTCCAGATGAGCATGCTGCACCCCAGGGTCGCCCAATCACTCGTGTTGAGACCGTCGGAATGGTAGAAGGCTACAATTTGACTATTCACCGGCGTGGCGGCCTGGGGAGCGAGCGCCATGACGAGTGTCATGCTCTCCGGCTGGCGGGGAATAAAGGTACCGGCAGGCTGCATGTACCCATTGCCGGCAGTATCGGCGTTAAAGCGGATGGCGGGCATGCTGCCGTTGTTCAATACGTTCTGCTTGTACACCGGGCGGGTGCCGGCGGCTGAAGCGGCAGTGAAATGATTGCCTTTGCTGCTGAAGTCGTTCCAACTACTAATCTCATCACCGTCGCTCAGATTGGTAAAACTATCGGCCTTCAGCCAGAGGACCAGGCTACTGCGCACCGGCAGCTTCTCGGGGGTGACGGACATGATGTCCACGTGACCGTCGGCAAAAGTGCAGACAAACTTATTACTGTGGCGGGCATCGAGGTCATCGAGGGTGTAGGCCACGTTGTCGTAGGTGGCGGGGGTCGAGCCGCTTGCCGTGGTGGCGGCGTGCTGGCCGTCCATCGTGAGCAAGGTGCCCGACGGTTCAATAATCTCGCCCAGCGTCAGACTGGAGACGCCATAGCTGTAGACGTAGGCGTTGGCCACCTTTTTGCCCTTGGTGGGGCACATGAGGATGTTGCGATCCACGTTGATCTCCGGCCACACGTTGGAGTGGTCCGGTAGCATCTCATCGTGATCCTGGGCAAACATCAATATCGCCACGGCGATTTGCCGCTGATTGTTCAGACAGCTCGACTGCCGCGCCTTCTCGCGCGCTTTGGCAAAGACCGGGAAGAGAATCGCCGCCAGAATGGCGATTATGGCGATGACGACAAGCAACTCGATGAGGGTGAACCCTCGAATACGAACAGGATACATATGCTGACCTCCTTAAAAAAATGGATCTCGCAATGCGTGTCCTTTGCATCCCCATTGTGAGAGGAGGTCTTTCAGCGGTCAATACCCCGACAACACATTTTCGTGGTACATGTTCCACGGAATGATCCGTTCTGAACGTCTCACAGATACAGAGGTACTATTGCCAAGGATGGATGAGACGCCAGGGCCCCCCGCGCCTGGCGGGAGGCCCTGTATGCGATTAACACGGGCAACAGCCAGCTTACTGCTGCCACTTCTTCTTCAGATAGTTGGTGATCAGCCCGTGCTCGACATCCGAGATGGCGGGCGTGAACAGGAGCAGTTCGCCAATATCGCCCTTCAACTGGTTCACGTGCACTCCGCAGCTGCACCAGCGCGAGCCGAGCCAGACGCGCTGCATGGGCAATTGGTAGCCGCCCGGCAGGACACCCACGGTCACACTGACGGTGCCATCGATCCAGGCGCGCGCCACTGGCCCCACGTAGGCATCGGGGTTGATTTCGATCGAAAAGATATTGGCGTGGCCGATGCCATAGGTGCCGCCGGTGGCCCAGTTGGTGATGACATGAGACCAACCATTGCCATGGTATTGAGCCGCTGGGCCCGTCGACAGATTTGCCGGGGTGTTCCAGAGCAAGTAGTTACTGCCGGGCACATGGTTCCACTCGGCCGAGTTACTGCCGGTAGACCAGAATAAGGTAACCAGCTGGTTGCTCGTCGGGGTGGTGGCATTGGGCGCCAGCACGTTGATCAAGGTCAGGCTCTCCGGGTCGCGCGGGATGAAGGTGCCGGCAGACTGCATGCGGCCGTTACCGGCAGCATCGACATTGAAACGGATGGCGGGCATGGTGCCGTTGTTCAGCACATTCTGCTTATACTCCGGGCGCAGGCCGGTGCCGGACGGGCAAGAGAAGTTGTTATTCTTGCTGCTGAAGTCGTTCCAGGTCGTGATCTCGGTGCCGTCGCTGATGCCGGTAAAGCTGTCAGCGCGGAGCCAGAGCACCATACTGCTGCGCACCGGCAGTTTGTCAGGATGCAGGGCCATGATGTCGACGTGACCATCGGCAAAGGTGCAGACGAATTTGTTGCTGTGGCGGGCATCCAGATCGTCAACAGTATAGGCCACATTGTCGTAGGTGGCGGGGGTCGAGCCGCTCTCCGCGGTGGCGGCATGCTGGCCGTCCATCGTGAGCAAGGTGCCCGATGGTTCAATGATCTCACCCAGCGTCAGGCTGGAGACGCCATAGCTGTAGACGTAGGCGTTGGCGACTTTCTTGCCCTTGGTGGGGCACATGAGGATGTTGCGATCGACGTTGATCTCCGGCCATACGCTGGAGTGGTCGGGCAGCATC
>JAGUZN010000285.1 GCA_020060775.1 Armatimonadota bacterium
GGCGGCGACCTCTGCAAGGCGATTGCCGCCGGCGCCGACGCCGTGATGCTCGGCTCGCAGCTTGCGGCCAGCACGGAAGCGCCCGCCAAGGGGTTCTCGTGGGGCATGGCGACTTCCTCCCCCACCCTGCCGCGCGGCACGCGCATTCATGTCGGCACGCGCGGCAGCCTGGAGTCGATCATCTTTGGCCCGGCAAAACGCGACGACGGCCTGATGAATTACATCGGCGCGCTGAAGTTGTCGATGGGGTCGGTCGGCGCGATGAACCTGCGCGAGATGCAGAAGGCCGAACTGGTGATCGCGCCCAGCCTGCCGACGGAAGGCAAGGTGGAGCAACGCGCCCAGCGCGTAGGCATGGGGCGCTAAGCGCTGCGATGTTGCGATGGATGGGTATGGTGGTGGCCACCTTGCCAGCACGTCGCGAAACCTGCTACTCTTAACGGGTTCCCGGCAGCTCGCCGGGAACCAGCATTTCACCTGTGAGGGATTGTGCCATGGCTTTGCGCGGACGCGCCCATATCTACGGCGACCATATCGACACCGACATCATCATTGCAGCGCGCTATTTGAATACGACCGATCCGGCGGAACTCGCCAAACACTGCATGGAAGATGCCGGCGATCACTTTACCGAACGTGTGCAGCCGGGTGACGTGATTGTGGCCGGGGAGAACTTCGGCTGCGGCAGTTCACGCGAGCACGCGCCGATTTCGATCAAGGCATGCGGCGTTTCCGCGGTGATTGCCAAAAGCTTTGCGCGCATCTTTTTCCGCAATGCCATCAATGTGGGGCTGCCCATCCTGGAATCCCCGGAGGCGGCAGCCGAGGTGCAGGCGGGCGATGAATTCGAGATCGAGCTGGCCACCGGCGTGGTGCGCAATCTGACGCAGGGCAAGACGTATCAGTCCGAGCCGTTCCCGGAGTTCCTGCGCGAGATCATCGACGTCGGCGGCATGGTACCCTACGTGCAGGCGCAGCTTAGCGCGAAGGCGTAGCCCAGCACCTGGCCGTGTGTTTTGTCGAAGGCGACGGCGTTTCTGCCGTCGCCTTTGCGTTGTCTCCTCCCTTGCCGGTCACCGCTCGGGAGGAAAGTCTTCGTGCTGTTTCTCATCGGTGAGTTCCGGCCCGACCACGCCTTCTTCCACCTCCACCGGTTCCTCAAGAACGGGCAGCGTCGGCGCCGAGAGGATGGCGATGACTTCATCCTGGGGCCCCATCAAGGCGCAGCCGACTGGCAGGGCGACCTGCGCGGCGTGCAAGGTGTCGCCGATCTCCATGGCAGCCACATCGTAATGAAATTCCTGCGGGATGTCGCCGGCTCGACATTCCACCGTGAGGGTGCGGGTCAATTGTTCGAGGACGCCGCCGGCTCGTGCGCCTGCCGGCTCGCCCTCCAACAGGAGCGGGACGGCTACGCTGATGCGATCCTCCATGCTCACGCGCTGCAGGTCGATGTGCAGGATCTGCCGGCCAATCGGGTTGACCTGCACGGCTTTGACCAGCGCGGACCCGGCTGGTCGGCCATCAAGTTCGACGTTGATCATTTGCGATCCGTAGTGCCCGGGGGCGACGGTGTGGCGAAATTCGGTGAGGTCGACGGTGATGGACTGTGGTTCGCCCCGTCCAAACAGACTGCCGGGCACCAGGCCCTGGCGGCGCAGTTTGCGCGCCGTGCCCTTGCCGGTGCTCTCACGTGCGCGCACATGTAACGTCGGTTGTTCTGCCACGATTCACCTCCTTCACTCGCTATTGGTTATTCGTGTGCTGACATGGCCGACCTTGTTCCATCGCGCAACAAGCCGAAGGCTACCCGATGCCGATGATCCCGCCTGTGTCGCGAGGACTACACGGTCTCCAATGACAGGGTAAGGCTTTCCGTTCCCATTAACTTCTGCGCCTGTTTCAGACTTGTCTTCAATCGGTCTTCTTCCCATTTGAGCACTTCGCGTTCGCCGGCTTTACGCTCGTGGGGGAAGCGCATGTCCTCTTCATTGTACACCAGTGCCCCGCGGCGCAGGATCCCGGCGAGGGCACGGGCGGTGATGCGTGGATATTGTTTCAGGAATTCATCCTGCAGGAGGGGGATGGCGAGGCGGGTGGCCGACGTTTCCAGAAAGACGGGAATCATCGGTTTCTTCACTTTCAGTACGCGCAGGACATCGGTGATTTCCACTACGCCGGCGCCCACCGGACAGTTTTGCAGCATGACGCCATCGACCGTACGAAAGATATGCCAGTCTTTCATGTGGGCGCACTGGCAATAGTGGGCCAGGGTTTCTGCGGCTTCAACAGGATTTTCCGGCACGGAGAGGCAGTTGCCCATATCGAAGCAGACGCCGATCATTTCACTCTGCGCCGCCTGGATCAATGCGGCCAGATCGGCCGCCGCCACGTGACGGCCATTTTCGATCGCCAGCATGATGCCGTAGCGTTCGGCAGTTTTGATCGCCCCATCCAAACTCAGCAGTATACTTTCCAGCGTGCGCTGGCGTTCCTGCACATTCCCTTTCAGTTCCGCCAGTCCGGCCACCACCTGCTTGGCACCTAACGTATGCGCCCGGCGGATGACATCGGTGAGGTGTTCACCCTCCAGTATGTCGGCAGCGAGGTGCAAGGTGAGGCCGAGTTCATCCGCCTGGTGCCGCAGGTTGACGAGGGTCACCATATCCCACTTGGGGAATCCCGGGATATTCTGCAGGCAGAACTGCACGGCGGCGAACTTATAGTGCGCCGCTTTCTCCAATACCTGGGCAGCATCAAGCGCGCCGCGCCCCACAGGTTGGTAGTCCTGGAGTCCTGCCGCTAACAGTAGCGCATTGGCGTGTAAGCCGAGCTTCATGTGTGTCATCATCCTTGCCGGGAAATGGTGGGGTTGGTGCGCGGCGGTGGCCGGGCGACGGCAGCGGTGATTCTACGACCGTAGCGTGCCGTTCCCCGAACTATTGTACCCGGTTTCGCCCGGGATTCACACCGTAGCGCGCGTTTCCATCTGGGTAAGATGGCGCTGCCATACGCGTTGCGCTGCCTGGCGCACTTCATTGTTACGATCGCGCAAGGCGTGCGTCAGCAGTGCCTCCACCGCCGGATGGGGGAGGTGCGAAGCGAGTGCCATAATGGCGGTGGCGCGCACCGGATCACTCTTCCGCCGGTATTGCGAGAAGAGGCCGGGATAGACAATCTGGATGAGGGCCTCACGGGCGGCGGCTTCCTGGCGGAAATGCCCGAGCGCCATGGTCGCCGCTAGTTGCACGCTTTCGGGTTCATCCTTAACGAGCCACACGCTTTTCAATAGTTTCAGGAGCAGGGCGAGGAGGCGCGGGTCGGGTGTCTGTCCGACCATCACGGCCGCGCGCGCGCGCACGTCAGGATCGGTATCCTGCAATCCCTGCACCAGGTAGGGGTAGCTGCGGTCGCGCGCAATGCGCCCGGCGGCGGTGACAGCTTCGGCGCGCACGCGCGGGTCGGAGTGGCGCATTTTATCGGCGACCACGCCCAGTGAGTCTTCAGTGCCGATTTCGCTGAGGACGACCAGCAGGTTGCGATAGACATACCAGGGGTTATGCTTGCGCAATTCTTCGAGGAGTAACTCGAGTTGGGTGCTGCCGAACTCTTTCAGCATATTGACCATGCGGATGCGCTCGTGCATCACACTGGCCTGTTTCAGGTTGTTAATGAACGGTCGCAGCGCGCGTTCGCCGAGCATCATAATGACGGTACGCGCGCGTTCCAGCTCCTCCAGTTGTTGCAGCGTTTGTTCGACGACGCCGCGCAGGCTCACGCGTTCACCGATACGGTCGAGCATGGAGGCAATGACCTGGCGCAGTTCCGGCACCCCTTCGCAGTCAAGGCGCTGATGCAATGCCTCGAGCAGCATGATCATGCCGTCCCAATCATGGAATCGGATCAGGTTGTCCATGCGCAGTTCTGTCAGGGTGAGCGTGTGGTGGAGCGCCTCGGTGTCCCCTTCAGCTTTCACGCGCGCCAGCAGCACCGCATCGATGCCGGTGGGCATGCGGTCATCGTTGACGCGGGTTTGCACCCAGCGCACGAGACGGGCCATCAGCATGCGACGTGCCGGCAGCGAGATTTTCTTCATGGTCTGGGCGAGCGTACGCCATTGCTGCACATCGAGGGCTTCGGCGTTTTCAGCGGCATCGAGCATCAACTCGGTTTCGGCGGCGGTGAGGGCATCGCTTTCGCCAGACTTTTCGCTTTCGCTCACGCAGGTAAACAGATCGCGCAAGCGCCCGACATCTTTCTCGTCACTGGCGAACGTCTGGCGCGACTCCTGTGGTTCGGCCTGATCGAAAACCGGTTCGCCGATCTTTGCTGAGACGGGGATCATTTTGATGGCGAGGAGATGCAGGCGCTGCAGTTTTTCGACCAGCGGTTCTTCTTCCTGCAGTGTTGGGACATAGGTAACCAGGGTCCCGAGGAAGCGGGACAGTTCTCGTTCGTTCACGCCGCGCATGAAGGCGAGGGCGTGCAGTCCGGCATTGGTCATCCACACCCGGTAGTCCTGCACGGCCAATTCGGCATCGGCGCGTCGCACGAATTGCCCGTTGAAGGAGATGGCGCCGTCATCCAGGGCAATGATGAGCGAGGGGAGGTGAAGGAACAATTCGCCCAATTTATCCAGCGCCACCTGGATATCGCGCCGCACCGGATCGCTCTCGGCGGCATAGAGGCGAAATTGGACGCCGGCCAGTCGTATGGCCAGTGCGGCTTCAACTACAAGGTTGAACACCTCGCCGGACATTTCTTGTGCCTGGGGAACCCGCGATTCGTCAGCATCGACCATGGTCTTCCTCCGTCGCGATTATGCGTAATAGCCCCAAGGGATCATGCGCGCCCCGTTCTCGAGCACCACCATGATGGATTCACGATATGCCGTCAGCGCGTCGAGCGATGCGGCGATGTAATCACTTGCACGCGGCAGCTCTCCCGCTACTCCACGCCCCAAGTCATCGCTAACCCGGATAATACTCATTATACCGGTTCCGCGTGCGTTTCGCAAAGAGACTGACCAACAACATGCCGGCAATGAATCCGCCAATGTGCGCCCAGTAGGCGGTGCCGCCCGCGACAGCGCCCGGCACCAGGCTGGCCACACCGCTGAGCAATTGGATGACGAACCAGAATCCCAGCACGAGGATGGCGGGCAGGCGGATGATGGTGATAAAGATGAAAAAGACGCAGGTCTGCACCTGCGCGCCGGGGAAGCGCACCAGGTAAGCGCCCAGCACTCCGGCGACCGCGCCACTCGCCCCCAATGACGGAATCTCGGCGCTGGGTGAGCCCAGTGCCGATGCGACATGCGTGAAGGTGGCGATCACGCCGGTGAGGAGGTAAAAGATCAGAAAGCGGCCGGACCCCATGATATCTTCGATGTTGTTGCCGAAGATCCACAGATAGAGCATATTTCCGCCGAGATGCAACCAGCCCCCGTGCATGAACATGGCGGTAAAGACGGTAACCCACTCGGGATCGATCTGTGCGGGAATCTCAGTACGACCGACGAGCGAGGCGGGGATGACGGCGGCGCGCATGATGAACGTCCTGAATGCTTGTTCGCCTTCAGCCAACAGGCTGAACATGTAGGCGAACACCAGCGTGTTCACGACGATGAGCGCGATGGTCACCAGGGGGAAGTTCCGCGTCGGGTTCTCATCTCGAAACGGCAGCATGCGACCTCCGTCGGGACCCGGCCGTCAGGATCATGCGCCGACGGCAGGTTCCCGGAGGCATTGTAACCGGGTTTGCCGCCCGCTGGCAACCGGTGTGAGCGGTTAGTTTGTCGCAGACGGCGCGTCCGATGTTGCCGGCGCGTCCGCTTCGCCGCCGAACCGTTCCTCGCCGAGGGTATCCAACTCCGCTCCGGCCTCCTTGCCGTACAAGGTGCGGGCCGTCACGCGGTCCGCCGGTTTGCGCTGGAAGGTTTGATCAGGGATGGCGTCGCCGGGATGCAGCGTCCCTTCCCACATGAGTTGCGGTTCACTGCCCGCGGGGTTTTCGAACTCGACGCGCACGTACACCTGGTCCCAGGCGAGCGTTTGCGGCACGGCGCCCGGTCGATACGTTTCGGACACCAGCCTTTGTTCAGCGCCCTTGGAGAGCACCAGCGTCATTTTACTCTCACGGTCGACCGTGGCGCCGGTGGCCGGTTCCGTGCGGATGACCTGGCCGCGCGGGAGCTCGGCGTGTTCCGAGAGGACAGCGAATTCACCTTTGAATCCCGCCACGCGGATTTCCCGTTTGGCGGCGTTCAGCGTCATCTGCGTCACGTCCGGCACGAAGATGGTCTGCGGACCATCGCTGACCCAGAAAAGCACCTGGTCTTTCGGGTCGATCTCTTTCTCGGCAGCCGGGTCCTGGCGGATGACCAGTCCTTCTTTGACCTCATCGCTGGTTTCCTGGAACGACTTTCCGGTGAGATTGCGCTGTTGCAAGAGGGCATCGGCCTGTTCCAGGGTGAGCCCGGTGAGATCGGGCACGCGCACCAGCTGGTGCTGCTGGCCGTTGTTCGGGGTCGGCCGCGTCCATTCATCGCCGAACATACGGAATGCGCCGTAGGTGACGGCGGCAGCCAGCGCGATGAAGAGCAGGGTGATGATCCACGCTCCTCCCCCCCCGCCGCGTGACGGTGTGGGGGACGCCGGCGCCGGCGCCGGAGGTGCGGTTTGTTCGACCGGCGCAGCCGCCGGTTTCCGATAGATCACCGTGGCATCCACGGAGGGCACGGCTGAGGGCAGCACCACCGTGGCGTCCTGGTGGAGATTGGCAATCAGGTGGCGCAACACCGACTGGACTTCCGCAGCGGATTGATAACGCGCGCGCGGGTCCTTCTCCAGGCAGCGGAGCACCATGGCCTCGACGGCGGGCGGAATATCCTGGCGCACGGTGCGGGGCATGGGCGGGTGTTCGTACACCTGCTTGTGCGCGATGGCGAGCGCATTTTCTCCTTCAAACATGGTGCGCCCGGTGAGCATTTCGAAGAGCACAGCGCCCAGGGCGTAGATGTCAGAACTCGGCGTGGTCGCCTCTCCTCGCGCCTGCTCCGGCGAGAGGTAGTGCACCGAGCCCATGATGACGCCGGTATCATCACCGTCGGAGGCCAGCTTGGCGATGCCGAAGTCGGTCACCTTCACTCTGCCGTCAGCATTGAGCAGGATATTATGGGGTTTCACATCGCGGTGCACGAGGCCTTCGCGATGAGCGGCGTCGAGCGCGGAGGCGATTTCGCGGGCGATCTCCAGGGCCGTGAGCACCGGCAGGGGGCCGTCGCGGCGAAGCCGCTGTTTGAGGTCGGTCCCTTCCACATACTCCATGACGATGTAGTAGGAGCCATAGGCCTGACCGGCATCGTACACGCCGGCGATGTGCTCGTGCGCGAGACGCGCCGCGGCCTGCGCCTCGCGGCGGAAGCGCTCCACGAATTGGGGATTGGCGGTGAGCTGTTCGCGCATGATTTTGATGGCGACCGTGCGGTTGAGCAACAGGTCGCGGGCGCGATAGGTGACGGCCATGCCGCCTTCGCCGACCAGCTTTTCCAGCGCGTAGCGTTCGTTTACGATCTGCTCTGTCATGGATGATGCTTTCACTTGCGAGGGGAATGACCTGAGCATACCGCCCCCGCTACCCCCTGTCAAGGAAGTTGTTGCTGCACGCGCCAGCGGGATTACGGTGCAGTCGCGATGATGGTCACCTCGCGCACGCGGTAGTACTTGCCGTCCCGCATGCTGGAAATGGCATCGCTCAAGGTGCGCACGCGCGCGCCGACGCGCAGGTCTTGCGCCGTGCCCTGGGTGAGCAGTATGCCGCGTGCCGGCATATACAGGCGGCACTCGCCGATGTCGGTTTCCAGGATGGCCCAGCGTTTTTGCTCATCATCGATTTCAAACTGGATGATGTCGCCTTCCGTCACCGCATGCTGGGTGAGGTAGTACAGGCAGGCCTCGGTCACCCGCGCCACTTCGCGGCGCAGGATCGGCGTATCGCGCTGTTCCATCCATGCGGCGGGCGCGAGATAGGCATCGATCAGCGCCTGCATGGCGTGCGACGGCGTGACACTCTTCCCCGCATGCATGATGCGGTAGAGGGCAGCCACGAACTCGCCGCGCGACATGGGGGTTGTGGGACGGAAACGGGAGTGTCCGGCATCGAACAGCATGCCGCGCTCGGCCAGGAACCGCGCGGCGGCCTGCATCCAGTGTGTGTCGGGCACATCGGCAAAGTGCGGGGCGGGGAGCGCCGGCCCGGGCAGTACCATGAAGCCGCGCAGGGCGATATTTAACAAGCGCGCCTGCACCATCACGCTTTCCGCACGGGTGACGGGACGATCGGGGTCAAAGACCCCATTGGGCATCCCCTCCATGAGCTGATGGTATCCGGCATCTCCGATGCATTGAAAGTCGGCATCGCCCTGTCGCACATCCGCGAAGAACTGGGCTCGGACGACGAGCGGGCAGATGAGGAGAGCGAGGAGAGCGAGAAGGCGTACGACGATCGACATGCCGGTCTGCATCCTTTCGAGTTCAGGCCGGGGGAGGCAAGTCGGGGAGAGGCGCCATGCCTCTCCCCTTCCTTCTACCATGCGATCTCGACGCTCAAACCTGACGGATCACATCTTCCATTTCAGGAAGAAAGTTTCGGTCATGGAGATCACGTAGCCAAACAGGATCAACGTCAGTACCGCCAGCAACACGTATTCGAAGGAGCTGTTCGCCAGCGTGGCGCCTTCGTCCGGGCCGATAATCCGGGCGACATCTTTGATCTGGGTCAGCTGGACCATCAAGTCGTCAAGGTACCTGGACAGCCACTGGTACCCCGCATCGTAAACCGGCCAGGAAAGGGCCACAATCGCGGCGGTGGCGGGAATGCTGATCCAGCTCAGGTTGCGATACTTGTATTCCTGATGTTCGAGATACAGCGGGCAGTTGAAGCACAGCGACTTTTGCAGCTTCCAGGGTCGTTTGTTGGCGGCGCCCATGTAGCCGCGAATGGCATTGGCGCCGCTTTGGGCGGTGACTGTCTGCATATCGATGACTTCACCGGCATCCTTCCGGTCGACGGAGTTCATGAGGTAGTTGGCCAGTTCGCGATCGCAGAAGCAGCCGCTGCGTCGTTTCCAGCAAGGGATGCGGTCAAGATAGTTCGGACAGGTCATGCGCACGCCGGGACGACACCGGGACATCTGCCAGCATTTCGGGATCAAACTGGGCTTTAGCGTGTCTTTATTCGACGTATCAATGTAGCGCATTTTCACCGTGCGTGCGGTGGTACTACTGGAGACAAATCCGGTGGAGAAACCGATGACCAGACGCACGATGGCGGTGAGAGCCAGGAAGAAAGCCATATTGGTAAACGCCGTCACTGTACTGCGAATGACCAGACTGGCTCCCGTTGCCGCCTCGGCGGCGGCACTCAGCGAAAGTTGGACCTCTTTAATCTCTCCGGTGCGGGTGGCAAGAAAGATGACCAATAAGGGCAAGCCGTAGTAGAATACCGCGGACAGGACCAGGCCGACCCAGCCGGGCACCAGTGTTTCATGGCGGGCGATAATCCAGGAGATGAATCCCAGCGTAAGGAAGAAACTCATCGCCGAGACCACGCGGGGAACCCATTCAAACTCTGTACGGCCTACACCCACCAGGGAGAGGAGGAGCACGAGGAGGAGTGCGCCGAAGACGAGCATGAAGGGATAGATTCTGTCACAAATGTTGACAATCGGTTTGGCCCACAGCGGAACTTCTTGTGCTGCGGCGCGCGCGCGTACTTCCTGACTGGACACGCCCTGCTGATTTGATGACTGACGTGAGCCGTGATTCACGTTGTTGCTCCTTTCCCTGGACGCCGTGTTGTCCCCAAGGCATACGGGACGCTTCTCCTCGACTTGAACAACCTTTCCGTGTTACATCGAGGCCATGCTCGGTTGCTGGTCCGGCATCCCGCCGGGCGGAGGCGCCTCGCAGGCCATTGCTGCCAGTAAGGCGGCGTAGTATCCCGCCCCGAAACCGTTATCGATATTCATCACCGCCACGCCGGTGGCGCAACTATTCAACATCGTCAACAATGCCGCCAGCCCGTGAAAGCTTGCACCATAGCCCACACTGGTGGGCACGGCGATGACCGGCGCTTTTACCAATCCGCCCACGACGCTGGCCAGCGCACCTTCCATGCCGGCGACCACCACGATGGCCCGTGCGCGAACCAGGCGCTCATTCTGGGCCAGCAGGCGGTGCAGGCCGGCCACCCCGACATCGTAGATGCGATCAACCGGCCAGCCAATTGTCTCAGCCGTCACCGCCGCTTCTTCCGCCACCGGCAGGTCAGCGGTGCCAGCCGCCGCAATGGCGATGAGCGGTTCACCCGTCCAGCGCAGCGTGTGCCCCGGTTGATGCCAACTCACGATGCGCGCCTGCTGATGGTAGACGCAATCCGGCAACACGTCGGCGACGGCCTGCGCGTGTTCATCGCTCGCCCGGGTGGCCATCACCACCGGGTGACGCTCGCTCAACCGCTGAAAAATCTGCGCCACGTGCGCCGGGGTTTTGCCCTGTCCGAATATGACCTCGGGAAACCCGGTGCGCACCTGCCGATGATGATCCAGCTTGGCAAAGCCCAGATCTTCAAAGGAGAGCGCACGCCATTTTGCTAAGAATTCATCATCACTGCATTTCCCAGAGCGGACAGCCGCCAGCAGCGCGCGTACCTGTTCGTCATTCACCACTGAAACCTCATCATACAGTATACCATGAGCGCCTGCCAGCTATACGAGTGAGGCTGCCACATCCGTTATCCACGGCGAAAACCACTTGCGACCAGCGCCACCAACGTCTGCAACGCGTCCTCAGCCTGTGGGCCTTCCGTGGTAATTTCGATGGTCGTGCCTTTCAACGCCTCCAGAGAAAGCAGGCCGATGAGACTTTTTCCATCCGCACTGCGCTCGTCACGCTGCACGCGAATAGTGGTCTCCGAAAAGGACCGCGCACAGGCGACAAATTGCGCCAGCGGCGTAGCATGCAACCCGACCTCATTCACCACTTCCACCGATGCTGACGGCATCCTGACCTCCTTGCTATCCTCCACCGCGGGGAGCGTTGATCCCATCATACGGCGTTTTCCAGCAATCGTCCGATACGGGTTGCGGCCATTCACGGCGCACTATCAGGTTAGACGCTCCCTGTCGCGTTTTGTTCGCGCGTCGGCGCAAACGGGAGAGCTATTTTCCTACCCCATTCGCGCCGACCGCCAACAACTCCTACCGCGAGCGGTAAATTACATTAAAAAGTGATACTGTGTTGCGGATGCTGCCCGCGTTAGAAATGCAGCAACGATTGCGCCGTCTGTGTGGCCAGATCGAGGAAGGGGCGTGGGAACACGCCGATGAGGAAGGTAAGGAAGACAATCAGCGTGAGTCCGATGCCAGCAACGGCGCCGACGCGGATCGGCGCCGTGTTCTCGCCGGGCAGGACGTAGATCTGTTTGACGACCAGCAGGTAGTAGTAGATCGACACCACGCTCAAGGCTGCGCCGAGCAAAACCAGAATATACTGGCCTTCGACCACGCCGGACAGGAAGAGGAACCACTTGCCGACGAAGCCGGCCAGCGGCGGAATCCCGCCTAACGACAGCAGCAGCAGCGTCATGCCAAAGGCGAGCAACGGTGCGCGGGTGCGCAGTCCGGCAAAATCGCGCATCTCCACCCCAGCGGACTCCTGCTGTACGATACCGGCAATGGCGAAGGCGCCGATATTGGCAATGGTGTAGAGGAAGAGATAGAGCACGGCCGCGGTGACCGCGGCTTCGAGGTGCGACGAGTGGTGCAGACCGGCCAGCCCTACAGCCATCACCGCAATGAGCAGGTAGCCGGCCTGGGCGATGCCGGAGTAGGCGAGCAGGCGCTTCACGTTATTCTGATGCAGGGCCACCAGGTTGCCGACGACCATGCTCAACGCCGCCATCACGCCGATGAGCAACACCCAGCGGTCGGTGAGGGCGGGGAAGCCCAGGCTGAGGACGCGGAGGAGCACGGCGAAGCCCGCCGCCTTGCTGGCGGTGGACAGGAAGGCGACCATGCTCGTGGGCGCGCCCTGGTAGACATCGGGCGCCCAGAGGTGCAGCGGGGCGGCGGCGACTTTGAAGCCGAAGCCGATGAGCAGCATGAGCAAGCCGATGAGCGCAAAGGGCGCCAGGCGCATCGCCGCACCGCCGAGCATGGTCAGGTGGGTGCTGCCGTACTGCATGAACAGCAGGCTGGCGCCATAGATAAAGAAGGCGGAGGCCAGCGAGCCGAGCAGGAGGTACTTCACCCCCGATTCCTGCGAGCGGGCGTCGCCTTTATGCCAGGAGGCGAGCGCGTACAGACAGACGGCGGCGAGTTCCAGCCCCAGGAACAGCACGACAAGGTCCATGCTATTCACCATAACCATCAACCCGACGGTGGCAAAGATGAGCAGTCCGGCGAACTCGGCGCGGTAGCGCTCGACGGGGAAGCGCACGGACAGCAGCAGCACCAGGAAGGCGGCCAGCGCAAAGAGCACTTTGAAGGCGGCGGCGAACTGATCGTTGGCGAAGAGCCACCATGCGGCAAAGCCGGGATGGGCCAACCCCATTTCACGCGGCGGCAGTTGCGGAGTGAGGTGGCGCTGTTGTTGGTAGGCGCGCACCACGGCGCGGGCCTCGGCATTGGTCAAGGCCATCTCGGCCGGCAGTTGCATCACGCGCGGCAAGGAAGGGTCGGTCGGATCGGCCTGCACACTTTGTCCCAGCGGCTCGATCTGCTGCTGCCAGATCTGCACCATCGCCCGCGTTTCCCGTTGCACCAGGTCGGGCGCGATCGGGGTGCTCGCCAGCCACTGTTGGGCGGACAGCACCATCACGACCAGGCAGCCGAAGGCGGCGACGATGGTCAGCGTGCGCCGGGTACTGCGCGCCGGCAACACCAGATCGATGGCCAGCACGAGCAGCCCGAGGACCACCAGCGCGATCTCCGGCAGGAACGAGGTCAGGATATAGGAATATTCAACATTCATAGTCTCAATCCAGCTTGCATGGCTACCGCAATGGTCCGACGAGGCCGACGACCGGCTGCACCGCCGAGGAGATAATTTCAATGATCGGATAGGGCCAGACGCCGACGGCGAGGATGACGACGCAGGTGACCCCCAGCGCCACCCACTCGGTGGTGCGCGCATCCGCCATGGCGGCCAGTTTCGTATTCAACGGCCCAAAGAAGACGCTGCGCAGCAGGCGCAGCACGTACACCGAGGTGATGACGATGCCGAGCGCGGCGAAGACGGCCACCAGCGGTTTGGTGACAAAGGCGCCCATGAACACGAGGAACTCGGCGACGAATCCGCCGGTGCCCGGCAAGCCGACCGAGGAAAGCCCCGCGATGGTGAAGGCCACCGCCAGGCCCGGCGCGACCTTGGCCAGTCCGCCCATGGCGTCGATATCGCGGGTGTGGGCCTTGGCATATACCAGCCCGACCAGCGCGAAGAAGAGGGCGGTCATGATGCCGTGCGCGAACATCTGGAAGACCGCGCCATTCACCGCCGTCACCGTGCCGGCGGCAATGCCGAGCATGACCATGCCCAGGTGGCTCACCGACGAGTAGGCGATGACGTATTTCAGATCGCGCTGCCCCATGGCGGCGAACGCGCCGTAGACGATGTTCCACGCGGCGACGATGGCGATCAGCCAGTGCCAGTATTGCAGCCCTTCCGGCAGCAATGGCAACGCCACGCGCAGCAGGCCGAAGCCGCCCAGCTTCATGAGCACGCCCGCGTGCAGCATGGAGGTGGCGGTGGGCGCAGAGGCATGGCCGTCAGGCGACCAGGTGTGGAAGGGGAAGATGCCCGCGAGCACGCCGAAGCCGAGGTAGAAGGCCAGGAAGAACCAGCGCTGGAACTCGCCGTCGAATGCTCCGTTGCGCGAGGCCTGCACCAGCGCGAAGAGATCGAAGCTGCCGCCCTTAGCGTACAGCGCGAGGAAGCCGACGATGATGAACGCCGAGCCCATGAGCAGCATGAGCGTGAGCTTCATCGCCGAATATTCTTTCTGCCCGGTGCCCCAGATGCCGATGAGCAGATACATGGGCAACACGGCGATCTCGTAGAACAGGAAGAAGAAGAAGAGATCGACGCAGACGAAGACGCCGAAGACGCCGGCAACGAGCAACAGCAGCAGCGCCAGATATTCTTTGGTGCGCTCCTGCAGATTCCAGGAGGCGAAGACGCCGGCGAAAATGGTGAGGGCGGTGAGCACGACCATGGCCACGCTGGCGCCGTCGGCGGCCAGGTGGAACGATATGGCGCCGAAGCGCAGCATCTGCGGTTGCAGTTGGTAGTGCCAGATCGACTCGAATGCGCCGGTCCCATTGGTGGCGACGATGCCGTCTCGCACCAGCGTCCAGTAGTCCCAGGCGAGCAGCGCGCTAATGATGACGGTGATGCCGGCCGCGGTGGCGGCGATCAGCCGCATGGCGAGCGCCCACCGCCGCGGCAGCGCCATGAGCACCAGGCTGGCGACGAAGGGCACCAGCACGAGCCAGGCCAGCGCGTAATACTGGGTCAGGAATTGCGTCAACGTCATCGGGTCACCCCCATCCGCACGAGATGCAGGTAGTCACTGGCGGTGAGGCCGAGGATTACCAGAGCGGCGATAATGAAGATCGCCAGGGCATAGTACTGCAGTTGGCCGGGCAAAGGGCCGGCGGAGACTTTGCGGAAGGTCTGTCCGAGCCGTCCGGTGAGCCAGGCGGTGCCATCGACTAGACCACCGTCCACCACGCCTTTATCGAAGCGCGCGGCCAACGCGCCGAAGGCGAGCACCACGCGATGGGCGAGCCACACGAAGAAGGCATTCACGTACCACAGGTTCACCATGCCGGTGTAGAGCGGTCCCAGCCGGCGAAGCGGTTCGGCCGCCGGGGCGCGGCGATAGATGCCGTAGCCCCAGAGCACGCCACCGACGGCGAGGAGCAGCGAGATCACCGTCAATCCCTGCAGGGCGGTGGGCGCGAGATGCAGTTCAGCATGCCCCACCAGCGCGGTCAATACGGTCGCATTCCAGGGGATGA
>JAGUZN010000116.1 GCA_020060775.1 Armatimonadota bacterium
CCGAGGTACTTGCCGGCGCGCACGTCGTAGAGGTGGCGCTTGGCCGGGAAGCGCACGCGGGCGGCGTAGGGCTGGTTGTCGTAGCAGAAGTAGTCGCGCAGCAGCCCGACGAATTCGACCTCGCCGCAGCGGAAGCGGCTGATGTCGGTGGGCGGTAGCGCCTTGCCGTCCGCCGAAGTGATGACGACCGGGGGCGTAATGCCCGCCGCA
The DNA here is from genome assembly GCA_020060775.1 of Armatimonadota bacterium. Taxonomy (GTDB): domain Bacteria; phylum Armatimonadota; class Hebobacteria; order CAIYQO01; family CAIYQO01; genus JAGUZN01. The sequence continues at coordinate 211 of JAGUZN010000116.1, forward strand.
CGCTGCAGCAGCGCGCCGAGTTGTTCCCAACGGCGGTCGACTTTCGTCCAGCCGTGCTGGTCCATGCGCGCCTTGCCGTAGCCGTCGAGCAGGGTGCCGTAACGCAGGGCTGTGCCCTTGCCCAGCTTGGTAACGGCGTTCGGATCGTCGGTGGGATACAACGCGGCCAGCATGCCGGTCCGTTGGGGCGTGCCATGCCCGTTGAGCGTGCCGGGGACGATGTCGGCGAGCACGATACCGCCGGCCTCCACGAAGCGCCGGATCTCCGCCGCTTCCTTTTCCGACACGGCGCGGCTGTGCGGCAGGATGAAGACGCGCGCCCCGCTCTTGGTGAGGGCGCCGGCCTCGAGTTGCGGGGTGGCGAGGTAGTTGTAGGAGAGCCCGCAGTCATCGAGCGCCAGGTTAATGCTGGTGACGGCACGCACCCATCCCGTACTCCAATCGTTCTCTTTTTCCATGAAGAAGCTGTCGGCGATGCGCGAGGCTTCCGAGTAGTGAATGAGGATGCCGTCATGCTGGCGTTCGCCGGCGAGCAGCAGCTTGCCGATGCCGCTTTTGACCTCACGCAGTGCGTCCGTGCGCGCTTGCATGAAGGGCAGGTTGGTGAGGTCGGGTGCATACCCGCTCAACGGACCGGGGGCGCCCATCGTCCAGAACCAGGTGGTGTTCATGTCGTGGAAGAGGCTTTCCCAGGGGAAGCCGTGGCAGAAGGGCACGGTGTTGGGGCCGATGACCCAGGTGAGGCCATAGGTGCCATACCACAGACCACTGATCTGCCCGGGGCGCAGGAAGGAGCGAAAGATCTCCGCCATGTGCATGTCATAGCGGTAGGTCTGGATCAAGTCCATGTGCTGGGACAGTGTGTAGAAGTCGAAGCCGGAGTTGGGCATTTGCGTGCCCTGGATGCCGTCGAAGCCGGCGCGCGCGCCGTGGTCGCCGGCATTGCGCAAGGCCTGCTGCGAGTGGGCGTAGAAGCGTGCCAGCGTGCGATTGGAGGACAGGCGATGTTCGACCCAGCGCCCATAGGCTTTGGTCGCTTTCGCGTCCTTGAAGGTGAGCGGCATGACCTCATCCCAGGTCGTGTAGTTCGTGCCCCAATCGGCATTGAGGGCGGCGAGATCAGCGTATGCCTGTTTCAGTTCCTCACGCAACGCCTGCAAGCAGGTCGGGCACCAGCAGACATCGGCGTCATGGCCATAGATCGTTTCATCGCCATGGGTGTAGCCAAAGCTGCCATACGGGCCGAAGATGGTCGCGTGTTCTTTCATGCGCCCCTCCAGCGCCTTCAGGGTGAACTCATGGCGCATACAACCGTAGGCTTCCCCTTCCTTAGCCTTCACTACGTGGTCTTCACCACCGCCGACCGGGCCGAAGCGATCGCGATACGGCAGGGCCTGCATATTGGCCGCGGCAATATTGCGTGCCGAGGTGGCGGCACGCCAGCCGACATCAATGACGTCGGTCTCATCCTGTTCAGCGAGTTTGCGCAGCATCATGTTGGTGAGCGGCGAGTTTTCCGCGCTGCCCCAAACGATCTCATTGAAGTCATCGTGGCGCAGGCGCGCGCGCACCGGGAAGCTGGTTTCGCTGACGCTGGCGGTTTTCCCAGCGCGCAGCAGTTCCACGCGCAGGCGATGGAGGATAGTCACCGGCGTCCACCCGGGGAAGGTCACCGTGGCCGTCGTGCCGTTGATGTTGGCGGAGGTTGAACCGATCTTGCGATCGTAGTTGTCCCACAGGCTCGCAACAATCTTTTCTCCGGTCTGCAGCGCGCGCGGCAGAGCCACAGTGGCGGTCACCGCGTCTTTCTGCTCGTATTGGGTCTTATCAAAGGTCACCACACCCCAGGCGAAGGCGGCATCCACGGTGAAGGGCGCGCTGCCCCAGGTGTGCACGGTCTTGCCATCGGCGGCCACCACCCAGAGGTCGAGGATGTAGCTGCCCGCAGGTAGAGTGGGCAGCGACACCTGCACCTGGGCGGCCGCGGGTTGCGTGGGCAGTGACACCACACGGTTATACACGTCGGCATGACGCACGACCGCGCGCACCTTTGCCCCGGCGGGCGCACCGGCAATCGTCACACCGGCGGTCGCCTTCTCGCCCCAGGCGAGGGTGGCGGGCAGGGTGATCGGGCCCAGGCGCACGGGAGAGTCCTTGCGCGCCGCCCAGCGAACGGCACGGGCGACCAGCGCCTGATAGTATTCGTACGCCACCCACTCCTGCGGGGGCAGGGCTTCCAATGGCGACCAGGAGCGTACCGGTTCATCGAGATTCCACTGTGGCGTGAAGCAGGGCCAGCCGGTGCCGGACCACTCCTCGGTGGGCAGTTTCTCCTGATAATTGAGCACGACGACGCGCCCCTTGCCGAAGGTCACCGTCTTGACGAGCGTGTCACGGGGAATGTCTTTCAGGCGCGGCAGGACCGACAGCGGGAGATGATCGGTAATGGCGGCGACCCCCTGGGGATCGGCCGGACTGTTGAAGACGATATCGAGCTCTTTATGCGCCGGGGGATTCACGTAGACCAGCCCCATGCCGTTGTGCACTTTCTCCAGCAGGGCGAAGCGCTGCTTGGGCGGCAGCATCTCCCAGTGCAATTTGCCGACGATCGCCACGTCATGCGTGCTAGTAATCGCCTTGATCAGTAGATCCTGTGCCAGCGTCGCCGGCGGAATGAAGAAGGCAAAGGCCGGATCGCTGGTGGCGTCGGAGATTTTGTTGAAGCTCAACGTCATCCACGGGGTGTATTCGATTTGCAGGCGCTGTGCCAGTTCCACGGTTTCCCGCTGGCTCCATTCGGGCGCCAGCGCCAGCAGCTTGATGGTGCCGCCGGCGGCCGGGTTGGCCCAGGCCACATGCGGCGTGACATAGGCATTGGTCAACCGCCCGTAGGGCTGATTCTCGTTCAGCCCATGGGGGTGCGATTGCGGGGCGTTGCCCCAGGACGCGGTGGCCAGCAGGCCGAGAAGGCAGGCGATGAGCACCTGACGCATAAGGTGATTCCTCCGATGTGCGATCGTGTGAAGGCAGCGCTGATGGGCGAACCACCGAGTGATGGCGCGCCCATCAGCAGCGCGTGCTGGGGCAATATTTTATTATACCTACCCATCCTGGGGATACGGGCATGCGGTTTGCCGGACGGGGTTGTCCGGTGACCTACACACCATATACTAGAAGACCATGGGGGCGACCAGCGCGTTGCCGCGATAGAATGGTGCCCGGCCCTTGAAGACATTCATCATCTTTTCGGCGCTGGTACCGGGCTCGTCATGGACAACGATCGCCAGATGAATCTTGCGCACGCGCGTCTTATAGTTCAGCGTCAGTACGGTGGCGTAGTTGCTGACGGATGAGGTGCCGCTCTCGATTTCGCCAGCCGGGAAGGCGAAGCCAATCTGTCCGGTAGCGCTCGGGTCTTTGTCCGCCATATAGACCCAGGTATCTTCTTTCGTCAGATTGATGACTTGTGTAGCCCCGCCGTTGGGGATATCGACCCGCTGTTTTTCTGTAGCGCCCATGCGCTGTCGTGTGGCCGAGTATCCGCCGGGATAGCAGACGAACTGTACCACGGCGTCAACATTCTCACCCCAGAGGCCGACCGCCCCTTCCATATCGGCGGTGATGTACATGACGTTGCCTTCGGGAGCAATGGTAAAGGTGGTATCCACCCAACGATTGCCCGTCCAGGTGTGCTTGAAGGCCAGCGTGCCGTTCGGACCATCGGTGGCTTCCACCGTCTCCTGGATGTAGCCGCAGCAGCCTTGCCGACCGATGACCGACCAGACGCCGCCGAGGGCCAGGCTGAAGAAGGGTTGGAATTGATACCAGTAGTGCCCATGCGTGGTGAATCCAGCATCCATCGTGCTGTACATTGACGCATAGGCTCTGTCGGTCGAGGCTCCCTGGAGTTTCAGCACCGGACTGGTGACGCCGACGGTATCGAACACCCACTTTTCGTTCCAGCCGGCAACAGCCCCGTCATCCGGAGTGTAGGTGACCTTCACGCCGTTGCCTTTCTTGGCGGCAATATGGCCGTCGACGTAGGACATGATGGCGATGCCGCTGTGGCGGAAATCGATGTCGTTGGGCATGTAGAGGACGTTGTCGTAGGTCACCGGCGAGGTGGTTGCCGCATGCTGGCCATCGGCGGTGAGGATGGTGTTGGCCGGCGAATCGATCTCGCCGAGGGCCAGGCCAGAGACGGCATTGCTGTAGCCGTAGGCGTTGGCGACTTTCTTGCCCTTGGTGGGGCACATGAGGATGTTGCGATCCACGTTGATCTGCGGCCAGACATCCGCGGAGAAGGGCATCTCTTCGTCGTGATCCTGGGCATACATGAGGATGGCGACGGCGATCTGCCGCTGATTGTTCAAGCAGCTGGATTGCCGTGCCTTCTCCCGCGCCTTGGCGAACACGGGGAAGAGAATCGCGGCCAGGATAGCTATGATGGCAATCACGACGAGGAGTTCAATCAACGTGAACCCTGATCTGGCCCGCACGGAACGGATAGCGAGTTGCATTCGAGGTACCTCCTTTTGAATAATCCCGAAAGATCTGTTATCGATATCCACTCCACCGATATGGTGGAATGTCACACCCCTGGTTCGTGCTCTCTGAGCAGGCGCATAGCTTGCCGTTCACTCCGGCCAGTAGGCGGTGTTGATCATGAACTCGCGGTCGGCAACCACACGCTCTTTAAACGTCGCTTCCGCGGCTTCGTTAGTTTGCTCATAGGCATAAAGGCCTATGTACAGCTTGCGAGCCTCCAGCGGGTAATCCAGGCTGGTGGTCACGCCGTAATTGGAGAGTTTCACCGCGCCACCCTCGAGAGCGTCAGCCGGCAGCAACAGGCCGAGCGCTCCCTTTTTCTCATGCTTATCGCCATAGAACACCCAGGTATCGGCAGGTGTCAACGGCAGTGCGGGATACGGCTGAGCTTCCGACGGTTTGAAGTCGGGTGGCACTTCGCCGGCAGCACCCTGGGAGGTGTACGCATAGCGGTGACTGGGAATGCCGTGTGCGGGGCCGAACCCGCCTGGATATCCATGTAGACTCACCTTGATGGACTCCACCGCCATGCCAGGCAGCGTCAGGTCGACGCGCAGGAAGATGGCATGGCCGTCGTCGGGCACCAGGAAGTTCAATGCCAGCTTGCGGTTCTCGTTGAACTCCCAGATGAAGCGCAGGTAGCCGTTCGGCCCTTCCTTGCTCTCGACGCGGGTGGCGGGTGCGGCGGCCATAATGTCGTGGCCGTTCACCAGCACGCGGAGGCAATTACCGCGATACCAGTTGCCGAAGGGTCCGCCATCCAGGCCGACGCCCATATCGTAGCCGGCGAGGGAGGGATACTGGCCAGTGAAGTGCGGAGGGACATTCAAGTAGCGCGTGTAGTGGATTTGCGGTTTGGCGGCTCCGGCGGCAAAGGTCCAGGTTTCACCTTTGAGCGACGGTTTTTTTTCGTCGCCTTCGGTCAGCCGGGCTTTCTTTTCGATCTTCACATTGGTGTCGCCCATTGCCGCTTTCAAGGCATCCAGGCCATCCGCGGAGGCGAGTGCTGCCGCAAGACAACACACCAGCAGTGCGATCAGCAAACGCATCATTCTACCTTCCACCTTCCATCATCAACCTTCGAGTGAGTTCCTTAGAAATTGTTTTCAACATCTCTGTCCGGTCTCTGATAGCGCCTCGGAGCCCCCAGACCAACAGCCACGAACATTTACGGAGCGATCCGCGAACAGATCCTGTGAAAATCATTTCTTAGTTCTCGATGCACCCTCCACGGGAGCTGGTTGCCGGAATCAGCATATTGCTCGTATGACACTACAGACCTTGATTAGTTCTGTACCGGTGCAGTATACTGTTATTAAACAAGTTAACATCTCTGGAGTCCGGGCATGGTCACCGTTCGCCAACTTGCAAAACTTGCCGGCGTTTCCACCGCCACCGTTTCGCTCAGCCTGCGCAATGATCCGCGCATCTCGGCGGGGACCCGGCAGCGCATCCAGGAACTAGCCGCCCAGCATCAATACCGCAACAACCGCATCACACACATGGCCGGCCGTGGCGAGGCGGTGCCGGTCGGTTATCTGATTTCAGCGATCACCTCGGTGTTCGGCATGCAAGCGCTGGATGGCATTATCGAAACGCCCACCAGGAACAGCTACAGCATCCTGCCGATCCAGGTACTGAGCAATCCGCTGGTGACCCAGCAGGCCATTCACGACTTTGTCCAGCAACGCGTGGCCGGCGTGCTGATCTTCCCGGGACAGATGGCTCCGGTCACCTCGGCATCCGTACTGGAGATGTGGAGCCAGGGCATCTACCCCATTGCGCTCAACTACACCCTGTCGGAGATCCCCATCGACAGCGTCTTCACCGACGATGATGCGGCCGGAGAGATCGCCGTCGAGTATCTTGCCTCGCTTGGCCATTGCCGCATCGGCTATCTCGGACAGGTAACACACGGTAATGCCGTTCGCCGGGCGCAGGGCATCCGCGCAGCCCTTGAACGTCGAGGTCTCTCGACCGATTACCTCCTCCATCGCCTGGAATCGCATAAGCTGGACATCTGGGACAGGGCATTGGCCACATTTCTGGCGATGCCGCACCCACCGACCGCCATCATTGCGCAAACTGCCGGCATCACCGCACGTCTGATGCAACGTGCGACTCGCATTGGGCTGCGGGTGCCGCAGGATATCAGCCTGCTCGCCGGCAGCGAGTCAACCATTACCGAGTACAATAACCCGGCCATCACCGCGATCGCTGAACATCCCAAAGAGTTCGGCCGACAAGCTATTCTGTTATTGCAACAGCGGTTGCAGGATGAGGCGCCGCCCTCGGCTATCAAGCCGGCGCTCATCAAGGTTGCCCCCACACTGATCGTGCGGGAGTCCTGCACTCACCCCCGAGCGCGTGGCTAGTTCGGCAATCGGTCGCCAACTTATGCTTTACTAATGCGGATAAGTTAATATATTGTACTGCTGAGAGTTGCATCCGTCAAGGGGATGGGGTATCGTATTTACTCCGGCACTGTCGATTGCATCGCCTGGTATGCATCGGCATGCCGGGTAATTCCACGGATTACCGAGGCATTATGCGAGTAACACAACGTGATATTGCCGCTCGCTGCGGCGTTTCCAACGCCACCGTCTCCCTCGCCTTGCGGCACGACCCGCAAATCAGCGAGGAGACCATCGAACGCATTCATACGGTGGCGGCTGAGATGGGGTATGTGCAGGGCCAGAACCAGGCGGCGCGCCGTCTGGCGCTGCAACGTTTCGGACGTCCGGTCATCAATCATGTCATTGCCGCCTTCTTTTCAGACGAGTTCTACCGGCAAGCCTACTCAATGCGCGTGTACCGCGGCATTCTGGAAACGACGACGCGGGCCCGTTTTGCCTTGCTCACTGCGACCTTCACCCACCCCACCGACTCGGCCGAGTCGCATGTGCCAGCGGTGTTCACCAGCGGCGAAGTGGACGGCATCATCACCCATGCCGGCACCGACGCGCATTTCTACCAGGAGTTATCGCGCTACCCCGGATTCCGCTCTCGCCCGGTCGTCTCGTTTTACGAGCCTGTGCCGGGCTGTGCCTGCGTGCGGTTTGACGATGAACAGGGCTCGTACCAGGCGGCACGCCATCTGCTGGAATTGGGTCACCGGCACCTGCTCCTGTGCATCACGCGCGAACTGTGGGCAGATACCGCTGGACCGCGCGTGCACGGCGTGCAGCGCGCCATGGCCGAGATGGACCTCGATGAGCACCGGCACCTCCACCTGCTGGAAGTGCCGGTCGGTTGGATTCATCCTGATCAGACGATGACGTTTGCCGATATGCCGCGCGATGACGGGGAGTTGTTTCCCGGCCTGCTGGATCTCCTGTGCCGGCATCCTGAGGTGACGGCGATTCTCGCGCGCAATGACTCGATCGCGCTCCGCGCCTGGCACGATCTCACCCGTGCCGGCTACCGCATCCCCGAGGATTACAGTCTGGTCGGTTACGACGATTACACCGACATCCCCGACGCGCACGGCGAGAATATACTTACCACGGTGCACGTACCACTGGAGGAGATGGGGCGGCAGGCAGCGCAGTTGCTCATCGACCAAACCACCGGTGAAAGGACCACGCACCAGGAGATCGTGTTGCCAGTGGAACTCCTGGTGCGTGCATCGACTGCGCCGCCGCGATAGTCATTAGTCCGCCAGGCGCCGGGCGACTTCCCAGTAGGTGCGTACATTCTCTTCCGGGGTGTCGGGATCGACACCCGAACAGAAGATCGTGTAATTCTCGCCTAACGCCTCGCTCATCTGCCAGAGCTTGGCTTCGATCTCTGCCGGCGTCTGCGTGATGAACTGCCCGGGGTCGTAGTAGGCGTGAATGAGCGTATGGGGAAAGAGGGCGCGCGCCTTGGCCAGATCGGTGCCGTCACCCAGTTGCAGCAGGGTGATGTTGGGCACCTGGGCAAAGAGCTCGAGTAAGTGAGTGGAGCGCCCGCAGGAGTGAATGGTGCCGCCTTCACAATCCGCCATGATGCGTTGATAGAGCGGCAGCGAGAACTGCTCGTAGAGCGATGGGGAGAGCAGGGTGGCGGCGCAGTCGCCCAGGTGGATCTTGGTGCCCTGCCAACCCATGCGCGCGCACACCGCCGCCCATAGGCCCTGGTACTGGCGCATCAGCCACTCCAGTATCCCTTGTGCTAGTTCCTCTTCGAGGATCATATACTCCATGACGCGCTCGCCCAGCAGGCGGAAGGCGGTGGTGTACGGGGTATGCATCACCAGGAAGCTGCGCTCGCCCTGTTCACCTTCCTGATACACATCTTGCACGAAGGCAATGGGGCGGTCGGGGTAAGCCGCGCGCATTACATCTACCTGCCGGAACAGGTCCTGAAAGAGCGGGTTTTCCTCCCAGACGATATCGCCGAGCCGCTCCAGTGCATCCAGCGAGTCTACGTGTTCCAGCGGCCGGTCCGGCGTCCACACCGACTCTTCACGCTGGAAGACCATGCGCCCGCCCAGGGCGGCGTTCATGAAATCCAGCGGCTGCACCCCGACGCCCAGCACCGGCTGCGGGTCGGCATCGCCCATGCCGTACTGTCCAAAGCGTTGGTGTTGTCTGATGGCCAACTGCTGTTCCTGTGCCAAGCGAAACAGGGGGTCGTGATGGTACCGCTCGCCATAATCAATGCCGTATGTGCGCGCATTGTACGCGGGGTGGAAATCCAGTTGGGCGCCATGCGGCAGCGCGGTGGTGAGAATTTCCGTTGCCATGTTCTGCCTACTCCTGAGTAGTTATCTGTCTCGGTCCTGCAGGCGATCATGCGATCAATATACCCGACTTTTCCCTGTCTGTGCAGGGGGAAGAGGCCGACGTTTCGCGATCGCTAAAAGTACGTCCGATAGTTATACGCGTGCGGCGGCGCCACATAGGGCTTTGGTTGGCCGCCGCCATCTTCCTGGGTAAAGATGAAGATCGCCGTGCCGTTGTATGGCTGATAGAGCACCAGTTCCTCGCGCGCATCGCCGCAGAGGTCCACGGGGAAGGCTTGCGCCGCCAGGTCCTTCTTGGTGTTCCCGCAGCCCAGCGCTTCACGGACTTCCGCATCATACGATCCCAGGTCGGCCACCAGCCGCCCCCGGCCGTCCACCAGCGCACGGTCCACCGGCAGGTAGAGCAGTTCGGCATCCGGACGACTCCAGCGCACGGACATCGGCGTATCCGGATATTGTTCGTATTGCGTGAGATGGGTGAATGTCGCGATGGTTGCACCGGTCGCAGCATCCAACGTGAGAAAGTCGCCGACATGGCCGCTCTTCAGTATGATCGCCTGCATGCCGGGTTCACCCTCGATGAAGCGCCCGACCCACATGCCCTGCCCGTGGGTGACTTCTTCGGCTGAGGCCTGCCAGATGATGTTCCCCTGCACATCCAGGCAGTAGGCCGGTCCGGTGCCGCAGATGCTCATGAAGAGCCGGGGTTCCTCACCAGGACACAACGGTTGCGCAGCGGTGAAATCTGCGTGCGAGCCGAAGGTTTTCACCCAGCGCGGCTGTCCATCGGCGCCGGCGAGCATCTGGCCCAGCAGCAGTTCGGTGCACCCATCGCCGTCGATATCGCACACCGTGCCCATGTGCCCCATGGCATGCGGCTCGGCGTCGATATGCCAGAGCGGCTGCAGTTGATGATCGAAGGCAAAGGCATGACAGGGAATGCGCCCACTCGCTTCGTACTTCAACACGATGGCCGGCGGGGCGTCGGGGCCGTGGAGATGTGCGATGAGCACGTGCGGTGAGGGCCGCCAGCACTCGTAACCAGCCGGTTCGCGAAGGTCGGCGGTGAGGGGAGACGGTATGCCGTATTTCACCTCACCGGTACTGCCGTCCAGAATGTACAGGTTCGGCCGGCCAGCCTCCCACAACTCGGCGACGACCTCGGTCTTCCCGTCGCCATCCACATCGTAGGCGCAGGCCATTCCCCGGCACGGCGGTTCATGCCAGTAGCCCTGAGTTGCATGAGTGCGCAGTTCCGGATTTCCGCGTTGCCAGAGCAGGCGGCCGTCGTGATCCAGCGCGCCCAGCCACGCGGGGGTGGTGAGCGGACCGCAGCGGTGGAGCAGGAAGTCCACGCGCCCATCGTTGTCGAGGTCGCCTAGCGAGAGAAAGGTACGCGACCACTCACCCAACTCGATGCGCTTCCAGAGTACGGCGGCAGGTCCCTGGCAATCACCCTCAACGGCACTGGCGCCATATTGCACAGGCTTCACGGTCACCCTCCAATACTGGATCCGATTGCATGCATAGTAGTACGTGTGCCGGGTCAGTCGTCAACGGTTATCGCGCATAATTTGTGCAACATGTTCCGGGCATCGCATCGGGTTACTGAGCAGCCTCGATACGCCCGAGCGGCGTTGGCCTGCCCGGCTCACCCGTTCGCGATGCAAACCCACCACGCCCAGGCTTTTGCCGGCACGGCGAAGCACGGTTGTAGATATACACCCCAGATTGGCGATGTGTCGCATTATAGCAGAAGCAATGGCCTTCTCGACGGGTTGATGTTCGTTTAACTTGTTTAGCTGATATTTTTCCCCAGATCATTATCGCTACAGCACTTCGCATGATATAATGTACATCGAGCATCATACCGCATCTCGACCGGTAGCAACCCCACCGTAGTGGGTTCACGCCGGGCATTTTTCAGATCTCGCAGCATGCGGAAGGTCCGGTATGTTTTCGTTCGAAAGGAGCATCAGTTATGCGAACCCCATTTCTAGCAAGGATGACGCGGCAGGCAGGGTTTACCCTTATTGAGTTGCTCGTCGTAATCGCCATCATTGCCATTCTGGCGGCGATTCTCTTCCCCGTGTTCGCCAAAGCGCGGGAAAAGGCCCGACAGTCGTCGTGCATGAACAACCAGCGGCAGATTGCCGTGGCCATGCTCATGTGGGCGCAGGACCACGATGAAACTCTGCCCGACGAATCGAATGTTTGGCCGGAGATCAATGTGGACCGCAACATCCTCATGTGCCCTACCAAGGGGAAAAAGGTCGCCAATGCCTATGTGTACAACGGCACGCTTTCCAGCATAACGCTTGGTGAATTGCCTGACCCCTCTCAGGTGATGCTCACTGCCGACGGTAATGCGACCAGCGGTACACCGGGCGCTTTTGACAATGTTGCGTATTCGATGGACGATCTCGATTACCGTCACAGTAATCGGACAGTCGTCTCCTTTGTTGATGGCCACATGGGACTCGGCGGAGGATCGAAATTACAAATTGATGTCATGCCGCGCACTGCCGCGCCCACGGCCTGGAATCGCACAGACTACGCCTTCAAGGTGAACAGCAACCCGGATAACAACTACTGGCCGCAAGTAAATGCCTACCACATGAACGGCAATTACCGCCCTGGCCTGGCCGACCCCACCTGGGCGAAAACCGCCTGGTGGCAGTGGTACTACGGAGGATTCCTCTATGTGTACTTGAACGGCAGCGAAGTGTGCGGCGCCAGCGCCCCCAGCATCACCTACCGTGAGGGCAACAACTTCGCCTATGTCCGTGAAGTCTGGTCAACCCAGGGTGGGCAAATGTCAGTCGCCTTTACCGTCCCATATGACGGGCACTGCATTTACATGTCCATCGACTTTGCGAACATCACTGTCTCCAGCCTGGAACTCCTGTTAGTGGCCTACCCGGGCGGCGCATGGAGTGCCAACAATATGGAAGCTTCGTCGGCCAGCAAGACCATCACCTGTGCCAGCACAGCTTCCGCCCCCTGGCCTGAACTTGCGGTTTCAGAGCGGGAGAGTTGGGTGTTCAACTCGACTTCCACTGCTCATCGCGGCAGCGTCGGCTATGTGAAGGTGCCCGAGGAGAACGGCGTTGGCCGAACGGTCGTGACGAACTATCCGATCTACAACTACATCACCTATCCATCGGACTCGAATAGCGTACATGTTGCGCTGTACCAGTATGGTCACCTCAACAATTCGTACCGCGACCAGTTTAAACAGTCCCTGGCGCAAACGGCGACGCGGGACATCGGCACCCTTCGGGGAGCGCCGTTCCTGTTCTAGCCGACATAGCGACCACAGACAAGCAGAGCCCCGGCACACGTGCCGGGGCTCGCTAAGTAAAGCGGTTCTGCCGCAACAGAGGAACCTGGCACGCCGTTTACGATCCCTCGAATCGTTTAACTTGTTAACTAACAATTTTTCTTATAAGATTATCGATACAACGTGTTTATAAGTTATAAAAATATTTGAATGCCTTATTATCCGTGTTTTGGGGCTCCGGTATCAGCGCCTGATTTGACGGCAGGGAGCTTCGATACAAGTATCAAGGCATGCCATGTTTTATTAAAAGGAGGATTAGTATGCGACACCCATCATTCCGCAGGACGACGCGGCAGGCAGGGTTTACCCTCATTGAATTGCTCGTCGTTATCGCCATTATCGCCATTCTGGCGGCGATTCTCTTCCCCGTGTTCGCCAAAGCGCGGGAAAAGGCCCGACAATCGTCGTGCATGAACAACCAGCGGCAGATCGCCGTTTCTATCCTCATGTGGGCGCAGGACCACGACGAGGAATTGCCCGACTCCTCTAACGTCTGGCCGGAGATCAACGTGGACCGCAACATCCTCATGTGTCCCACCAAGGGCAAGAAAGTCGCCAACGCCTACGTGTACAACAATTTCATCGCCGGCAAAGCTCTGGGCGAGTTGCCCTACCCGGACACCACGCAGATGCTCTGGGACGGGCAGCATGCGGCCACCACCTCCCCGATCACCTACGACAACGTGGCCTACACGGTCGATGATCTCGACTTCCGCCACAGCAACCGCACGCTCACCGCGTTTCTCGATGGCCATGTCGCCATCCAGGCCGGGGGCACCGACCGGGTAGTCGCCGAACCTCATCCCTATACGGGGTACACCGATCACTGGGTTCATGGTAAAACAACTGACCAAGAAGCATTCCTTAACATCCGCGTGCTGCAAGCGCCTTATGCCGGCCATCCGGACCAAGACCAACTGGTGGCAGTGGTACTACGGCGGCTTTATGTCGATCTTCGTGAATGGCGTAAACGTCTCCGGACCGCCCTGTAATACCTATTCTTCACGCGGCGGGGCCAATTATGCCACCGTGCGCCAGACGTGGAATATCGGCAACGGCCAGATGAACGTAGATTTCCAGGTGCCTTACGACGAACACTGCATCTACACAACGATCAGTTTTGTGGATGTCACGGTCACCAGCCTGCAAGTGAACAACTGGGCGTATTCCGCTGGCTTCGTCAATCCCGCGACACGCCGTGTGACAACCGCCAGCGGATCTATCGAAAACGCCCAGGCCACTGATGTCTCAAAGATCTGTCACCCCTCGGATAGCTGGGCCACCCTGAATGCACCTGATCGTGCGAATCTGGGTGTGTTGGGCATGGTCTGGTTGCCGCAGGAGGGCGTCACCGTTACTCCGCACGTCTCGAACTACTGGACGTATATCGGCATGGACTTCCCCTCCGGCACCACCACCGCGCACATGGCGTTCTATGCCTGGAACAAGCCGAGCAACACCGAGCCGACTATCCGCACGGAATTCCTGAAGACCCTGGAACATGATAAGAACGTGCTGGCCGGCGGCCCGTTCCTCTTTTAACACACGTAAGCACTGTACACACAGCGAGCCCCGGCAAACCTGCCGGGGCTCGGTCTTTTTCCAGGCATGACGCGAAACACTGCTTCAGGGTGTCACGCGTACCCAATCGGCGAAATCACGCTGAAAACGCGCCAGCACCTGATAGGGGTCTGTCGCCATGTAGTAGAAGCGTCCATGCCGCGTCACCGCGCCTCGCGGCGGCAGCGTACCCAGCCACACGACGGTGTGGATGCACCCACCCATTGCACAGTACAGGCGTGAGCAACGCTCCCAGCCGGCGGCGTAGACCTGCGTGCGGTCGATGGACTGACAGAGGATAATCGGCAGATCGGCGAGGTTCTCCCCGCTCACCTGGCGATTGCTCGGCACAGCGTAATGGACGTTGATGTCACCGACAGTTTTCAGCCCCCACTGCGTGGCAACGAAGGAACGCTGTGTCCATTCCGTGTTGCGCTCTTTGCGCGGGCCATGGAACGCACTGTTCACCCAGCTTGTGGGAATATGCTCCGGCATGGTACACCAGGCGCCGCCATTGTGCGCGAAGCAAAAATCGGCCTCTGCATCGGTATACGACACATCGCCATCGTTGAACAGCGTAAACGTGAGGTCGACGACCTCGTGGTCGATAACGACCAGATCCGTCTGATAACGCAATCCGCGGTCGCCCAGCGTCTGCCGCACTGACCACCCGCCGGCGATTTCGATCCATTCCGGCCGGGCGACATGGCAATGCATGTAGCAGGCTTCCCACCCGCTCACAATTTCCGGCGCCAGCATTGACCAGCGCCGATCACCATCATCGGCTATTCCAATTCGTGAGCATTCGAGCATTGGTGTGAGCTTGAGCATCGCAGCAGTAGTCGGCATGGTGTCCTCCCCAAAGTTCAGTTACATGACGTACTACGCCGGAATATCAGAATTCCCTGCTGTCTTTTGGTGAGTCATCAGGGGTTATTGCCGCGGAGGGACGCAGGAGGCACGCTTGATCAGTTGCGCCGGGAGGGCGACCTGTGCGAAGTCACCGTGCAGCAACGGCGAGGGGTCGTCCATACGGGCGAAGAGCAACTCCACCGCGCGTTTCGCCACCGCCTCGGTGGGTTGGGCAATCGTGGTTAGCGGCGGAGACAGGTGGGCGGACAGCGGATAATTGCCCACGCCCAGCACGCTGAGCTGGGCAGGCACATTCAGCCCCATGTGCCGAGCTACGGTCATGGCCCTGGCCGCCAACTCATCGTTATCGCCGATGATTGCCGTCGGGGGATGCTTCGCACCCAACACGACCGCCAACTCGTGGTCGGCATCTTTGAAATCCCGGTCGATGAGCATATCGGTCGGCAATCCCCGCCGCACCAGTGCTTCAAAGATCGCCCGCGGTCGCCCAGCGACGGGACCTTTCGACAGGAAGCCGAGGTAGGCGATGCGGCGGTGACCGAGGCGGTACAGGTAATCCACCGCCATCTCCCCCAGTGCCGTTTCATCGGTGCCCACCCAATCGACCGGGCAATCTACGGGGGTCACATCATACGTCACCACGGGTATGCCGCATGCGAGCAAGTGCTGAATGAGTTCGGCGGGCAGCGGGTGAAAATGCCCCGAATGCATGATAATGCCATCCACGCCGAGCGCTTCGAACTCCTGGAGAATAGCCACCGTACGCACAGGCAGGCCCTTATTCAACTGGCAGAGCCAGCGGCAGTGGTGTTGCGCGCAGGCATCCACCAATATCGTGCCGAGTGATATCTCAGTAGTCGAATAAAACCCCCGGGACACCCAACCGATCATGCGCTGGTGCGCGGGTAGTTCGACGGGGCCGCGCACCAGCGGGGCGTAGTGATACGCCGCCGCCATTTGCAGGACGCGCTCTCGTGTCGCCGGCGCGACATTCGCCAGTCCATTCAAGGCCCGGTACGCGGTGGCCGGCGATACGCCCGCCAGTTTAGCCAGTTGCCTGAGTGAAAGCATCACGGCCATCCCGAAACATGTTTCAGAATTATATCGCATTCTCCTGTTGACTGGCAAGGGAACGTGCAGGATACTTATCCTTAAGGGATCATCTCCCAGCTGTTACGTGAAAGGAGCATGCTTATGAAAACCACCCGTCGGGGCTTCACGTTGATCGAGTTGCTCGTCGTGATCGCCATTATTGCTATCCTCGCCGCCATTCTCTTCCCGGTGTTTGCCAAAGCCCGGGAAAAGGCCCGCCAGTCGTCGTGCCTGAACAACCAGCGGCAGATCGCCGTCTCCGTCCTCATGTGGGCGCAGGACCACGATGAGGAACTGCCCGACTCCTCCAACGTGTGGCCGGAGATCAACGTGGACCGCAACATCCTGATGTGCCCCACCAAGGGCAAGAAGGTCGCCAACGCCTACGTCTACAACAACTGGATCTCCGGCAAGGCGTTGGGCGAACTGAGCTCACCGGACACCACCCAGATGACCTGGGACGGCCAGCATGCCGCTACGACAACTCCGCTCACCTATGACAATGTGGCCTACACCATCGAAGACATTGATTTCCGCCACAGCAATCGCGTTCTCACCTCATTCCTCGACGGCCATGTGTCTGTGCAGGGCAGCGGCTCGCCGCGGGTGTTAATTGAAAAGTTTGTACAACCCTCCGGCCACGTCGACTACCGCGTTCACGGCATCACCCCCACCACCCTTCAAACGAAATGGCCGACTGTGCGCGTCATGCAGTCCGGGGCCGGGTACCCGGCATTCACGGATGCCCTGGGCGCCTGGACCCATACCGCCTGGTGGCAGTGGTACTACGGCGGGTTTTTGATTGTCTACGTCAATGGCTCGGTAGTTAATAACGTCATCTGCAACTCCTACACCGCGCGCGAGGGATTCGATCACGCTTCCGTGCGCCAGACGTGGAACGTGGGCAGCGGACAGTTGCATATCGACTTCCAGATCCCCTACGATGAGCACTGCATCTATACGACCATCAGCCTCGTTGGGGTCTCGGTGACCAGTCTGCGCGTGCGCAGCCAGTGCTATCCGGCGGGATTCAACCTCCCGCTCCCCGCCAACGGCTGGGTGAAAAAAGCTACCACCGCGAGCGGCTCGGTCGCCTGCCCGGCTACTCAGGCTACGTATAGCACGTATATATGCAACCCGTCAGATAGCTGGGTCACCTTCTGTGCGCCCGAACGGGCGAATGCCGGCATTCTCGGCCAGATATGGCTGCCCCAGGAGGGCGCGACTGTGAAGTTGCAAGCGTCGTACTATGCCTGCGAAACCGACATGGAATTCCCCGCCGGCACCACGATCGCCCATACGGCGTATTACCAATGGATGAAACCGAGCAACACCGAGCCGACCATTCGCGCGGGGTTCCTGAAGACCCTCAACCATGACAAGAACATGCTGGCCAGCGGACCGTTATTGTTCTAACACACTGCCGCAAGCGTAACAGTACCTCACCGCGGAGCCCCGGCGCCCAGTCGGGGCTCCGCTTCCCCAAGCAGAGGTTCTAAGAAACTGTTTTGAAAGTCTCTGTCCAGTCTCGCTTGATCTTTTCGCGGCGCGATCCGCAAACAGATCCTTTCAAAACAGTTTCTTAGAACATCCGGTCTTCTCCCCTTGCAGGAGTTAACTTGTTAAACATTATCGCTTCCCTGCTGAGGGTATATAATGAAACGGTAAAGGATGTCGACAGGCCGCATCTTCACCGTTTGCTTTACGGTAGATGGATGGCAGGCGCTGCTGTTGATGCCCGGCACCCATTGCCCTACTGCCCCCGCTTTTTCGGTCGACGCCGGGAAGAGGTCCGTTAGAGAGACTTCCCATCCTCCGCGACCACATCAATTGCCATCGTGAAGGAGACTTGGACTATGACGGTTGTCCGACACTGGCCCGCCTGGGTCGTGCTGGCGCTGCTGGCGAGCATCCCGGGAATGACCCTCCCGGCTGCCGCCGCCGTCAGCGCCCGCGAGGTCACCAAAGATGGGGGCACGCAGATTGTGCTGAGCAACGATCGCGTGCAACTCACCTTCGCGCCCGCCCATGGGGGGCGATGCACCAGTTTCCGCCTGCTGCCATCCGGCGAGGAATTTGTGGGGAAGGACCAGCTCGGTTTCTTTCTCGATCACTGGGCGAAGTACGTCTGGCCGAGCGGGCTCTATCACCTGCCGTACCAGCATGCGATTGTCGGCGATGGTAAGACCCGCGCCGGCGTCCACCTGTGGATCGTCGTGCCCGCCAAGGGGGGCGGCGCGGGGGCGTCCGGGGCGAGCGCATCCAAAGCGATCGACACTTCGCCGGAACTGATCGGCCTGGAAGTGCACAAGACGATCTGGCTCACCGCCGGCAGCGATCTCGTCGAGGTCGAGCACCGCATTGTGAACCCCACCGAGGGCAGCCGTTCGGTCGCTCCCTACATGCAGCACCATTTCAATATCAACGGCAGCCGCTTTTTTGATACCTGGTATATGCCCTCCAATCAGGGAGTGATGTGGAGAATCCAGCCGGAAGACGAGTACGGCAAAGCGTATGGCCCGGAGTGGATTATGGAGCCGACAGCGGGCTGGATGGCGGTACGCGACCGGCAGACCAATGCCGGCCTGCTCTTCACCTTTGACTATAATTATCTGCGCAAGATGTACACCTGCGGTGAGACGGCGGAATGGTTTATGGAGGCGGTGCCCGTGTCCGCGGGCAAGCAGTTCACCACCCGCTACTGCGTGAAGCCGGTGACGGGCTTCGACGGTTTTGTGTATGGTTCCGAGCGCCTTGTCGCCAACATCGCCGCGCGCGAGAAGGGCAAGGATGTGCATATCACGCACGATGTCATGGCGGTGGGGCAGCCGTTGCCCAATGCCGAAACCACCATCATGGTGATGGACTGGAAGAGCAAACAGGTCATCGTGAAACGTTCATGGACGGACAAGGCGATCGGGGGGAAACAGATGCGCCACGCGCTCACCTGCACCCCCAGAAAAACGGCAGACGGCCTGCTGATCCGGGTGTCCGTGCAGAGCAAAGGGACCACCGAACAGTACGAGCTGTTCTACGCCGGTGATATCTATGAGCATGAACGGCGCTACAGCCACTTCGCCACCGGCGGCGGCGCGTTGCCCGAAGCCAAGGGCGATGCCTATTTTGTGCAAGCCCCGCGCAAAGTCAAAACGATCGACAAGCCGGACTTCGCCGACATCCCCCGCCCCACGCCGGACACGTTCCGCGTCTTTGCGGCCTTCGGGCTGTACACCGACTTCTTTGCGTTCGACGACGCGGTAGAGGGGTGGAAGAGCCGCGGTGGGGCAGCCCCGCAGTTCACCTGGGTCAACTGCCCGCCCAACGGCATCGAGTCCTTCCCGGGGAGTTACGAAGAACTGTTCGGTTACAATCTGATCATCCTGGGCGATGTGAACTACCGCGCGCTCGGCGATATCCCGATGGAGATGCTCTGCGACTACGTGGAGCAGGGAGGCAGCCTGCTGGTGACCGGCGGGCCGTATGCGCTGGGCAACGGGGAATTTGAGGGGTCGCGTTTCCTGGAGGTGCTGCCCGCCACCCTGTCCGGCCCCTTCGATATGCAGTGGGCGGGCAAGGGCAAGTCCTGGGCGCTCCAGGCTGCGCCCGACGGGAAAGCGCTGATGCAGGGCGTCGCCTTTGCACAAACCCCGCGCGTCTACTGGCAGCACGCCGTGACGCCCAAACCCGGCGCCACCGTGGCGCTCACCGCCGGCGGGAAACCGAGCCTGGTGCTCGGGCGCTATGGCAAAGGACGTGTCGCGCTGTTGACGCTCAGTCCGAACGGCGATCCTGCCGCGGGCGAGACTGCCTGGTGGGACTGGGACGGCTGGTACACGCTGATGAAAAATCTGTTCACCTGGTTGAACGTCTGACGAGGAGGAGCACCCATGAAAGATCAACACACCTGGATTTTCCCCTGGCAGGGGATGCTGTTGACGCTATTGGCGATCGCACTGCTGGCCTCCTCCCCGCTACACGCGGCAAGCCACTATGTGCGTAACGGCGACTTCAATACCAAGGGGGGCGTGAAGCCCTACTTCACGCAGGAGAACGTCGATAAGCTGCGCCAGGCTGGTTGGACGTGCCCGGACGCCGACAGCTTTCCGGCCTGGTGCAGCGGGTACGGCGTGAATGTGACGCTGGAGTGGTTCGCCACCGGCGGCAAGTACAATGACGGCTATATCCGCCTGAAAGGGAAAGACGGCTTCCTCTCAACCTATCACGGTCTGCCGTTGGAACCGGTGAACCTTGTCACCTTCTGGACGCGCGGCACGGGTGTGCTGCGTTTTGGTTTTCTCGGCTACAAATTCGAGAACGGCAATACGTATGGCGGCGTTCGCGTGCCGCATCTGGATGTGCAGGTGAACTCGGAGCACTGGGTGCGCTATCGCTTTATCCTGCGCAGCAGGGACGACCTGCACAATGTGCATACCGCGCTATCAGTGCCCGAGGGCATGGTGGATGTGGATGAGATGGATATCGCGCCGACGGATGCGGCGATGGCGCTGGCGGTTGACGATGCGGTAACACTGTATGGGAAGGGCGCGTTGGTGGAGAACCAGGAGTGGGTGGCGGTGGATGAGGCATTCCTGCAGTGGTCGGCCTCCTTTGCGGAAGCGGTGAAGGCCGTGAAGGCATCCGCTAAGATCGACAAGGCACTGGCAGAAGCTATCGTCAAGCACACCGACGAACTCAGCCCGTATGTGACGACGAAAGGGTTGAAAACCGTGGCAGCGGTCCACTACAACGACATGATCGTCTGGACGCGCGTGTGCCGGCAATTGCTCGGCCAGTCGACAGCGAATGCCCCGCAGCAGACGAACGCGCAACCGGCCGCGGTTGCCGCCTCCCCCGCGCCGGACAAGCCCGACGTCCATAAGCCCGGCGAGCGCGCCGCGCGCCCCGACACGGTCACCATCACTGAGATCAAGTCAAACAAGGTGCGCTACAACGAAAACGAATCGGCGACCTCCCACGTGACCGTGGCGAATACCCGCGCAACTGGGCAGCAGGGCACGTTGATCGCCACGCTGATCAGTGACTTGGACACCCGGCGTGAGGTAGGGCGCACGGCGTTTACGCTGGGGGCCGGGCAGCAGGGCCACTGGGATGTGCGCTACAGCGTCGGGCCGGAGACGTATGGCCGCACGCTGGAGGTGCGTTTTGTGGACGAGGCGGGCGCGGTGGTCGACACCTGGCGTGAGTTCTACGCGGTGGCCGCCGAGTGGTTCCGCGTGCAACAGCACACCTATGGTGCGCAATCGCCGGCTTACCGTGTCGATCCCTGGGTGACTTATATGAACCAGATGCATAACTTTGCCAGCGAACCCTCCGATTGGGGTGCGTATATGACGGATACCGAGCAATACCTCTCAGGGCAGGCGCGGTATCACGTGATTATGGCTCATCGCAAGGGGTATTACACCCATTTCCGCAATCTGGGCGTGATGGGCACCTTCTATCAGAATCTCGCCCTGGGCGGGCAGATGGGGTACGAGATCGCCCGCCGGCATCCCGAGTTCGTGCTGTTTGACGCCAACGGGCAGTACTCGGTCGACCCGGTGTACGGGGGATATCCCAATCCCATGGAGCTGGCATCGCCGCTGGAGATCGGGCCGAAACGCAAAGTGGCCAAACCGTATCTCGATCGCAAGCTCACCGGCTGGCATCACACCATGGTCAACAGCGCCAGAGAAGACGTGATCAGGCACATGGCGGAGAGCATCAAGACCTACGCCAAAGAGCTCGGAGCGGCAGGGATCTATGTCGATGGCAATGTTGGCGTCTACCGTGGTTACAACTACGATGGCACATTGAACGTGCCTACCGATAGCTACGATGAGTACGTCCGCCTCAATGCTCGCAACCATCGTCTCTTTAACGAAATTCTCAAACAGGACGACCCGCAGTTCGGCACCTGGTTCAACTGGTCCTACGGCAGCAACGAATACTATATCCCCCACGGCATGAAGTGTGCCCTCGGTTCAGGGACGACGACGGTTGGTGACACCAAAGATGACGCTATGCGGGCGGTCACCAGCTTCAAGAACGTCATGTTGCTCGTCGAGTACCAGCACAGCTTGATCGGTTCGCAGCAGCCTGACGGCACGCCTGAAGGGTACTTCAATATGCTGTTGAAGGAGCGCGACCATATCATCCAGCCGTACGGGGCGAACATGATCACGGGCTATTACGGCATCTCGCCGGTCGACAAGGATGAGCCCGGTCCGTCGCGCTGGGGCTGGCCCACGTTGAACTACTTCGGCGCGCAAATCACCGCCTCGCAGTTTCACGTGGTCACCTTCTTCCGCCCGAGCATGCGGCCGTGGCTGCAATTCATGACGTGCTACTCGCGCTTCTTCTGGGCGCCGGACATCAAAACGCTGCCGGCTGACCAGCAGACGATTGTGGTGAACGCGCCAGCAGGGGAACTCTGGTGGAAGCGCACGGTGTATACACGCGAGCGCGAAGACGGTCACGACCTGATCGTGCATCTGGTGCGCATCCCGCCCACCAAGCGCTGGGATCTGGAGTGGACGGTGGAGCCCGAGCCGCTGGCCGGGGTGACCATCGACGCGTTGATCGGCAACGGCCAGTTGCAGAGCGTGACGGCGATGCGCCCGTATTATTACGAGGAGGAGCAACAGCCGGTGGAGACCGCGCTGCAGGCGACGATGACGAACGGCACAGCGCAGATCAGCGTGCCGCCGTTCCGTTATCATACCATGGTCGTCTTCCGCGTGAAGACGAAGTAACCGGCTCGGATATCGCTAATGCCGTCGCCGCCCCGGTGCCCAGGTGCCGGGGCGGCGGTGTGTGTGATGGTTACTTCTGCGTGAGCAACTGCGTATAATCAGTGACGCTGCCGCCATCCAGGCAACAGGTGATGATCTCGCGCCCCAACGGAAGCAGATCCGGCTCATCAAGGTATGGCTTCAGCTCTCGGTGGAAGAAGCGCGTCAGAATCTCGGCGCCTTGATCGTACCCCTCTTCCCCAATCTCGCGCTGCAGTTGGACCTCCAGGAACCAGGGGGAGATCTGCGAACCCTCCACGACCATCGACGCCAACGCATACCCGAGCAAGGGGCAGCGGGCGGGCGTGAGCTGATCAGGGCGGAAGCGGGCTCCGCTCCGGCGAGCGAGATATTCTCGGGCAATCCACTGCGGCATGAAGCCGACTTTCCAGGCGCCGATATGCTGATTGGGAATGAGCACATGGCGGGTTCCCGGCGTATCGCAGATTTGCGTGAGGAGCAAATTGGCAAAATCCACGTGCCGTTCGGTGGCAAAGGGCCAGAATGAGCCGACGCCTTCGCTGCTCATGCCCGCAGTATCGGTAATGCTGGGGTTGGCATCGCCGCGGGGCGACACCAGCCGCCAGAGCCAGGCCAGCGCCGGTGGGATGACGTGGAACAGTCCCATGATGCCGTAGGTCGGTAGCTCGCGCGTGCAGGGCGGCGTGCGCACGCCAAAGCTGCGCACATCCACTTCGACAGGCTCATTCACCACATCAGGCACCACTCGCCGGGGGAGGATGACACGGGGATTCGGACACGGCTTCCCCGGGGCATCCTCGGTATGCTCCCAGATCAGGCAGGTGCTGTTCGGCACGCTACCGACGTTCAGGAAGATGAGGGGTTCCGGCGGATGCACGCACAGTTGTTCCAGGTGCGGGTCGGTACCGTAGTGCGTAATGTGATTGATCCGCACAAACCAGCCATCTTCCGCGTCGTGGACGACCAGCTTGGAGGGGTGGTGCTGCAAGGTC
The DNA here is from genome assembly GCA_020060775.1 of Armatimonadota bacterium. Classification (GTDB taxonomy): domain Bacteria; phylum Armatimonadota; class Hebobacteria; order CAIYQO01; family CAIYQO01; genus JAGUZN01. The sequence goes on from JAGUZN010000116.1 coordinate 24,124, forward strand.
GGATGGCACAGCGCCATGTCGTCGGTGACCGGGCGCAACTGGCACCCCTGATGCAGCGACACATAGCGCCGTTCTCCGGTAACCGTGTTTTTCCCCAGCAACAGGCGGCCGTCCGGTTCGCGATGCGGATATTCCAACATTTCGCTTTTCCCACCGCCGCTGGCCCCCTCGTGCATCATCGTGACGACATTGTCATAGGGGGTGACGACCTGCACGGTGGAGCCATGCGCCGTCAGCCACCCTTCCTGCGCGCCAATGGAGAGCAGCACACCGTACACGCCTTTCTTGGCGCTGGGACCGGGATAGAGGTTGAGCGAGAAGATCTCGTGGCAGGCGTCCGTGCGATGGTGCACGACGACTTGCCGTCCCTCGCACAACGTATGCCGGAACGGCGGCGCGATGTAGATGATGGAGCGCGGGGCGAAGTCGTCGGTAATCGCTTCGAGGGGAAGCATCCCTTGCAGGTCCGCCAGGGCCAGCGCGAAAAATGCCGCATTTTTCGGGGCGATGACCAGTGCGTCATAGCCAATATGGCTCAACCCGGTGGTAAACGCATAGACCAGCAATTCCTGCTGGGCCAGCCAGGTGAGAATCTCGGAGCGGACGGGCTGAAAGTCGGCGCCAAAGCGCGTCGAAAACCGTTCCTTGCCCGTCACGCCTTCGTCGCCGACCACCAGGCAATCGGGATCCCGCCGCCGCATATAGGCGTCAGCATAGTTGACCGCCAGGCCGTTCCGACACCGGGTCACGATGGCTTCGGTGATCCGGCCGTGCCCCGGCACATCATAGGCGACCTCGTACTGATCTTCCCCATGGCCGCCCAGTGCGAGCTCGATTAACTCCTGGCGTGTTTGTGGCATGGAATACGATACCCCGGTGGGCAACAGCGATTCCAATAGCGATGTAACTACTCGATGCATTGACTCCAACCTCTACAACTGTGTTCAGGTCTGCCGTAAAAATCGCGGCACGCTGCACTGGCCTGCAGACTGTAACCGGCCATCAGCGCCGTCTGCCACGTTCGTCAGTATTTTTCGTCATGGAAATGAGATTGTTCCCACGTCAGGCCTCTTGAATCGCGCGATCTTTCGCGCGCACGCTCTCGGCCATCTTTACCCGCATCTCCTGCAAGCGGGTGCGCACCGCCTCATCCGACGTCGCGATAATTTGCGCCGCCAGCAGGCCCGCATTGCGCGCGCCATTGATCGTGACAGTGGCGACCGGCACCCCGGAGGGCATCTGTACGATGGCGAGCAACGCATCGAGTCCGCCCAACGTCATCGACGATGAGGCGATCGGCACGCCGATAACCGGCAACGTGGTGTGCGCGGCGATGACGCCCGGCAAATGCGCGGCCCCGCCCGCACCAGCGATCAGTACCCGTATACCCCGATCCGCGGCAGCGCGCACATAAGTAGCCACATCGTCCGGCGTGCGATGCGCGCTCATCACGTGGATTTCGCAACCGATGCCGAGTTCCTCGAGCGCCTTGGACGCCTCGCGCATTACCCCCAGGTCAGAATCACTCCCCATGAGGATGCCCACTTGAACGATCATTGTCTTCTCCTCGCTGTTTGAACGCGAACAGGCCGACAAGTCTCGGAGCACCGAGCGCTTGCCGGCCTGCAAATGACGGGGACAGGCCCCTTCATGTACCAACCAAACACAACGGCAGCCATCTGATGATGGTCTGCCGGCATACCTGCAGCCTAATCTCGCGATTACTCTGCGCAGTCTTCCTGTATCACACGGGAATATACACGCTAGCTCGTCTTCCTGTCAATGCCGAGATCGTGAGCACCCCCTTCCCGCCCGTGGCAACGATCTTGGCAGCAGACCATCGCGGTCCAGCGTAAGATCGTCTCTGAGAAGCTGTGTTGAACGTCTCTGCCCCATGTGCCTTGCTCTGTTTCCGCCTGACGGGAGGGGCAGTCCTCTCATGTATGTCCTCACACACTCGCGGACTCCCCCTCCCGTCAGTCGAAAAAATCTCGGCGGTATCCAAGGACAGATACTTTTTAAAACAGCTTCTTAAGGTTCATCCGCTGATTTTTTCCACGAAAAATGGAAGAACACTGTCAAGGAGGGATGCCATGCGTTGCCTATGGTTGTCTGCGCTGCTGCTGTGCGCTGCCGGGGCGTTTGCCGCGGAGATCAGCGGGCCGATCTACTTCAAAGGCAAGCTGACGGAGAATGTGCAGGCAGGGTATGTGGCACTGGTGGAGAAGGGCGATCAGATCAATAACATGGCGGGGATGACGCCCACCGGCGACTCCGGACACGTCTGGTGTGACACCTACAAGCCCCGGCGCACGGGCCTGAAATGGCATAAGCAGACGGGACTCACCTTCCAGCATATTAATATTCCGCCCGGTAAATATTTGCTGTACGTGCGGTACGGCGAGCATTACCTCGACTGGAAAGTGGTGGACGTACCTAAAGCCACCTCAAAACTCACCGCCTCGCTGGCAATCAGCCCGAGCACCTTCGGCACGCTGCACCTGGTCATCGGGCGTGGGACGGGTGATTACAATATCCAGCTCACCCCGTTAACCGCGAAGAAGCAATCGCCGCTGCCGGGAGCCAAGATCGACTTCGGCGGCCCGGTGATCGATGTCGATGTGCAGGGCAGCGAGACCACCCTGCGCGGGGTGAAGGAGGGCGTGTACCGGGTGACGCTGCGCGCGGCACATCGCCAGGGCACGGAGGAAACGGGCATCTTCACCACCTACGATGATCTCGGCTCGTGGACGATCACCGTGAAGGCGGGGAAGGCGCTACAGTTCCGTCTGCCGTAGCGGACATCACGCATCCAGCAGGTCGGTGAGCGCGAGTTGTCCGGCATCGGGGCGTTTAGGGCGGCGGTAGTCCGGGGTGTACGTCTGCAGCAGGCGCTCCTCGATGTCGCGCACGAAGGGCGAAACCTCGCGCTCCAGATGTTCGCCATGCTGCACGCGCGTCTTCGCATAGGCGAGATACAGGCGGCGGCGCGCGCGCGTCATGCCCACGTAGAAAAGACGGCGCTCTTCGTCGCCGGGGGCGTGGGCATGCGGGAAGCTGCCATCCTCACAGCCGACCAGGAAAACGACCTCCCACTCCAGCCCCTTGGCGGCATGCACGGTCATCAGCGACACGCGACCGCCACTGGGATCAACGATATCGATATCCTGCTCCAGGGTGGTCTCGCGTAGGAAGGCGGCGATGCCCCCCGCGCTGCGCGCCAGTTGCCGCAACACCGTCCACGGCGGTTGCGCCAGCACTTCCTCGGTCATGCCGCGATGCCGACAGATGCCAAGCAGCGCTTCTTCGGCAGGGAGATCGACCGCCGGATCAAGCAACCCAAGCACTTCACGCACATCCGCGCGTTGGAACAGTGCCTTGCGCGACGCCTGCAAGTACGGGATGCCGCTGCGCTCCAGGGCCTGCTGCACCGCCTCACCCATGGCATGCGTGCGATAGAGTACGGCCATATCGCTGAATGCCAACCCCTCGCCCGCCCCGTCGCCGCCGCGGCCGGAGTCGATGGAGAAATGGCTGATGCCGCCCAGCAATCCTTCGATAGTCTGCACCACGTATTCCGCTTCCGCTTGCGGCGAGGCGAGGCCGGCGACCTCGATGGCGGGACCGGCGCGATCACTCCACAGCGTGCGTCGCCCGAGCAAGCTGCCGGGCGCAATCACCTGTCCACTGGCCTGCACGATGGTGCGGCTGGAGCGGTAATTGCGCGTGAGTTCGATCTGCGCGGCATCAGGGTAGTCTTGCCGGAAGCGTAGGAAGTAGCGCACGTCCGCCCCGCGGAATCCGTAGATCGCCTGATCGGGGTCGCCGATGGCGCAGAGATCGCCGCCCGGCGGGCAGAGCAGGCGCAGCAGGTGATACTGCAAGACGTTGACATCCTGGTATTCGTCGACCACCACATGCGGCCAACGCCGCTGGTAATACGCCCGCACTTCGACATGCTCGGCGAGCAACGCCAGCGGGAGCACGAGGAGGTCGGCGAAATCGAGCAGGCCGCGCGCCTGTTTTGCCTCCGCATAGGCGGGAGCCAGACCACGCAGGCGTTCAGCGATGCCGCGCAGGGCATCCGGGTCACCGGGCGCTTCGGCAAAGTGCAGCGCGAGCGCCTGCTCCAGCGCCTCCCGATTCTTCACCTTCGCCTGTGCGGCATGCGCGGCAAAGAGCGCATCCGCCTCATCCTCGGGAAGGATGGCGACCGGATCGGGCAGACCTAGCCGCGCGCGCTGTTCGGCGATGACGCGGTAGCCGAGTTTATGAAAGGTGGCCACCAGCGGCCGCCCGGGCAGCAGGCAGGCGTCGAGGCGTTCGGCCATTTCGCGCGCGGCGCGATTGGAGAAGGTGAGGGCGAGGATGCCGGTGGGGTCGATGCCGTGCGCCTGCACCTGATGGCGGATGCGTTCGACCAGCGTGCGTGTTTTCCCGGCGCCGGGGCCGGCGACGATGAGCAGCGGGGCTGGCGGGTGTTGCACGGCACGCTGTTGTTCCGCGCTCAACCCCTGTTCGACCGTTAAAGTCGGAGCGGCCTCAACAGGGCGCTCCGCTTGGCGGGGATGCGGTTCCACCTTCTTAGTCGTCACCAATGGCAGCCCGCCAAAGAGCTGGATCTGCCCCAACACCTCGGCGCGTTCATCCTCATCGAAGACGGTGATAATGCCGTACTCGCCATCGTAACCGGGGATGGCATGGACCTTGCCGGCGCGCATCTTTTCGATGGCGCGGGCGAGGAGTTCGCCGCCCGCGGTGCGGATCTGGTCGAGTTCGGCCTCGCGCAGGATGTACAATTCCGGCCCGATCGCGGCCAGCAGGTGCTCATACGCAAGTGCCACTTTCTTGCTGCCCGCGCCGGTCTGATACAGCTCACCGAGAATTTCCGCCAGCGAGAGCATGCTCTGGAAATTCGCCGCCCCTTCCGGTCGCGCGCCGCGCGGGCGGTCGGCGAGTTCCAGCACGCGGTATTCGACTCCCAACGTGAGCAGTCCGCCGCAGACCGGGCAGCGACCATCGAGCTCACGGCTCTCTTCCGGCATGCAGGAGAAATCGCACTTGCGGTGGCCATCCCCGTGATACTTGCCTTCCTCGGGGAAGAACTCGATGGTGCCCCAGAAGCCGGGGGTGACGCGCTTCAGCGCCTCCATCACTGCGGTATACCCCACCTCGCAGGTGAAGGCATTCGCTTCGCGCCCGATTTTGGCGGCGGAATGGGCATCCGAGTTGCTCACCAGCGCATACCGATCCAGGCTGGAGACGTGCCAGTTCATCGGGGGATCGGAGGACAGCCCGGTTTCCACGGCAAAGATGTGTCCGGCCAGATCGCGATAACAGGCCGCGACAGAATCAAAGCCGGATTTAGACCCGAGCACGGAAAACCACGGCGTCCAGATATGCGCGGGAATGAGCGCGGCACGGGGCGAGGACTCGAGTAAAATCTCCAACAGGTCGCGCGAATCGAGGCCGAGGATGGGGCGGCCATCCGAGGTGATATTGCCGATGCGCTCCAGCCGGGCGGCGAATTGCTCGGCGGATGCAAGGTCAGGCAGGCAGACGAGGTGATGCACCTTGCGGGTGGCACCGTCCGCTTTGTAGATGGTGCTGATCTCGCCAGTGAGCAGGAAGCGAATGTCGTCGGCGCCGGGCAATTCCTCGGCCGGGCGCAGCTCGTCACGCAGGCGAAAGACGCCGTCGCCCACCGGGAGAAGCCGCTCGCGGATCTCCGCCAGCCAGCCGGGATGCGTGCAGTCGCCCGTGCCGATGAGCGTGACGCCTTTCTTCCGGCCCCAGCGATAGAGTTCCTCAAAGCAGAGCTCCCGCGAGGTGGCGCGCGAGTAACGCGAATGGATATGCAGATCGGCGATGAAGGTCATAACATCACAACTTTCGTGGATGATTGCATTATAGCGGGCACACTGCGGCATGACCAGTCTACGCAGCCCTGTGCAGTTTCGCCGGCTCTACATCAAATTTTCGTTTGTTCGCTAGGCAGAGGGGGCGCTCCGTGCTAGGATGGCAACCAAGGAGATCGCCCAATGTCGTATCAGTGCACGATCCTCGAACACCCGGAACAGGCCACTCTCGCCATCCGCACGCGCACCGCGGCGCAAGACCTTCCACAGGCGATCGGCGAAGCGTACGGCCGTATTTGCGCCTACCTGCAGGCTGCCGGCGTGCAGTCGGCGGGCGCGCCCTATGTCGGGTATTTCAACTGCGACATGCAGGACCTGGATGTGGAGATGGGCATCCCGGTCGCCGAATCGCTGCCCGGCCAGGGGGAGATTATCTCGAGCAGCCTACCTGCGGGTGCGTATGCCTCCTGTGTGCATACCGGGGCGTACCAGGCGATCGAGCCGGCCTATGCGATCCTGATGCAATGGATGCAGGAGCAGGGGCTGGAGGGCACGGGCATTGCTTATGAGATCTACTGGGATGATCCGGCCGAGACTCCCGAGGCGGAACTGCGCACGCTGGTGCTGCTCCAGTTGCGCTAGAACGTGGGGCGAAATCGTATACCGTTCAGTATGCGCTGGGCACGCGCGGCATTCCAAAACCGTGCGCTGGCAGGATGTAGAATGACGCAAAGCTCTTTGCCTGCTCGATGTGGTGCATGAGCAGCTCATACGGTTCGCCGTGCCCGGCCAGCGCAAGCTTGCCGAGGAATTTGCGCATGCGCTCCAGCGTTTCGACATAATCCTCCGGGTTGGACCCCCAGTGGATATCGACCCACCCGATGCCGCCGTTGGCGTACACGGTGTCGCCAACGAAGAGCTCCTGCCCGGAGAGGATATGGATGCTGCCGATGGTGTGGCCCGGCGCGTAGATCACCTCGAAGCTGCGCTCACCCACCGTAAACGTCTCCCCACCCTGCACGCGGTGCGCCACCGGACAGGGGAGCAACGCAGACGAGATGTTGGCAAAGGGCAGTTCGGCGGCCGTGACGATGCGGTCAGCCTGTTCGATCGGGTCAGCGGCATGCATGTGGGCAACCACCGGAACACCGAATTCCTGCTGCCACCAGCCCATGCCGCCGATGTGGTCGCAGTGCGCGTGCGTGATGAAGGCCAGCGCGATCTCCCGCGGATCAAGCCCCGCCTGCCGGAGGTCGTCGAGGATGAGTTCCCGGTGCTCGAAGAATCCCGAGTCTACGAGCACCAATCCCGCCGTCGTCTTCACCACGTACATTTCCCCGCCAGCGGGCGGATGCACCCAGAACACGCCGGGGCGAACTTCGCTGATCATGTGGATGCCTCCCTTAGAGCCTGTTGAAGCATATCTGTTCGCCACCTCGCTTGCTCTCCCGGCGTCATGCTTTGGCGGGCGTGTTCACCGTATCACCCCGGGATACGCCGTCACACGCCCTTCGCGCCTGACACCAGGAGCGCGGCGCGATCTGGACAAACATCTATGCTTCACAGGCTCTTAGAAACTGTCCGAACGCCGGCAGGACCGGCCACCGCCATTGTACTGCGCCTGGCGTTTCGGGTAAACCCTTGTCACATCCTCAGACGCACGGTGGGGAAGCGATAAATTATTCTTCAGCTAATGTAGGATATCGTACACATATTGCTGAATATAATTAGCACTTATTCACTGCCTGTGAGGAGGCCCCCTATGCGGTTTTGTATGCTTGCCCTGTTGCTGGCGCTGACAGCGACGATCTGGGCCGCCGACATCGTGACGATGCCTACCGCCAACCAGTTGAAGCAAGGCGAGGTAGATGCCGCAGTGTACTACCTCGATCTGGACATGCCGGCGGGTGCGCCGCAGCATGTGAACTACCAGACGCTCTACGTGGGCATCACCGACTGGCTGGAACTGGATGTGCATCGCGCGGATGTGGACAACGACAAGGAGTCCATCGTGCTGGTGAGCAGCGTGAAAGTGCTGTCAGAGACAAACACGCAGCCGGATGTCGTGATCGGCGTGCGCAACCTGACCGGCGAAGCCACCACCAATAACCCTCTGTTCCGAGAGGCTTCCGATGATCCCTCGTACTTTGTTGCGGCCGCCAAGACCTTCTTCCTGAGAGAGACCCCCGGCCCGCCGCTGGTGCGCGCGCATCTGGGCCTGGGCACGGAAGACGCGACTCTGCTCGGCGAGGAGCGACATGACGGCCTGTTCGGTGGTCTGCAGTTCCTGTTCGTGCCCACGCTGGGCGCAGTGGTGCAGCATGACGGCGCTGATCTGATTACCGGCATCACCTACATGCCCGCCAACACCGGGCTCACGTTGAAGGCCGGCACCTACGGCGATCACCGCTGGGTCGGCATCGCATTCAACCGTGATTGGTTCTGACCCTCGATCACCGTACCATAGTAAGGCCGCCCCTGCAGAGCGGGCGGCCTTTTTTATAACATTAAACACGATCATTTCGGTGACTAATGTGGCAATATGGAATATACATGCAACCCGCGGTATAATGTCCGTAGAGAACGACAATCGCCGTTGCGGTTGCCTGATCGTCACGCCATAGTATCTATCGATTCCAGAGGGATGGTGGCCTCATGAAGCGTGTTTGCGCCTGGTGCACGACCGTCATTGCAGAAGAGGGCGATGATGAGATGGTCACACACACCATCTGTGATTCGTGCAAAGACAATATCGAGTTTCAGTCGGGTGTGGCGCTGCAGCGCTACATCGACAGCCTGCACATACCCATCTTCGTGATGAACTGCGCCGGGCAACTCACCGCGGCGAACACGGCGGCCTGTGAACTGCTGAACAAGTCGCTGGAAACGATCTACGACCAGTTGGGCGGCGATGTCTTCGAATGCGCATACGCGCGACGGCCTGAAGGCTGCGGACAGACGGTGCATTGTTCGGGGTGCGCGATCCGGCGTACGGTGATGGACACCTTCACCACCGGCGAAAGCCACTACCGCGTGCCCGCACATCTTACGCGCAGCTCTGAGTCCAATGCACCGATTGACTTGTGGATCACCACGGAGAAAATCGGCAACAGCGTGCTGCTGACCCTGGACGCCTTCGCACACCGCACGTACAGGGCACCGTGCATTGCGCAAGCTTCGTAAGCCTTCGGCAGCGCCAGACAGCTATGTGGACGATCCGGTGAACTCCAGGACAATTTCCGCCTCTCCGCTGAACGCCGGGATCGTGACCGTTTCGGTACTGGGATCATAGACACCGATATTCACGCGGCCTTCCTGTTGCCCGTCTGGATGCGGCAAGCGCAGCGTTATGCTCAATGGCTTGCGCTCTGTCGCACAGATCACCCGAGCCGTGATGCGCCCATGATCGACGTCGGACTCCACCTGCAGGGAGAATGGGCCGAAGTAGCTTGCGGCGTTGAGGATATCGATGTGCCGGCCCTGCGCCAACCACGCACGCGGCACAGCGGATAACAGGTGCAACCCCTCTCCACGCTCCCGGTAGAGCATCCAGCGTGTCCGCATGAGGAACCAGGCCTCTTCGTGCGTTTTATGCGGGCTGGCATGATAGAAATGTTCCCAGAAGGTGTAGGTTTCGCGATCCGCTAACCCGGCCATCGCCGAGTAATATTCCTTGAGAAACGCCTTGACTTCGCCCCGCTGCAGATGCGCCCACGGGTGCGGGCTGTAGTACGGTTGGCTCATCGCTACGTTGCGCGTATGCATCAACTCCGCGTGGTACTCCAGCAGCCAGGTGCTGATCTGCTCCTGTGGCGACAGCACTTCGGATAAGATAAGATACAGCGGGCCAATCAGCGAATCGCGCGCGGCAAAAGCCCCATGGGTCCACCATTGTTCCATATCGGTGAACAAGCCCACCGGACCGCGACCGCCCGCCCAGGGGCTTAATGTCGGGCACCAACGGCCATCGCCCAACGGCACGACCGGGGATTCGGCCAGGTTCGTCTCGATGCTTGCGCGCAGATCCTCGCACAACATTGCCGCCTCCTGCGCCACCGCCCTGGAGGCCGACGGGGCGATACTCTCCAGCATCTCCGCCACCCGGATCATCCCCAGGTAGGCTAAGCCGTTGAGCATAAAGGCGAAGAACGGATCTTCCGGATCGGCCACCTTGCCATCCATCAAGCCGTACCCCCGCCCGCGCAATTCCTCGCTCTGGTTCCGCGCACGCCAGGTGCGCAGGTAATCAACCGCCCGCAGCAGTTGCGGGGCGATCCGCCGCACCCAGGCCTCATCGCGCGTGTAGCGATAGTGCTCCCCCATCGTCCACAGCGCCGGCCCGGTTTCCAGCATGTAGTTGGCGAAATTCTGCATGAAGCCATCAGCATGCTGCTTATCGAGGAAATATTGCAGCGCGCGCTCCGCCAGCGCATGCCATCCCACCGAGTCCATGAACTGGATGATCGGCGCACTCTCCGAGCCGATGGGACAGTAGATCCCGATGGTGGGGGCTACGGCGCCGTCCGGCTCCAATCCAAAGGTGACCAGATCCAGGTGCAACAGCCCGGCCCGCACCATCTCGTCAATGCGCGGCTCAGGCAGGTGCATCTGCGTTCCCTCGGCCAGCTTTGCCTGCCATAATGCCCGACACTCGGCATGCCGATCCGCGAAGGACTGCTCGAGCAAAGCCACGGCGCGCTCGCGCGGGATCGGCTGGTGGGTCAGGAAGCACTCCAGGGTCGCCGTCTCCTGCGGCTTCAACAGCACGGCAAACTCGCCTTTGGCTACCGGCTCGCCATTCAGTCGGGCCACATGGCAGACACGTCCGCTGGACGATATCGTCGCACACCCACCGTCATACGTCATCGGCAGGCCTGCCGGTTGCGGCAGCTTCAACCAGGCATAACGTGGAACTTTGCCATGATTGACCGCCTGCATGCGGAGGTAGAGGATGGTTTCCTCTTCCCGAACCATCTCGCCGGGCTGCAAGGCTTGTGTTTGTGCGGCTTGCTCCTCGGTCTGCATATTCCCGCAGCCATGGGCATCGGCCACTAAAAAGTGGGTGCCGCGTAGCGCGTCGCTGGTGAGTGGTGATTGCTCGCAAGAGACAAAGGCGGTGGCGTGATACGCCACTTCATCATCCGTCATGTCGGCATGCAGGATCGGCAACACGCCATCCTCGAGCCGGCGAGCGATCTCACGCACCGGGCCGACGCCCTTGCCGAACGCGAACTGATAGGTTAGCGGCTGATTATGTTCCAGTTCGGGTATATTGACCGGATCATAATGGAAGCGCGGCTTGCACGCAAACGCGATCTCCCCTGGTGGAAAGTGTATCTCGAAGATGCGCATATCCCGGCTGAGCCCTAACCAGGTCGGCACATATTCCCGGCGCACCGCCGCTGCCGCAGCCGCAAAGCTCTCTTCGGGTTCTGCGGCGATCCGCTGCAACTCCGTGTGGCCTCCGCGCCGACGCACCGCTTCTACGATTTCCGCAAACGCACGGGGATCGTCCCCTTCCGTCACCACCACGCCGTATTCCGGAATCCATATGGGGTAGTCCCGGGATACGTCGCGCAGCAACAGGGTGAATGGATGCTCTGAGGTGCGCACCGTGACCATCGTCGGCATCGCGTTGTATGATACTTGCTCGTCAGCAATCATCACTTCCAGCCGACAGGGGCTCTGTGCGGTAAACTTCGTCCCCTCAACGGTGCCCGTGCCGCGAGAAATGCGCATGCCGGCCAGTGTACCGTGAGTCACCTTAACGACACCGGCCGGCAGGCCTTCGCTCCATTCAATCGCGATTGTAATCATGCTACATTACCACCACACGCCTACTGTACGACAGTTGCGCCAAGATACTCAAGTGTCTGCTGCAAGGAACGGTGGTGGTCAGCCATAGCCGGGAAATATTCCAGCCCGAAGCAGCCCTGATAGCCGAGATCACGGATCGTCCGCACCACGGCGGGGTAGTGAATCTCGCCGTCGAACAACTCATGCCGCCCCGGCACGCCCGCCGAGTGGAAGTGCCCGATAATGTCGATATGCCGGGTGATGTTGCTGAGCAGATTGCCTTCCATGATTTGCATGTGGTAGACATCGTACAGCAGGCGCAGTGACGGCATATTGATCGCCCGCACGATGTCGGCGCCCTCCTGCGACGATCCGAGATAGTACCCCGGGTGATCGACATGGAGGTTCAGCGGCTCCACGAGCAAGATGAAGTCATGCCTGGCGGCGGTCTCGGCGGCCAGGCCGTATGCCTGCTCCAGGTTAGCGCGCTGGCGCTCGCGCGGGAGTTCCGGCTGCAGCAGCCCCGCGCAGGTGATGGCCTTATGGCAATCGATCGATTGCGCATACGCGATCACTTCTTCCACGCGCTCCAGGTACCGCGACAGGTCCTCCGCACGCGTCGGCGATCCCCCGAGACTGCCGTCCCAGGCATTGACCACGATATTGTTGATGGTCACCCCGGCGGCGGCGCACGCCTGCCGGATGGCCGCGGCGTCTTTCAACTCCGTGCGGAAGGCATCGCGATACGCCGTGGCATCGTGAAACCAGAACTCGGCATGCGTGTAGCCGGCCTGCGCCACTAACGCGATGCGCTGTTCCACCGGCTGATCGTCAAAAACGGCTTCAAGGCACACATCGATATGCATGGGTCTGCTCCCTTCAGAGGATGGCTTTCGCCACCTTGCGAATCCCCTTGGCAATCATGTCGCAATCGTCTTCGGTCATTTGGGCGGGGATGTCCAGGTGGATGGCGCGCGATAAGTACTCGCCAATCTTCGGACACGACTCTTCGCTATAGGTAATCTCACCGCCCTTCGCGGTGTAATGCGGGCAGGTGTAGGGACACCCCTCGGGAGTCGGCGTCGCTTTGCGCATGATATGTTTCCAATGGTAGTAAATGTGCCAGTCGGGAATGCCTTTGCCGAACACGCTCGACGCAGCCACCCCTTCCGCCTGCAGGGCAGTGGCGAACTCCTGCACTTTCTCCGGATCATCGAGCAGGAAGATGAGGCTAATGGCCGTGTCGCCTGCCTCATCGAGCACCCGACGGAAGGTGAGGCCCGGCAGGTCGGCGATTTGCGACTTGATGCGCGCCTTATGCTGCCGCATCTGCTGCAACAGCCCATCCAGCTTGCCCAGTTGCGCCTGCATGACTGCGCCGGTCAACTCGCTCATGCGGTAGTTCACGCCGCAGAACAGTTCACCTTCGTACCGCTCTTCGCCAAAACGGTCAGGACGCCAGCAGGCGGCGGTATCGTGATACCCCATCAGGCGATCGTAGAGCTTCGGGTCGTCGGTGAGGCACATGCCGCCCTCGCCCGCCGTGATGATCTTATGGTATTGGAAACTGAAGCACCCCACATCGCCGAACGTGCCCAGCATCTTTCCGTTGAACGACCCGCCGCACGCCTGCGCGACATCCTCGATCAACTTGAGGTTATGCTTCCGGCAGATGGCGGCAATGCGCTCGATGTCGCAGGGCACGCCGCGCATGTGCACGGCAATTACCGCTTTGGTGCGCGGGGTGATCTTTCGCTCGAGGTCGTCAGGATCCATGGTAAGCGTGTCATCAATGTCGCAGATCACCGGCACCGCTTTGGCCGCAACAATCGACGCACAGGAGGCAAAGAAGGTGTATCCCGTGACGATCACCTCATCGCCTGGACCCACCCCCACCGCCACCAGCGCACTGATCAAGGCAGAGGTGCAGGAGGTAACCGCCAGCGCATATTTCGCGCCGAACTTCTCGGCAAAGGCCTGCTCCAACTCAGCGACTTTCGAGGGATACTGCTCGGGGCCGTAGTAACGGAACAGGTACTTGCGATCCAACACTTCCAATACCAAGCGCTTCTCTTCATCGCCTATGGACAGGCCGCCGGGATACATCGGGATATTCGGCGTGGTTTTGGCTTTCGGCCCTCCGTAAATCGCCAGTTGCTCGTCAGTCGTCATCGCCATGGGGTGTGACCCTCCTTTTCAGTACGCAGGATCGGTGGAGCGGAACGGTTATGCTTTATACAGAACAGTGCGTTCTGTATAAAGATACATGCCGTCATGCACGGTTGTCAATACCCAGTACGGCCTCCGATGTGTACGACAAGGTGTTTCTCCCGTGGAAGCGAATACTATAACCATCGGCACTGATTGGGGAAGTGATGCATGAGCGACCAATTGGCGAATGAACAGGCACTTGGCATACGCCTGCGGACCTTGCGCAAGCAAGCGAAACTCTCCATACGGCAACTCAGTAAGCTGGCCGGCGTGTCTGCCAGCTATGTCACCGGCGTGGAGTCCGGGCGCATTTCGCCCACCATCAGCACCTTCCGCAAGCTGCTGACTGCACTGGGCACTGACCTCGGTGGGTTCTTCGCCGAAGATACCGCACTGGGAGTAGAAGACCATATCTTTCGCGCCGAGGCCATGCATCTGCTCAACGATGCTCACCGACGCTACACCTTTGTGCTGCCCCGTCGCACGAATATCCACGTCGAGGTGGTCGACGAGCGCATTCTGCCTGCCGACGCACCGGAATACGAGGTGCTCGCCTCCGACCTGGCCGGGTACGTGCTGGAGGGGGATATGGTGTTGGATATCAAAGATCAGCCGCCGCAACGCCTGCACCCGTTCGATGCCTTCTATATACCGGCGGGCACGCCGGTGCGCGGATTCTGTGCGCATTCGGACACCCCGGTGCACCTGATCACCATCTACACTCCGCCGCGCTACTAACGGCTGCGATGAAGCGATCGCGCAAGCGTCATGCAACGTTATTTGCCGTCGCCTGTTAGACAGACTGTTCTCTATCATGGTACACTAGTGTACTGTCTATGATCACAGAGGTGGCGTATGAGCATCGCACTCCCCCTGCCCGGCATGACCTCACCTTATTTTGAGGGCGTTATCGGCCACACGGTGCCGGCATCGACCTTCCCGCTCGGGAATCTGCTCATCGATGACACGCGCTACGATTACGAGGGAAACTGGGCCTTCTGCCGCTTCACCGGCGATGAGGTGCTCGGGGCGCGCTTCGGCTTTGGCCGTGGCAAGGTCGACCTGCGGGATTACGGCGCTACTCATGAACCATCCTCCTCTTTCCTCATGCTGCATGTGGAGTTGATGCTGCGTGAAGGCGCCGTGCAGTGGCTGGCCACTGGCAACTATGATGCCCATCAGTTGACGGTCGCCGCCGATCTTCATGACAACCGGCTGATTGACGGGGATCGGGAGATCATCCGCATCAGCGGTTGGCCCACGATGGATTGGCATATGGTTTCGGCGGACGGCGAGGCGGAGGTGGATGTTGCCATCGCCTGCAAGACGGTGACCATCCTGCCCGACTGCCTTATGCCCAATAATCGCTTTGCCATGTGGCTAGCCATCGGTGCGATTCACGGCTCCGTGCGCTTCCGGGACCGTGTGCTGCCGGTATCCGGCACCGCCTTTTACGATCACCCGCGCATCAATGTCGTCTCGCACGCCGTGCCGCCGGTCGGTTGGTATCTCTACACGCCCATGCACTTTGATGACGGATCATCTCTCATCGCCTATTTCATGAAAGATGGGCATGGCAAGCAAGTGGAGTACTATACTTTCGGTCTCTTCATCGATCCGCAGGGGCAGGCCTCCTGGCTGCCGGAAGCGGAAATTATCGACCTTTCCTTCGATGCCGATGACAAACCTGCCGCCTGGCGAGCGTCGTTCCACACTGACGACCTGGACATCACGATGCAGGCACGTGTGGATGCGTGTACCGTAGTGAAGGCCTGGGGCAATGCACGCGTGGCGCATACACGACGAGAGAATACGAACTTCCCGCTGGTATTCAATGCCGAAGCCCGGATCAGGCGTGGCCTGCAGGATGCCATAATCAACGGCGGGGGATTGGCCGAATACATCGCCCACGCATAGTACAACACACTGCGCCCCCGGTTGTCGCCGGGGGCGCAGGCACGTATGCGTCCTGGCGTCGTGTTACGGTAACTGCACCTCGTAGGTGCGTCCCTCGTCGGACTCGCGGAGCTGCAATCGCTTCGGCTCCACTCCTTCCGGCATGCCAAACAGCGTGCGTACGCGCAGGGTTTGACCAGGCTTGAGCTCCTGCTCCACCAAACGATTTGCCGTAGCGTGCCACAGCACTTCGTACCATTCCAGTAGCTCGCCGTCTTCAGTGAACAGCGCAGGGATAAATGAATCCCAGCGTATATCACGATTCTCTCGCGTCTGATTCTTCACCGTGAGCGTCACGATTGCCAGCTTGCCGCCCTCTTCGGGTTCCTGATCTCCCACCGGGCCGTCACTGTACTCCACTTTCTCCACCGTGGCATCGAATGCTTCCAGG
This sequence comes from Armatimonadota bacterium, assembly GCA_020060775.1. GTDB lineage: Bacteria > Armatimonadota > Hebobacteria > CAIYQO01 > CAIYQO01 > JAGUZN01. Next base: position 40,336 of record JAGUZN010000116.1, read on the forward strand.
CTGATCGGCGTGTTCATCTCGAAAGGCACGACATCCAGTGCATGGGCTCCCGTGTCATCAACCGGATCCACGTAAGGCGCCGATAACGGCGTCACCTTGCCGCGCAGGTCATAGCGGAGCACCGGGCCGTCATCGCCCGGCAGCACCATCAATTTCGGCACCACGCCTTTCGCCGGTACGGTAAACAGGGTGTACCCCTCGACTTTTTGCGCCGGCTTTAACGCCATATCCAGTAGCTCGCCCGTTCGCTCATCGCCGACGTAGTCGACCTGTTCGTGATTGATATTGAACGCATCCACCACGGTAAAGCGCAATGTATCCCAGCGGGCCAGCACTTCCTGGTCCGATTGGGGATTCTGCAACGCGTAATGGATGACGAGCAACTTCTCGCCGGCTTTGGGCACGAACAGCCGGTCGCCGATGCACACGCGCTGCGTGGTATACTCTGCTCGCAGCAGGGTGAAGTAGACCGGATTGCTCTGTCGCATGGCATAGACCACACCGAACTCAGCATTCTCGCCCGGGAGTTGCGCGGTGCCCGCGGCAGCGGTCTTGGTGGGTTGCGGTGTTGTCGTAGCGGTTGCGCCGTTGATGTACACCTTATGATTGGCGGCATCGTACGTCGCCTTGCCGCCGAGCAGCTTCATCAACGTCATAATATCGACATACGCCTTGCCGTCTTTCTCGATCACGGGCACGGCAGCCTGCTTCCCATTCACAATGACAGTCGTGGCGGCCACTGCCTGCATGGGAAGGGCCAGCACCAATGCAACTACGACAATATAGGCCATGCGCACCATAGAAATGCTCCTTCTTCGCTCGTATGATGTGCGAGCGGATAACACGGGTAACACGCCAATGATGACGTGCTCCTTCCTCTTGTTCGCCATTCCGTCCACTACTCCTCGTATCACAAAGCCTGACTGCGAACACGGGTTGCAGCAGCTGGTACCGGTATACGTATGATTACGTTGGGCGGCACGGCGAAAAGCAATACGATACCGAGGTTGTTGTCTTGTGAAATAAACGTTAATTCGTTATACTTCGTACCATCGGCAATCTCCCCCATAACACCGATGGCACTCTAACTGTAGGTGGAACCAGATGATGGATATGACTCAGGTGAATGTACCGGCTGAAACGCAGACTGCAACGCTGCACCTGCCCGGCCAACCGCCCTTTGACATGGCGGTAACCGTGGGCACGGAAAACGAGCATGCCTTTGATGTTACGCAACTCCGCAGTAACACCGGCTATATTACATTGGATAACGGCTATGGCAACACAGGCTCCTGCACCAGCGCCATCACCTATATTGACGGTGACAAGGGCATTCTGCGCTACCGCGGCTATCCGATCGAGCAGTTGGCGGTAAACAGCTCGTTTGTCGAGGTGGCGTGGCTGCTCATCTATGGTGAATTGCCCACCCCTCAGCAACTCCGACGCTTCCGGCAGTTGTTGACTGAACATGAAATGCTGCACGAGGGGCTGCGTCATCATTTTGAGGGCTTCCCGCCCAGTGCGCATCCGATGGCCATGCTCTCGGCCATGATCAACGCCTCCAGTTGCTACCATCCCGAACTGATAGAAAACGACGACGAGGAGAACTTCATGGCCTCGGCCGCCAAGCTGATGAGCAAAGTGCGCACCATCGCCGCCTTTAGCTTCAAGAAATCGCTGGGGCAGCCGATCGTCTACCCGCATCCTGAAAAAAGCTATTGCCGCAACTTCCTGCACATGATGTTCTCCATCCCCTATGCGCCGTACGAGCCGAGTCCCGAGGTGCTGGGGGCGTTCATGAAGTTCCTCATTCTGCATGCCGACCACGAGCAGAACTGCTCCACTTCGACAGTGCGCATGGTCTGCTCCTCCGGGGCCAATCTCTTCGCTTCGGTGGCGGCGGGCGTGTGCGCGCTCTGGGGACCGCTGCACGGTGGCGCCAACCAATCAGCCATCGAGATGCTGCAGAAGATTTACGCGAGCGGCGAGAGCGTGAAAACCATCGTCGAACAGGTGAAAGAGAAGAAGTTCCGCCTGATGGGCTTTGGCCATCGCGTGTACAAGAGCTACGACCCGCGCGCCATCATCCTCAAGCAGGCGCTGCAAGATCTGCTGAAGCGTACCGGACAGGAAGATCCACTGATGGATATCGCGATGGAGCTCGAAGAGGTCGCCCTTACCGACGACTACTTCATCAGCCGCAGCTTATACCCGAACGTGGACTTTTATTCGGGGCTGATTCTGCGCAACATCGGCATCCCGGTGAATATGTTCACCGTGATGTTCGCCATTGGCCGCATCCCCGGCTGGATTGCCCACTGGTACGAGCAGCGCCGCAGCGGCGGTCGCATTTTCCGCCCACGGCAGGTGTATACCGGTGCGACCGAGCGTAATTACCTGTCAATTGAGGAGCGCAATGGTTGTGCAAACGACCTTGGTTGTGATGCCGCGTACCTGCGTGGCATCTAGCAATCGATCGACACACCCCTCCGCCGCCCCCGCGTTGCTCGATCAGCGCGGGGGCGAAGTATTATGTACAGGCGCATCAGTAGTCGTACAAGACAACGCCCCCTGGCATCTGCACCAGGGGGCGTTGTCTACGCACGACTGTGCGATGACTTACAAGCCGTATTTCGTCTCCAGATACTGCATCACGCTCTTCCGGTCGCCGTCAGACAACGCCGGGGTGAACATCAGCACTTCGGCAATGTCGATCTGCGCCGGGTTGTAGTACCAGGCACCGCAGCAGAAGCGCATGCCGACAAAGGTATCGGCGAAATAGACGGTTGCAGGCGTGGCATCGTAAGCAGAGTAGTTATCGTCAATGAACACGGCGTGTTTGTTGCCGGCAGCCGGACTCACCGATGTCCCGAGGATGTGGAAATGACCAGGGCCGTGATCCCCCACAGTCTCAGTTTTGTTCGGGAAGACCCACCAGGAGCTTAACGCGCTGATCTGTGTGCTGGCGGTGAGCGGATTGCCCGCCTGTGTCTCCAGGCAGAACCCGGTCGTCCAGTTGCTGAGTGTCGTGCTGCAGCTCACCACGGAACTGATGTGAGCGGCCGGCGTATTGGCATTCGGGGCAGCGACCGCCATGATGGTAGCGCCGGCGCCGCCATCATTGTTGGGGTTGAACGCCGCGGCATTACGCAAGAATCCATTGTTCGACACATTGGCGGCCGGGGCAGTCGCGCGGAAGCGCAGGGCCGGCATCCCATTGCGCGTGGCACTGGCGATGAATTGCGGGCTGGCGCCCGCGCCGGCATTGGCCATACTCACCATGTGGTTGCCCTTCGGGCTGAGATCGTCCCAGGTCGTGACTTCACTACTATTGGTTGCACCCAACACATCAGCCGCCAGCCAGAGTACCAGCCCATTGCCCGTGGGCAGGAAGGGCGTGCGGAAGATGCTGACATGGCCGTCCATGAACGCGGCGACCGCGACATTGCTGTGCCGAAAATCAGCATCTTCGGCATAGTAGGCCACATTGTCATAGGTGACCGTCGGGGTAGTGGTGGCGGCATGCTGGCCGTCAGCGATGAGAAAAGTTGTTGAAGGCGAGGCAAACTCGCCCAGCGACTTGCTGCTGACCAGATTGCTGTACACGTACGCGTTGGCGACCTTTTTGCCTTTGGTGGGGCACATGAGGATGTTGCGATCCACGTTGATCTCCGGCCACACGTTGGACGAGTCGGGCAGCATTTCATCGTGGTCCTGCGCCCACATGAGGATGGCGACGGCGATCTGCCGCTGGTTGTTCAGGCAGCTCGACTGACGCGCTTTCTCACGCGCTTTGGCAAAGACCGGGAAGAGTATCGCCGCCAAGATGGCAATGATAGCGATGACGACTAGGAGCTCGATGAGCGTGAAGCCCATCCGTTGAGATGGTGTGCGCATGAGTAATTCCCTCCTACAGTGAGTATCGATTCATTGTTTATCCATACCGCGCTATGGTTAGCGGTAACGGGATTGAATGATGATATCACAGCTAGTGCAGTTTGACAAGCCGTGCGACAGTTACGTGAGAAACTTCAATGGAACTGTCGCTGAACGCTGCAGACGCATCCCCTGTCGTGACAGGGGATGTTCGGCAACAGCACACACTGGGTTACGAAACACGGCGATATTGTCCCTTCACTGTTATAATGGATGGCAGCAGGAACGGTGTTTGACACCGGGAGAGAATTATGCGTACGGCGGTGATCTACAAATCCGTTTTCCATTCGACAGCGCAGTATGCGCGCTGGTTGGCTGAAGCATTGGGGGCCGAATTGCTCGCAATGAACAAGGCGAAAGATCTTGCGCGTTTCGATCGGGTCGTCGTCATGTCCGGCACATATGCGGGTGGAATGCCGCTCGTCGGGTACTTGAAGAAATACTGGCCACAACTGCAGGGCAAAGAGGTGGTGGTGGTTGCCGTGGGCGCTGCTCCGGCGGATGATCCGGCAAGCCAGTTGAGCTACGAGAAGATCCCTCCGGAGATTCGCGAGCAGATCACCTACTTCAAGATTCGCGGGGCCACACCGTTTGCCAAGGCAGCCCAGCGCGAACAGGAGGTTCGTCGCGAACATCTTGCGCCGGTGTTGCAGCACTTGCAACGGGACGAGTAGCACAGATCACGATGCTTCTTGTCCTGCAGTTGCACGGGGCAGTGTGAAGAAGAACGTGCTCCCCTTGCCCAATTCGCTCTCCACCCAGATGCGTCCGCCATGCGCTTCCACGAGCAGACGAGTGATGTAGAGTCCTAAGCCGATCCCCTCGGCACGGCTCTCGCCGCGCGCACGGTAGTAGCGCTGGAACAACAGCGGTATTTCATCGGGGGGTATGCCCTGCCCCCGGTCGGTCACGGCCATCACCACTTCACCGTCGTGCGGATAGGCGCGCACGGTCACCGGCGTGCCGGGATCAGAATACTTCAGTGCATTGGACAGCAGGTTAATCACAATACGCTCCAGCCGGTCATAGTCGGCCCATACCGGGGGCAGGTCGTCGGGTATATCCAGCTGGATGCGCTCGGTTTCCAACACGGTCCCCGTCCGCCTGAGGAGGCGCGTGAGATATTCCGGCAGCACCACCGCTTCACGCGTCAGCGGCAACCTCCTCCCTTCATAGCGCGCCACATCCACGAGATCCTGAATCATATTGTTCAGCCGTTGTGCGCTTCGTAGAATCGCAAAGACGCCGGCCTGGTACTCCTCTCGCGCAGCACTCGCTGCCAGATCTTCTTTGAGCAACTGGGCGTGGCCTTGAATCACCGAGAGCGGCACGCGCAAGTCATGGGAAATCAGCCGGAGCATCTCTTCCATTTGCTCCTGGGTATCATGCACTTCCGTGATGTCAGTAAACGTTCCCACCACGCCCAGCACCTCGCCCGCGGTGGTGCGAATCGGCGCGGCGCCCAGCGAAACCCAGCGGCGCATGCCGCTGCGCGTGACCATCACAGCAATACTGCCCTGCATCGCTTCACCGTGCAGGGCGCGTTGCAACGGCACCATCTCCTGCGGGAAGGGAGAGCTTTGCGGCATTTCGACCGTCATGTCGCCGAGCAACTCGGCAAATGTCGTCGGCTCGGCGCCCGGCGTGTATTCCAGCAACGCCTGCGCGGCCGGGTTTACACGAATCACCTCGCCTGCCGCATTGGCAATCACGACGCCGTCGGTGATGGAGGCAATGGTCGTATCCAGTTCCGCCAGCAAGCGTTCCCGCTCATCTTCGGCGCGCTTGCGTTCGCTGATATCGCGCACATTAGCCATGATGACATCCTGGCCATGCAGTTGAATCGCGCGCAGGTAGACTTCGACATAGAACTCCTCGCCGGTATGCGGGCGACGCGCCAGCCATTCAAAGAACTGGGGCTGGCCCGCAATGACGCGAGACCAGATGCTCGGCAACTCATCAAGCGGATTGCTCGGCGAGGAAAAATCATGAACAATGGTCATACGACGCGCTTCTTCACGCGTCACCCCGTACATGGCCAGCATGCGATCGTTGACATCGATAATGGCGCCGTCGCGCGCATGCAAAAAGATCGCATCGTAGACACTGTTGAAAATGGTGCGTAACCGCTCTTCCGATTCGCGCAAGGCCCGTTCAGCCTGAATCCGAGCGGTGATATCATGCCCAATGGCCGAAATGCCGATGATCCGGTTACGGGCATCGATGATGGGAGAGAGGCTCAACGAGACATGGATGCGTACGCCATCCTTGCGCAAACGTTCTGTCTCCATCCGGGCCACGCGCTCGCCGTGCGCGACACGGCGAAACAGCGCATGATAGGCTGGTAATTCTTCAGGAGGGATGATGATATCAATCGGATGTCCGATCACTTCTTCGGCGGTATACCCGTATAAATGCATAGCACCGGCATTCCAACTGGTGATGATGCCATCGACGGTTTTCCCGATAATCGCGTCCTCTGACGAACTCACAATCGCCGCCAGGCGGGCGCGTACCTCCTCATCCCGCTTGCGTTGGGTGATATCGGTCAGTACGACCACCACCCCTTCCAACTGCCTTTTCGGGTCAAAGAGTGGCGCCGCATTCATCAGCAAGGTCAGGCGCGATTCGTCCGGCCGGACCAGCACAATTTCGACCGCCGAGATGGCGCGCGCCTCGCGCAACACCTGCATGAAGGGGATCTCACTTCCGGTAAGCCGTTCATCCTCCAATGAATAGAACTGCCAGGCGAGATCATCAGGTGAACGACCCACGAGCGCTTGCCGCGGTACCGCAAAAATGTGTATCGCATTGTTATTGGCATATGTGACCACCCCCTGGTCATTCAGGATGAGAATACCGTCGGTGACGGTTTCCACCACGCGAGCGAATTGCTCATCATAGACGCAGGCTGGACACGATTCATCCGGTTCCATTCCCTCGGGTACCGCCATTCCTCGCTCTCCACTGTGCTGGACACGCTATGCTGGTTATAGCATAGCGCCAACATTACATGCGGGCTGACCGCAAACGCCACATCATTTTCACCAGGTGCGAACATATCCGCTGTTCACACGATCCGATGCAATCGTATACATCAATGTGGTTATCCCAGCGGTGGACCGACCAATCTATTGACGGGATGGCTGTGCTCGGCTATAGTGAACACAGCAACAGTACCTACAGCCAAGTACGCTTTGACCGATTCGGTCGCAGAGCAGCGTATGCCTCTGGATGCCCCACATGCCTGGGCGTCCCACGCCGGGAACACGGACTGCCCGCGTGCAACCTTCAGCCCCACCTGCGGCAGCAGCCTTCATCTCTGCCACTTTAGCGTAACAAGAGGGGGGGATTATGATTCGCGTCACGATGCTGTTAGCGCTGTGCGCCCTCGGTGTGTTGGCTCTGGGGCCTATCGCCCGCGCGGCCGGACAGGATCCGGTGTTCCACCTCTCCTTTGACCAGGGGCTATTGCCTGACGTCGGCCCCGACGCCCCCTGTCAGTGGGCCGCTCAATGGAGCGCCCAGGCCGCCGAGCCACCCCAGTTCTACAAAGAGGGCCTCACCGGCAGTGCCCTGCTTATCACCGATAATCCTGCCAGCGCCGGCATGGTGGCCATACCGGCAACCATCACCGATGCGCTAACGGAGCGCGGCACGTTCACCTTCTGGCTGCGCGGCATGCAGCAATGGAATCTCTGGAGCATGGGCGAGGACGCGAAGGGCGGATGCTATGTCTTCATGGGCGGGGGGATGATCTACAAGTGGAACTGGTATGCCGAGATTGCCCTCTTCGGTCATGGCCCCACTCTCTTCTACCAGCATTTTGACCAGTACCAGTGGACGCAACTCGGCGTCACCTGGCAGCGCGAAGGTGACGGCAAGACGCGCAACCGCATTTACCTGAACGGCAAGCTGGTCGGGGAAGCCTCCGGTGCACTGGATATCCGTAATCTACGCTTTGGCAGCACTCCGCTTGAGCCGGGTGGCCGCCTGTTGATCGACGAATGCACACTCTGGAACCGCGTGCTCACCGAGCCGGAGATGAAACGCCTCTACCGCCAGAATGGGCAATGGGCGAATACGCCAATCATCACTGCTTCTCGATTGGCGACCGCGCCAACGATCGACGGTAGAATTTCTCCAGCAGAGTGGTCGACCGCTTCCCGCCTCACGGGTCTGCTTGAAGCTGCGACCGGCGAGATCGCCATCGACCAGAGCGCATTCTACCTGGGCTACGACGATCGCTTCCTGTACCTGGCGATGATCGGCGAGATGACTGAACTGGCGCGCACCAATCCCGCCGCGGTGATCGAGCGTTTCCTCCGCGCCGAACAGACCGGACGTAGCGACAAGGTGGCAACCGATGATGTCGTTGAACTGTTGCTGTCGCCGGAATACTGGAAAGCGGATGACCACCGGACGCCGGGCGCGTGGAATGAGTACCGGCTATTGGCCAATGCGGCAGGCGGTTACGATGCCCGCGCGTATCGACTCAAGGGGATCGATGCTTCGTGGAAGGTGAACGGACAAACTGCCAGCACTGTGGGCGCATCCGGTTGGCAGTTCGAGGCGCGCATCCCACTGGATGCCCTGGGCACGAAACCCGCACCGGGAGATCGTTGGGGCCTGCAACTTGGGCGGCACTGGCAACACCTGAAGCAGCAACGCGACCTGTGGGCATGGGGATCCCGCGCGACCCCCGACCCGGCGATCTCCGCCAAACGCAGTGAACAGTACGTTAAGCGCGACGTACCCGAACAGCCCGACCTCGTGCAGCGCATGCACCTGCATGCCGCTGTCCCTGCGCCGCATGCCGCCCCCGGCGTGTTGCGCTTTGCCGGGCCCGAGACGCCGGTCGTACAGGTCGAGCGTATCGGCAACCTCGGTGAACGGCTTATCGATTTTTCCGCTGTCATCACCAATCCCGCGCCGGCCGAGCAAAAAGTTGCCGTGCGGCTCTACACCGACACGGATGCTCTACAGTATACAGATACCCTCACCCTGCCGCCCAACGGCAGGGCAGAAGTACACAAACGCCAGGAGATCGCCGACTATGCGACCTCGCGTCTGGTTTTCGAGGTTGCCGATGCCACCGGGATCGTCATCCACCGGACAGTAGCTCCGGTGTATCTCAAGCAATCGTTCGGCGTTTGGCTTGCCCAGCGCCCGAACTATGAGAACTTCCTGCTGGACCTCGATCTCGGCACGCTCTCCAATGTGCCGGCGTCAGAGTTGCGCGTCGATGTGCAGCTCACCGATGCTGCAGGCGGGGTCGCCTTTGCGGAAAAGGACCGGCGCGTTTCCTCATACGTGGCGCGTCTGGAATACCCGGCGAAAGGTATCGCGTGCGGCGATTATGCCCTCGTCGTCGCCATCCGCCATGGCGATGTGGTGCTGGCGCATGAGACGCTCGATTTCACCCAACACACGAAAGCGCCCTGGTACGGCAACCGGTATGGCTGCGAGGATATGGACCTGGATGTCGTCCCCTACCCCTGGACGGACATGAAGGTCGATAAGGAGACGGTGCAGGTGTGGGGACGGGAGTATCGTTTCGGCAAAAGCCTCTTCCCCGAGCAGATCACCACGCTGGAGGCGCCGATGTTGCGCGCCCCGGTGCGGGTGGTGCTGAATACCCAGGATGGCGAAACACTGGATTCCGCCGTTGTTGAGGCCAAAGGGGAGTGGACGAAATCCCATCGCACGCGGGTGGAAGGCACGCGCACGATTACGGGGAATGCATGCTCGCTGACACATGCCTTTTGGGCCGAGTACGATGGCCTGTTGTGGAGTACATTGACACTGGCTCCGCAAGGGAAAGTCAACGTGGCTTCCATGGCCGTAGAGATTCCGCTGCATCCGGCATTCACTGATGTGATCAAAGCCAGCGCATTGGTCGGCGTGCTGAAACCTGAGGGCTATCAGCAGGTGCTCGGTCCGGTTTGGCTGGGCAACGGCGATGGTGGCATCCAGTGGTTGCCCGGCGAGGGGAACCTGCATGTGCGCGACAAGAACGTCATACGCGTCGACGTCACCCCCGAGGGGGCCATGTTGCGCATTGTGCTCATCGACACGCCCACCGAGCTCGATGCGCCCTACACCGTGCAATTCGGTATGAATGTGACCCCCGTGCGCCCCAACATCACGCGCACGCCCTTCTTCCGTGCGCGCAGCACCCGTGGCGGCGGTCCCTTCTATCCCAAAGGGCTGGAATCCCTGCCCGCAGCTGACCCCGGCACCGATTTCTACGGCTATGGATCAAAGGCCGGCAATCTCTACGTATGGACGGCTTCGGTCAGCACCGCCGTCGATGCTGCGGGCACCGACGATTTCAAGCGGTATGGCGCGGAGTGGATGAGCGATCCCTTCCAGCGCCCGCAACGCGGGTGGGAAACAGATGTCGTCTTCCCGACCACCTCCTCCGACAGCTTCCGCGATTACTTCATCTGGCGCTACTGGCGCTACCAGCAGAAGTATGGATATGCCGGGCACTACTGCGACAACCCCGGCGGCGGCTCCACGCTGGAGGTGCGTGAACTGCTGAAGCGGCTCTACAACGTGACCTCGAGCAACCTGCATTTCGCCGCCCGCGAGGCCAATATCGGCATCGCCTCCAACGGTGGATTCAATATGGGGTTCGGCGGATTCTTCACCTACCAATGGGACGGTGAACACCTTAACTCGCACGTCAGTTCACAGCAACCCACCTACCGGGGCATCCTCAATCCGGGGGCGTACCGTGCCGAATACATGGGGCACAACTACGGTTGGCCGGTTTACTTCCTCGGGCAGGCGCGCATCAAACCGGAATGGGTGCAGGCCAACGGTGGCCCAGAGGCGGTGATCGATCACGTGCAGGGGTTGGAGCTGCTGCATGATGTACAGCCGAGCGGCTGGCATTTTCCCGGTCCCATGGATCAGGTCTGCCAGCGGGCGCAAAACGCGGTGAAGGAGCACAACCTGTTCCACTGGATCTACCAGTTCACTCCCTACTGGAAACAGGATATCGTGACCCTGCCCGACAAGGATATGCACGCCTCCCTCTACATCGCACGGCCATCCAAGCTTGCGTCCACCAACCCGCGCGATGAGATGGGTTACCCATGGGGGCACCGGGCGGTCACCTTCCGCCATTACTTCAATCAGCACCTGCCGGGCTACATCATCACCCAAAACTTCTACGACACGGAAGCGGCCCGGGATGCGTTCACCCGCATGCCGGATACAGCGGTGCTGATCGTCTACAACAACACCGAGTGGGAAGGCGAGATGCGCCTGAAGGTCGATTGGCAGAAGCTCGGTCTCGGCGCGCCCGACACTCTGACAGTGACAAACGCCGTACACAGCACCGGTTTCCGCCTGGAGAAAGGGAACGATGCGGACGGCAAGGAGATCGAGAAAGCCGTCTTCTTCGAACGCCCTGAAGAGTTCGCAAAGATTGAAAACGGTGAACTGGTTTTCCCAATGACGCAATTCAACTATCGGATGATCGTCATCGGGAAGGAATAACGATTGCATGGTAATGACCGGGCGGACAACACCGGTCAACGCTGTCCTGTGGCGAAACGATGAGGGAGAATACCACAATGCAATGTATCACGGCGTGGTTGTTATGCTCGAGTCTCCTGGTGGGCGGATTGTTGAGCGCTGCCCCGGCGCACGCCCTGGAGGGCCCGGCACTGCATCTGGCTTTCGAGGAGGGGCTAACGCCGTGGGTGGGACAGCAGGACGCGTTTAAGTGGAATTCGCCGCAGCCGCCCGAGTTCGCCGAGGACGGGATTGCCGGCAAGTCCTTGCGTATCACCGGAGCCGGCCAGATGCTCGGCCTGTTGTTCCCAGAGACAGAGCGCAAGACCGGCACGTTGCTCTTCTGGGTGAAGGAGCCGCAGGGCGACGCGGGCAGTAGGATCATCGGTAGCTGGGGGCCGGGCTGGTCGGCTGTGACCAGGAACAGCCTGCAGAACAGCGAGATGGAGCAATTTCTCGCCCCTCTCTCATTTCCTGCTTTGGACACACAGTGGACCCAGTTCGGCATCTCGTGGGACAATGCGCCAAACGACAAGGGCGTGATGAGTGGGCGCGTACGCATCTATCGCAACGGAGTGCGCATACAGGAAGGCGTCGGCTTTTTTTCCGCCAACAGCATACTACTCGGTTCCCAACACGCTCTTCCCGAAGGCAAGAGCCGTCTGCTCGATGAAGTGCGCCTGTGGAACCGGGTGCTGACCGATGCTGAAGTTAAACAGTGGTACCATGCCGACTTTCAGGGTCGGACGGAGCCGTTTGTCTCGATCCCCCTCCTCACGCACGCGCCAACCGTGAACGGCATCATCGATCCGACGGAGTGGGCCGGAGCTGCCCGCATTACAGGGCTGCTGGCTGCACCGAGTGGCGAATTGGCGGTTGATCAGAGTGCCTTTTTTCTGGGGTATGATGCGGAACATCTGTATGTCGCCATGGCTGGCGACATGACGGAACTGGCGCGCACGCGACCCGCCGCCGTTTTTGAGCGCTTTGTGCGCGCAGAGCACACCGCCCGCACGAGCCATGTGGAACGCGATGATGTGCTTGAACTCATCCTGTCTCCCAACTATTGGCAGGCGGAAACGCGCGACGAGCCGGGGAACTGGCGTGAATACCGTCTGCTGGGCAACGCGGTCGGCGGCTATCAAGCGACGACCTATGAAAAGACCAGCGTCGATAACGCCTGGCCTGTCGAGTGGCAGACAGCAAGCCGTGTGAGCAACGCGGGCTGGCAAATCGAGGCGCGAATCCCATTGGCATCGTTTGGTGCGGCGGCGCCCGAGCCCGGTGCACGCTGGGGTCTGCAGCTTGGGCGAATCTGGCAACAGCTTAAAGAGACGCACGATGTATGGACATGGGGACATCGCCTGTCGCGGACCCAACCGGCCCCCCAGCGATTGCATGTGCATGACGCGCCCGGATTCCCGCCGCTCTCCAATTTCGGGGTGATGCAATTCGCCGACCGCGACGAGGTGGTCGTACGGATCAACCGCATCGGACAACTTACGGATGGACGCATCGATCTGCAGGCGGAGCTGTTCAATCCCTCGAACACCCAGCACACCGTGACGGTTACGGCCTTTACCGACACCCCCGACATCAACCAGAGCGAACCGGTTACGCTGGCTGCCGGCGAACGGAAGGTGGTGAAATTTGCCCGCCAGATCATGGACTTCGCAGCCTCACGCTTCACGTTTACGGTCGCCAAGCCCGACGGCGCACTCCTCCACCGCACTCAGGTCGGCTTCCACATCGAACAGCGCTTCGAAACCCGGATCGTGCAATACCCCAATTACGAGAGGTATCTGGTGGCACTGAACCTGGGGGTGTTCAGTGATGCCCCGCTCGATCAACTGCGCGTGGACATCCGATTCCATAATGAAGCCGGCAAGCAGGTCGTTGCGAGCGAGGACAACACGATCACGACCTACACGCCGGAACTCACCGGCGCCACTTCGAAGCTTGCCTTCGACCCTCACGTGTTATCCGTCACCATCCGGCAGGGCGACAAAGTGCTGGCTGTCGAGAAACACCCATTCACCCGAATCAAAAAGGCGGTATGGTGGAACAACCGGCTTGGCTACGAGGACATGGATCATGACATCGTGCCGTACCCCTGGACGGACATGGGCGTAAAAGGCGCGACAGTGCAGGTATGGGGACGGGAATACCGTTTTGGCACGTCGCTGCTCCCCGAGCAGGTGACGACGCTCGACGACCCCATTTTGCGCAGTCCGATGCGCGTGACCATGAAGATGGCGGATGGGGCGCTGTTCGATTCAACGAAGGTCAAGGCGACAACCGCATGGACCAAACGGAAGAACACCAGGGTGGAAGGCATCCGGACGGCGGCTGGCAAAGGGTTCTCGCTGAAGAACACGTTCTGGGCGGAATACGACGGGCTGGTCTGGTGTACCCTGACACTCGAACCGAAGGGTAAGCTCACCGTCGAACACCTGGAAATCGAAATACCGATCTCACGGCAATTCTCTGATGTCAGCGCATTTGGTTGGATTGGCAACGGCGACGGCGGTATCCAGATCTACCAGGAAGGGAATACCTTCTATCTGGACAAGCAGGAGCCCGTGCGCGTGGAACGCCAGGACGGTGCTGATACCTGGCGCATGACGCTGGTCAACACGCCGACGGAATTCGCCACATCCTATGACATCACCCTGGGATTCATGGCCACGCCCGGCCGTCCCAAGACCTGGCGCACACCCGAGTATCAGGGATGGGATCGAAGACCCGGCATGTATGGATTCGCCGCCCTCGGAGGAGGGCCGTTCTATCCTGACTCGCACACCTTCAAGCCGGGGCCGGACCCTGAAGGGAAGGGGCACGGAGGAACGGGATGTTATGTCTGGACCACCCACGTCAACCTCACGCCCGACGCCGTCAGCGCCGATGACAGCAAGTATTATGTCGAGTGGTTGATCAATCCCTTCCAGGGCGGTGGAAACCTGACCCAGGGTCTGATTCGTCCTGAAACGTTGAAATCACAAAGCCTGCGAGACTGGTTTGTCTGGCGCTACTGGCGATACCGTGAAAACCACGGACTCACAGCCCTGTACTATGACAACGTACACCGGGAAGGCTTGTACTCCAGAGATATCGCCAAACGGCTCTACAATCTTCTGCCCTACAGCCAAACAGCCGCTCGCGTATTCCCAAAAGACAACAAGCCGTATACCCACGGTTCCGGCAATGTAGGCGGTGCGGCCAACGGCTATATCGATTTGCGCTATATGAACTTCTGGAAATACCATTGGGACGGCGAGAATCTCAATGGCCCGATCCCCCAGTGGAAGACCTATATCGGTCATCTCACCCCGGAACTCTTCCGTGCAGAATATATGGGGCACAATTTCGCCTGGCCGGTCATGTTCCTCGGGCAGGGGCGCATCAAACAGGAGTGGGCTGACGCCCATGGCGGCGCCGAGTTGGCGCATGACCATCTGGCCGGGCTGGCGATGCTGCACGACATGGGCGGCAACCTGTGTTGCCACGCACCAGGGCCGCTTGGGCGTGCGGCGTATCAACGCTGGTATGACACCCTTGATCGCCTGCGCTTCAATCACTGGGTCTATCAGTTCCTGCCCTACTGGCATCAGGACATTGTTCAGGTTCCCGATAAGGAGATGTACGCCTCCTGGTACATCGGGCAACCCTCGAAATTGGTGAACGCCACACCGGAAGTGATTGACGCGTACTTTGAGACGTACCAATGCCGACAGTTACCAGAGCACATGCGTAAACGCATCCGCCGGGAAGTCCTCGAGCAACCCGTGCCCTGGCGCGAGCGGCTGGAAGAGATGACGGACAGGGCCATCCTGGTCTTTTTCAACCACAGCGTTTGGGAAGGCGAAGTGCGATTGAAGGTAGACTGGGCCAAACTCGGCTTTGGGGCGCCGGATACGCTGACCGTAGACAACGCAGTGCACAAACGCGGCATCCGCGTCGAGAAGGTCAATAACGACCAGGGCGAAGAAGTCGAGCAGGGCGTGTTCTTCGACAACCCCGCCGAATACGCCAGGATCGAGAACGGCGAATTGGTTTTCCCGATGACGAAGTTCAACTATCGGATGATCGTGCTGGAAAAGAAGTAGAAGAAGGAGAGCGTGTGACGAAGCATCGGTGGCTGACAGTGATTGGCGTGACGGTACTGGGGGTGTGCCTGTGGGCATCCGGCGCAGGGGCGGCGGAGCCGAATTGGCTTGATGCCTATAACGTGTCGTGGAACACGCCGGGGGTGACGTCGGCTGGTTCCATGCCGCTGGGCAACGGCGATATCGGCATCAATGTGTGGGTGGAGGCCGGCGGTGACCTGGTGTTCTACGTCAGCAAAACCGATGCGTTTGACGGCAACCATGAGCTGCGGAAGCTCGGACGACTACATGTCGCTCTCACGCCCAATCCGTTTCAGCGTGACGCCCACAATCAGCCGCGCCCGTTCCGCCAAACGCTCAAGCTGCGGCAGGGCGAGATCGAAATCCAGGCGGGCACGCCCGGCTCGCAGGTCACGTTGCACCTGTGGGTGGACGCCAAACATCCGGTGATCCATGTTGAAGCCGACGGCGAACAGCCCTTCGACATGCGAGTGACGGCGGATACGTGGAGCGACGTACATACAATTGTGGAGGGGCAGGATGACCGGATTGTTATGTATAGTCGCAATACCTGGTCCATCTATGGCAAGAACCTGGCGAACTCGGGACTGGAAGGCCTTGCGCCCCAATTCCAGGATCCGCTGTTCAATCGGACCTACGGGATGATGGTCAAAGGTCCCGATCTAATCAGCCGTATGCCAGATGTCCTGGAAACACGGAAGCCTGTACAGAAAACACTGGTATCGGTGTATGCACTCACCCGGCAGACCGATACCGTAGAAGCCTGGCTGACGGCCCTGGATGCAGAGATCGCGAAAGCGGATGCGGCGGGTCTGGAGACGGCGCGCGAAGCGCACCGGTCCTGGTGGGACGCCTTCTGGGAGCGGAGTTGGATTCGCGCTTCGGGAGGCGCGCAGCGGGTCGACTCCCCGGGCTTCCCGGGCATGCCGGAAAGCGAGGCGGTCAGCAAAGGATACCAGTTACAACGGTTTATCACCGCCTGCGCCGGTCGCGGCAACGCACCGATTAAATTCAATGGGTCGATCTTCACCTTTGATTGTCTCGATATCTGGAAGTTGACCGAGCCCCATCCCGCCGATGACCGGGCCTGGGGCGGCTATTACTGGTTTCAGAATACGCGGCATCCCTACTATCCGATGCTTGCCGGCGGCGATTTTGAAATGATGGCGCCGCTGTTCACGATGTATCGCGACGCGTTGCCGCTTGCCAGGGAACGGACCCGCGTCAACTTCGGCCACGGCGGAGCAGCTTTCCACGAGACGATCACGCTGTGGGGCAACTATCCAAGCGGTGAAAAGTGGACGCGTTTCGCCCACTGGAAGCAGTATCAGGAAAAGATCGCCATGATGTACAAGCAGATGGAGCTGGGCACACCGCCTGCCCGGTACACGGCGGAGGCAAAAGAGGCGGCGGATGTGCCTGGTTGGTATTTGGGGAACCCCCATATCCAGTATTTCTATTCCGGCGGCCTCGAACTCTCGGCGATGATGCTGGACTACTACGGCTACACCGGTGACAAAGAATTCGCAATACACTCACTCATTCCTTTTGCCAAAGAGATTATTGAGTTTTACGACCAGCACTACGGCCGGGATAAGAACGGTAAGCTTTTCATCTTCCCATCGCAAGCAGGGGAGTCAGGCAACCATTGGCTGGTGGTGAATCCCATGGATGTGGTGGCGGGTCTGCACAGCGTCATTCGAGGGCTGCTCGCCCTTCCAACCGACATGACGGCGGAAGGCGACCGCGCTGTGTGGAAACGACTGCAAGGCGAGCTTCCAGCACTACCAAAAATCACACTTGCCGACGGCAGGACAGTGCTCCTGCAGGGGCAGCGGGCGGGCGGCGCAACTGAGGACGCGAAAGCAGTTGCCTTCTGGGGCCATATGAATATCGAGTCGTATGCCATCTTTCCCTTCCGCCTGTACGGCGTGGGCAAACCCGATCTACCGGTGGCAAAAGACACCACGAACAATCTCACGCAACGTATGGGTGGCTGGAACCAATTGCCGATTGTGGAAGCATATGCAGGCTTAGACACCGGCGTCTCCGGCTGGCTGGCGAATCAGGGTGGGGGCGCACGCTTCCCGGCATTTTGGAAAGGCCCTTTCGACTGGATCCCTGATCAGTGTCAGGGCGGTGTGGGCATGAAGGCACTACAGGCGAAACTACTGCAGGCAGAAGGAGCTGCCGAGGGCGGAGCGATCTACCTCTTCCCCGCCTGGCCGAGGGACTGGGACGTCGCCTTCAAGCTCCACGCGCCATACAACACAACCGTGGAGGGCATCTATCGGAACGGCAAACTGGAGTCGCTAATCGTCACTCCTCCAGCACGGGCCAAGGATGTTGTCAACATGCTTGAAAAGCCAGCTGTATAACTTGCGATGAAGTCGGCATCAGCGTACTCCATCTAAATCCGTGATGTATCTAAAAATCACCCAGTAAAGAGGGCAGGCATGATGAGCGCACGACATAAGCATAGTGTGAAGTCGTACAGTGTTCTGCTGTGCGTGTGGCTGATATCCTTGTACCTGTATGGGGCGCTCGGCTGGCCGGCGCACGCGGAGGCCGACATCCCGAAGCCCGTGCTCTTCCTATCGTTTGAACAGGGGCTGAAGCCGGATATCGGTCCGGAAGGCGAATTACAGTGGTCCGGTCGGAAACCGCCGCAGCCGCCGCAGTACGTCGAGCAAGGCGTGCAGGGTAAAGCGCTGTGCATCACCGAGGATAATTTCAACCTGGGCTTTACCATCCCCGACCGGGAACGACCGCGCGGGACGCTGCTTCTGTGGATCAAAGAGCCACAAGGCCCTACTGGCAGTCGATTTATCAGCAGTTGGGGGCCGGGATGGACCGGCGTTAATCGCGATATGCTGCAGACCAGTGTGCTGTTGGGCGGCGTGCGCTATCCCGCCTGGGGCACGCAGTGGACGCAGATCGGCATCTCCTGGCAGAACGCAGGCGATTCCGGGCGGGTACGCATCTACTTGAATGGGAAACGCGTGCAGGAGGTGACCGGATTCTTCTCCACGCAACGGCTGCTCATCGGCGCCGATTTCATGCCCGAAGGGCATAGCCGTCTTTTTGACAATGTCCGCATGTGGGACCGCGTGCTCACCGATGCGGAGGTCAAACGCGTCTATCGCCAGGACTTTCGCGAGACCAATCAACCGATCGTTTCTGCCCCCCGCCTGCGCCAAACGCCGAATCTCGACGGGAAAATCGCACCTGAAGAGTGGACCGGCGCCGCCCGGATCACCGGCATGCTCGATGCGGAACTGGGCGAAGTAGCTGCCGACCAGAGCGCTTTCCTCTTCGGTTATGACACCACCCACCTCTATATCGCTTTGCACGGTGAAATGACCGAACTGGCGCGCACTAATCCGGCGCTCGTCTACGAAAAGTTCCTCCGCGCCGAAGGCAAAGGGAATGACGGCAAGGTGACGGATGATGACGCCGTAGAGATTGTGCTCGCGCCGGAATTCTGGCGAGTGGAAAGCCATAGGGAATCAGGAGCCTGGAAAGAGTATCGCGTGCTCGCCAATGCCGTCGGAGGACACTACGCACAATCGTACGCACAGCATGCTGCCCCGTCAGCCTGGAATGTACCCTGGCAATCCGCCAGTGCAGCCGGGCCGCACGGCTGGCAACTCGAGGCGCGCATCCCGCTCGACGCGCTCGGCGTTCCCCCTCCCCAACCCGGGGACCGCTGGGGTCTGCAGCTTGCGCGCATCTGGAAGCAACTCAAAGACACGACCGACCTCTGGGCGTGGGGCCTCCGCACGCCGGATGATGCCCCGCAACGCCTGCACTTGCACCAGCACGCAGCCACACCGATGACCAATCTCGGCGCTTTGCGCTTTGCCGGAGACGATGAGGTGGTGGTGCGGGTGGAACGCATCGGGCGACTGCGCGACGGTCAACTCGATTTCCAGGCGACCCTGTACAATCCTTCGGCGGGTGAACAGCAGGTCACCCTACGCCTCGTCACGGATACCGGCGACTGCGCGTACGAAGAGTCCCTCACCCTGCCCGCCGGCAAACAGGGGCGCTATAGCCGGCGGCAGCAACTCACCGATTACGCCGCGTCAGGGCTGACCTTTGAAGTCGTCTTACCTGATGGGACGCTCATCCATCGCACGGCCGTGGGATTCCACCGCACCCAGCAGTTCGGCATGCGCACCGTCGCCTATCCGAACTACGACCGCTTCCTGGTGGAGCTGGACCTGGGCATCTTCGCGGACATTCCGGCAGATGAGTTGCGCATCGACCTGAACATGCGCAATGCTGCCGGCAAAACCGTCCTGCTGAAAACCGATCAGCGGGCCTCGGCCTACCTGGTGCATTCGATGCAGTCGATGAAGAGTATCGCTGTTGGCAACTACACGCTCACCGCGGCCATTCGCCGCGGCAGCACCGTGCTGGCGAAAGAAGAGCAGCCGTTCGTGAAGCATGCGAAAGCCGCCTGGTGGGGTCAGCGATACGGCTTTGACGATGTCGATCAGGACAAAGTGCCCTACCCGTGGACGGACATGCAGGTGGCGCGGGACACGGTTCAGGTCTGGGGACGGGAATATCGTTTCGGCAAGAACCTGCTCCCCGAACAAATCACTTCGCTCGATGCGCCCATGCTGCGCGCACCGGTGCGCCTGCTGGTAAAGACCGCCAGTGGCGATGTGCTGGATACCGCACAAACGGGTGCTCAATCATCCTGGACGTCAAAGAAGCACACCCGCGTGGAAGGCGTTCGTTCTGTCGAGGCCCCTTTCCTCTCCGTGAAGAACGTCGTCTGGGCGGAATATGATGGGCTGCTCTGGTGTACATTGACGGTCACCCCGCGCAAGAAAGTCGACATCGACTCCCTGGTCGTTGAAGTCCCCCTGAACAGAGCCTTCTCCGATGTACACATTCTCGGCGGGGGGTACTGGATCGGCAATGGCGACGGGGGAGTGCAGGTCTTTCAGGAGGACAACACCTTCTTTGTCGATGACAAGAACCCCGTCCGTGTCGATACCGAGGATGGACTCGCCACCTGGCGGATGGTGCTCATCGATAAGCCCACCGAACTTACCGCGCCGTACACGATCACGCTGGGGATGATGGCTACCCCCGTGCGCCCCAAGGTGTGGCGCACTGCGGCCTTTGATGAACGCAGCGTGCAGGGCGGCGGACCCTGGTTTCCACAAGGGCTGGAGTTCATGCCGGCCGCCGATCCCGGCGTAGATTACTACAGTGGGGCGCATGGCGGACGCCTCTACGTGCACACGGAAATCAAGCCGACGCCGCACATCACCACCGATGCCGAGGGGACGACGGACTGGGATCGGTACGGCTATGAGTGGGT
This sequence comes from Armatimonadota bacterium, assembly GCA_020060775.1. Taxonomy (GTDB): domain Bacteria; phylum Armatimonadota; class Hebobacteria; order CAIYQO01; family CAIYQO01; genus JAGUZN01. The sequence goes on from JAGUZN010000116.1 coordinate 61,273, forward strand.
GCGCGACCCGGGCTACCGCTATGCCGGCAGCGGCCGGGTGGTGATGGATCTGCATTCCAAGAGTTTTCGCGAATATTTCGTCTGGCGCTTCTGGCGTTACCAGCAGAAGTATGGGTTCGCCGGCCTGTACTTCGACAACCCCGACCGCGAGGGGCTTGCCACGCGCGAGGTCATCAAGCGCATGAATAATATCGCGCTGGGTAACACCAAGTTTCACCCCTGGGCGCAACCAATCGGCGGCGCCACCAACGGCTTTGTCGACATGCGCTACATGTCTTTCTGGCAATACCACTGGGACGGCGAGCACCTGAACGGTGCAATCCAGCAATGGCACACCTACATCGGCCACATCAATCCAGCGAGTTACCGCAAGGAATATATGGGACACAACCTCGGCTGGCCGGTGATGTTTCTCGGTCAGGGGCGCATCACGCGGGAATGGGTGGAGGCCAATGGCGGGGCCGAGGCGGTGTTTGATCAAATCTACGGCCTGAACCTGCTGCATGACGGCGGCAATGTCTGCTGCATCTTGCCGGGCGACGTCACCCGCCAACTGCAACTCCGCCGCCAGGAAGACGTGAAAGCGCTCAGCTTGCATCACTGGGCCTACCAGTTCCTCCCCTACTGGCGGCAGGATATCGTCACACTGCCGCGCGAAGGGTTGTATGCCTCGCTGTATATCGGGCATCCCACGGCACTGGCCCGTGCCGATGCCAACACGATCGACGCCTACTTCGAGCGCTACCAGCCCCGGCAGTTGCCGGAGGTGCTGCGAACGCTCAATCGCCAGAAGGTGGAGCACGCTCGCGACGAACTCGCCGCGATGCCGGATAAAGCCTTCCTGGTTGTCTACAACGACAGCGACTGGCAGGGAGAGGTTCGCCTGAAAGTGGATTGGCAACAGCTTGGATTGGGCGCGCCTGACACTCTGCAGGTCACCAACGCCCTGCACCGCACCGGCTTCCGCGTGGAGAAGGCCCGGGATAAGGACGGCAAAGAGGTCGAGAAAGGGGTCTACTTCGAACGAACCGAAGAGTTCGCGAAAATCGAAAACGGCGAATTGGTCTTTCCGATGACTAAACACAACTACCGGTTGATTGTCATCGAACAACGCCCCGCACAGGAGTGACCCTACGCCCCGCACGACAATAGCATCTAACACCGGAACGAGAAGGAGAATGATCGATGTTCAAGTACATCCTGCCCGCGCTACTGAGCCTGAGCGCGTGCATCCTCATGCCGGCACTGGCCAACGAGGCGAAGTCGGCATCGCGACGCACCTATGAATCCGGCGACCTTGGTAAACGCATCGCCGTGGTGAAGATGAAGTCACCGCCCACCATTGACGGCATCATGGAGCCGGGGGAGTGGGAGAACGCGACCAGGATCACCGGCCTGACGGAAGCTGGTGTCATATTCCAGGCCGGCGTACACGGTTGCGTCTGTGTCATAGACCACCCCACACTGGGCCGCTTGAAGAATATCGCCACCAATCAATCGGCATTCTGGGTGAGCTATGATGATGAGTATTTATATGTTGCGCATTTGAGTCCGCCGCCGGCCGGCATTCGCGATAACCCGGCGATGATCCAGGTGATGCTCAAGAGGGCGCAAACATTACATGACGCCAACATCGATCAGGATGACAGCATCAGTATCGAGATCATGTCGCCAGTCTATCCGGACGGTGACAACTACATCATCCAGGTCAATTCGATCGGCACCACCTTCGACTGCATCTGGGGCGGCGCCAAGGGGAAAATGCCGGGCATCACCGTCGGCTGGGAGCCCGAAGTCATCAACAAGTCGACGCTGACGCTGGACGGCTGGATCATCGAAACGGCCATTCCCTGGAAAGACTTTGGACCACACATAGAAAAACCCGCACCGGGCACGGTGCTGCCGATGAACTTTGGCCGCATCTGGCGGGAGGTGACCAACGAATTTCATGCCTGGCAGGCCTTCGACGGCTTTCGCCCCAAGGGTGATGTCCTGTTCTGCGGCGATGAGGGCGTCGTCGTGCAATTGAATGACGCCGGCAATCTGCCGCGCGGGCAGGCGAAGTTTGATGCCAATCTGAAGAACCTTTCCGCGACGGAGGCCAGGGTGATTGCCGAGGTGTCGACCGACTCCGGCGACCTCAACGACCGCAAGGAACTGCTCCTGCCTCCCAATCAATCCGTGCCCTATCTGTTCACCGGCAGGATTACCGATCTGGCCACCACGACCATCGCCTTGACCATCAAAGAGGCGACCGGCGGCACGATTATCCATCAGACCGTCCTGCCGGTCATTCGTAAAACCGCTCCGGATATCTACACGCGCAGATACCGCAGCCGGGAACTCGTCAAGTTCGAAGTGGATATGGGCTTCATCGGATCGGCAGACCCGGCGAAAACCAGCATCAAATTGAGCATCACCGATAACAAGAACGGGAAGCGGATCGTGAACAAGACGTTTAAGGGATTTGACTCCTACGATCCGGTCCTCGAACTCTCCTCCGAAGGGTGGGCACCGGCGGATTACACCGCCAAGTTCGTCTTCACGGCCCCGGGCATGAAGGCCTACGAGGCGAGCATCCCCTACAAGCACCCGCAACTTCCCGAATGGTGGAACAACCGGTATGGCCTTGAAGATCTGGATTACGACCGGGTTCCCTTCCCCTGGACGAATGTCGAAGTCAAAGATGATGCAATCCAGGTGTGGGGGAGGAGCTACCAGTTCAGCGAGGCCTTCCTGCCCAAACAGATCACCACGCTGGACTTCCCGATACTGCGTGGGCCGGCGCGCCTGGTAATAGAAACGGCTGACGGCAAGGTGCTGGACACCGCGTCGGCAACGGTGGAGAAGCAGTGGACCAGCACCCGGCGTACGCGTGTGGAAGGCGAGCGCACGATCGCGGCAGATGGCTTCGCCTTGCGCAACGCGCTGTGGGCGGAGTACGACGGCTTGCTCTGGAATACGCTCGAGTTAAAGCCGGACAAGACGATCACCGTGAAGTCCATGGAACTGATCATCCCGTTAACCCGCGAGTTCACCGACGTGATGAACAACATGGATTACTCGCTACGCACCACCGGCAAGCTGAAGCCCGAGGGATTTGTTGCGCCGGCGGCACGACCGCTCTGGCTCGGTAATGGAGACGGCGGCATCCAGATCGCAGCGAAAGAAGACAATCAGTACTTTGTGCAGGACATCAAAAAGACCATGCATGTGGACATGAGCGCTGACGGCGCCATCCTGCGCATGGTGCTGGTCGATGTGCCCACGGAATTCACCGCTCCATACTCCGTGCAGATCGGCTTGATCGCCACCCCGGTGCGCCCCAAGCTCACGCGCACGCCCTTCTTCCGACAAAGCAGCCTGGTGGGCGGCGGGGCCTGGTATCCGCAAGGCATGGAGTTCGTGGCAGCAGCGGATCCCGGTTTCGATCCATATGGCTACGGGACGAAGGCCGGCAGAATTTACGTGCATACCGCGCCGGTGAACGTATCGCCGGAATCAATGAAAATGGACGCCGCCGGTGCGGAGGATTATCTCTTCGCTGACGAGATCCGCGCCAATCCCTCCGACCGCAGCCTTGACCGCATTAACACCGATTACGAGTCCAAAGTGGCGCGCGACTACTTCGTCTGGCGGCATTGGCGCTACCAGAATAAATACGGGTTCAAGGGCCTGTACTATGACGGCACCGGCGGCGTGATCCTCGGCTTGCGCGATCTCATGCGCCGGCTGTACAACATCACCCTGATCAACCAGCCGTACGGCGCACGCGAGGCGAACGTCGGCATTCACTCGTCGGCGATGTTCAATATGGCGGCCTATGCCTTCGGTACGTACAACTGGGATGCCGAAAACTACAATTCGATTATCAACGAAACCCAGCAGACGTATCGCGGCGAGGTGGACCCGGCGAGATTTCGTGCCGAGCACTTGGGGCACAACTTCGGGTGGCCGCTCTACTTCCTCGGCCAGGGGCGCATCAAGCGCGAGTGGGTGGAGGCCAACGGCGGCCCAGAAGCGGTGTTTGACCAGATCTATGGATTGAACCTGCTGCATGACGGCGGCGGCGTCTGCTGCATCCTGCCCACCCCCATGCGCGATCTGGAAGTTCGGCGTGCCGGCGATGTGAAAGCCCTTGGCCTGCACCACTGGATCTACCAGTTCACCCCCTACTGGCATCAGGACATCGTCGCGTTGCCACATGAAAATATGCACGCGTCGTTCTATATCGCCCGGCCTTCGAAACTTGCCGCAACCGATCCCAACGACAGGTCGGGAGAAGGCCATCGGGTACGAACGTTCACAGGCTACTTTGACAAACACCTGCCTTGGTATATCAAAGTGGCCAATATAAACGAAACCGAAGACGCCAGGGCCGAGTTCACTGGGATGAAAGACCGCATCATCATGGTCGTCTACAACGATACGGCCTGGGAAGGCGAGATGCGCCTGAAGGTGGATTGGCAGAAGCTCGGGCTGGGCACACCCGACACCTTGACGGCCACCAATGCGTTGCATCGCACTGGCTTCCGCGTGGAGAAGGTGAAAGACAAGGATGGCAAAGAGGTGGAGAAAGCGGTGTTCTTCGAGCGCCCGGAGGAGTATGCCCGCATCGAGAATGGCGAACTGCTCTTCCCCATGACGCCATACAACTATCGCCTGATCGTCATCGAGCAGCGGTAGGGACATTACCGTGCCGGCCGATTTCATCCGGGGACGGAACGGATGCTTCCTCGGGTGAAATCGGTCTGTATCGGATGGGCCGCTGGCTAAATATTCGAAGATCGATATGGCGTCTGACGTGAGTGGAGATACACGATGAAGCGAAAGCATTACCTGGTGCTAAGTGCGTTCAGCATCTTATGCTTGTGGACCGCTGCGGTGAACGCTGCGCCTGCAACAATTACCATCTCGGATCCAGCGCCGGCCGATGAGGGGATGATCGGGTCGCTGAATCCAACGCTGTCGGTCACCGTGCGCCATAGCGCGCGCAAGCGCATGACCATTACGTTCAGTTCCGATGCCTCCGGCCAGCGAAAGGAGATCTCCCGCTTCACCCAAGCCTCCTCTGGCGTGTACACCGTGCGGCCAAGAACGATGACACGACGGGGGATGACTTACCATTGGACAGTTACGGCGACCGACGGCAAAGTCACCGCGACCCGGACGTTCAGCATCAATATTGCCCAGTTTATCGGCACGCGCGACACGCTCATCACCCACTCAGATTGCTGGAAATACGGCTACATCAAGCATGGGTGGGAGAAAGGTAAATTCTTCGTCACGACGCAACGCGGAACCTGGGCGGCCTATGACCTGGATAAGGGATGGTATCGTACCTACCAACGCCTGCTGCGACGTCAGGAGTATACCGGGGCATGGCGAAGCCTGGAAGACGGCGGTAATCTGGGGCATCCGTTCTGGGGCTACTGGGACGGGCAGTACCATGCGCTGGGTGCCTTCAGACACGGCTCATCCGGATGGGAATCCGCATCCAGCAGAACCTTCGAAGGCCTTGCACAACTCCGCTACGAAACCGACGTCAAAGACCTTGGCCTGCGCACGCAACAGCCGAATTGGCATGAAGGAGTCACCTATACCTTTAGTGAGGATCGGGCGTGGATCATTGCGCTCGATTTTGACGCGACGCAATCGCCACGGGATGCGGATACAAGTTGGGTCCACCACAAAGGCCGTGGTGTCGTGAAGTATTGGCAGTGGACGAAAGCTGGCGGGTGGGAGAAACCCGTCACCATCGGCACGGTGTCCAATCACACCGGCCGTGTTGCCCTGGTACGTCATACCCGTGACCTCTGGTACTTATTTGTGACGGAGGGCGAACACGGCAGCCTGGATGGCAAAGGTAATGCCAACTTCACATCCACACTGAAATATTTCAAATCCACCGATGCCGGGGCTACCTGGAGCGATCTGCACGACACCGGTGTCCCCGCACACGCCATATGGAGCAGTGTGTCCTTCGCGCGGTATGGCGATAATTACTATGTGTTCCTCTCGGCCGGCAACGACTCGTACGTACAGTTTACGACGAACCTCGAGGAGTGGGTCACCGACGGTGTCAACCGCAAGCGCGTCGCCAGAGATGCGTGGATGAAGCCACACGGCACGTTGCTGCATCAAAGCGCGTTAATCATGACGGTTGCCGCCGATTTGGACTATCTCGACGAACAGTATGGCATCATTATCGTGGTGCCGGAAATGATCGCGCACCCCGAACCACCGACCGGTCCGCTGCCCGTAGCCGGCGCTCAATTACCGGCAGGCGTGAATGAAGCGGAACTCTCCGTGACAGTGCATGGGCCGCAAACCTACGATGTCGCATTCTACTGGGAGGACGGCACGTTCATCGGTGAGGATAAATTGCTGCGCGAGGGCGAACGGGCGCGGGTAACCGTTGCCAACCTCACACCGGGAAAGACATACACCTGGTATGCGGTCGCTCGTGGGGCGCTGCTGGAATACTACGGCTGCGAACCGGATACCACCAGCGACGAACAGTGGTCGGAGGCGAGTAGCTTTCGAACGTCAAAATGAACAACATCGCTGACCCAAACAAGGGGCAGTGAGCAATAACATACGGAGTGATGGGAAACAGAAAGGAATTGCTATGCTGGTGCACCTTACTAGGAAAAATGTTTGGAGATGTCTCATCTCCATTGCGGTAGTTATGTTGTGTTGCACGTCATCTCTCTCCACGGAACCCGTCTTTCACCTGGATTTCGAGAAAGGGCTGATGCCGGAAATCGGCGCGCAAGCGGAGGGGAAATGGAACGGCAAGCAACCGCCGCGCTTCGAACCCCATGGCTTGACGGGCAATGCGTTGCTGATCACCGATGATGCGGACACCGCCGGCACGGTGACCTTCACCGCGCCGGAGGGAACGCCGGAGAACGGCACCTTGCTCTTCTGGAGTCGTGGTCTGGAGAATTGGGATCTCTGGGGACGCGGGAACAATCGTCACCTATGGCATACCTCGCATTTCTTCTATACATCAGGCGATGGCACCGGCGTCTGGTTTTATAAGTGGGGATGGTACGATAACCTGACATACCTCTTATTTCCAGGGGGCAATAAGGGCAACAGTGCCGTTGGCACCTGGCCGCATTTTGATCAGTACCAGTGGACGCAAATCGGGCTGTCCTGGCAGACGGAAAAAGACGGCAAGAAGCGCATACGGTTCTATCTCAACGGCCAGTTAACCGCGGAAAAATCTGATGCATTCCCCTTCGAATCCTTTTCGATTGGAAGTCCACCAATACAGCCCGGCGGGAGGCGTCTTTTTGACAACCTGAAAATATGGGATCGCGCCCTCGCCCCTTCCGAAATAAAACGCCAGTACCGCCAGGATGCGCAATGGGTGAACGCCCCACTCATCACCATCTCCCGACTGAACGATGCACCGGTCATCGATGGCCGGCTGGCCCGAGAGGAATGGGCTGGTGCTTCTCGCGTGACCGGATTGCTGGCAGCCCAGACCGGCGAGATCGCCATCGATCAGAGCGCCTTCTACCTGGGCTACGATGACAAGTACCTCTACGTAGCCATGCATGGCGACATGACCGAGGTGGCGCGCACCAACCCGGCGGTCGTCTTCGAGCGTTTCCTGCGCGCCGAACGCACCGGCCGCGACGACGGAGTGACAAACGAGGACGCGGTGGAACTCATCTTCTCACCGCAGTACTGGCAGGTAGCGCACCAC
>JAGUZN010000102.1 GCA_020060775.1 Armatimonadota bacterium
CGATGCGGACACGATCGGGCCGCTGGCGCACGCCGGCATGACCGGCGCGGTGGTGGGCTCGGCGCTGTTTCGCGGCAGTGATCTGACCGCCACCTTGCAGCGCATCCAGCAGGCGGCGGGGTGATGTCGCGCATCGATCTGCACATTCACACCACCTACTCCGATGGAACGCTCACGCCGCAGCAGGTGGTCGCCATTGCCGCGGAACGCGGCGTCTCGCTCATCGCTATCACGGATCACGACGAACTCGGCGGCATCCTTCCCGCACAGGAGGCGGGCCGGGAACTCGGCGTCGAAGTGTTGAGCGGCGTGGAGATCAATACGGAAGTCGGACGCGAAGATGTCCATGTGCTCGGCTACGGATTTCACGTCGATTCCCCGGTGATGCACAGGGAGTTGCAGGCGTTGCGCGATGCGCGCGTCACGCGGGCCATGCGCATGGTGGAGCGCCTGGCGACGCTGGGATTCCCGCTGGACCCCGCACGGGTGACGGATATCGCCGGCCACGGCTCGATCGGGCGCCCCCACCTGGCGCGTGCGCTGGTCGAGGCCGGGTATGCCCGTGACTATGCCGAGGCCTTTGATCGCTTTATTGGTTCGCGGTGTCCGGCCTATGTGCCGCACATGAAATTTACTCCCGAAGCAGCGGTCGATCTCATTCACCGCGCCGGCGGCATCGCCTCGCTGGCGCACCCGGGCAAGCTGGGCGATCCCTTGCGCATCATCCACCGGCTGGTCGGGGCAGGATTAGATGCGCTCGAAGCATATCATAGCGATCACCAACCGGCGGTGACTGAGCGCATGCTCAAATACGCTCATCAGTTCGGATTGGCTGTCACCGGCGGCACCGACAGCCATGGGCCGGACGGCACGCGTTCCGTGACAATCGGCGCGCTGCCCATCCCCGATGAAGTTGGGGAGACGGTGAAACGACGCATCGCCGAACGACAGTGGGCTGAGGAATAAGCGTGCATAGCGCCACTATTCGATGAGCCTGCCGCAGGAGGCGATCTCATCATACAAAGGAATATACCATGACGATTACATTTCATGACGAGCTGCAACAGATCACGGATCAGGTGCAGGCGGCACTGCGCGATCCAGCGCTTCACCCGCACTTCGCTCCCGCAGAATTGGTGACCGCAATGATGGCCTACCCGCGTGCCGGCGGTAAAGGGTTGCGCCCAGCCATGCTCATGTGGTCCAGTCGCGCCCTGAACGGCGACGAGACCGCGGCCGTGCGCGCCGCGCTGGCCGTCGAGCTGTACCACATCTACTCGCTGGTGCACGATGATGTCATCGACCGCGATCGTGTGCGCCGTGGGCGCCCCAGCGTGCATGCCTTGATGGAGGGAGTCGGCAAAACGCATTTCGACTTAAGCGACAGCGAAGCCGAGCATTACGGATTATCGATGGCCATTCTCGCCGGCGACGCACTGCATTCCTGGTCGATCCTGCTGCTCTCCGCCCTGCCGCGCTGTGGCGTGGACCCCGCGGTGGCCTTGCGGCTCATCCGTCGCCTGCAGGGTCTGGTCGGCCCGGCCATTGTCGAGGGCGAGGCGCGCGATATCCAGTTGCCCTTCCTGCCGGTCGATGAAGTGAGTGAGCAGGAAATTCTCCATGTCATCCTCACGAAAACCTCGGCCCTCTTTGCCTTCTGCGGGTGGGCGGGCGGCTTGCTCGCGCGCGGCGTGCAGGAAGAAGACGAGGATGTGCGGGCATTGGCCGCCTTTGCCGAACGCGCCGGCATCGCTTTCCAACTGCAAGATGACGTGCTGGGCATCGTCGGCGATTCGGCCACGCTCGGCAAACCGGTCGGCAGCGACCTGCGCGAAGGCAAACGCACCCTGATCGTCGCCCTCGGGTGGGCGCGCGCCAGTGAGGAACAACGCCACCTGATGGCCAGCGTACTGGGGCACCCGCGCGCCACCGTGGAGGAGATCGCCTGCGTCACCCGGGTGTTGCAAGAGCTGGGTGCGGTCGATGATACGCGAGAAATGGCCCGGCGGTATCTGGATGAGGCACTGCACTATCTGGATCATCTGGCTGACTCGCACCCCAAGCAGTTGCTGCGCGAACTCGCCGTGAATCTGGTACAACGCCAGCGGTAGCTATGCCGGTGGCGCAAGGCACCCGTTGACGCGCAACGGTGCACAGAGTATCATTATCCGGCAAAAACACTGGTACGAAGTGGTGGAGAGTATCTGCATGGCAACAAAGGCATCACTGGCCATAGGCGATCATGTGCGGCTGAAATCCCGCGCGGTCAACCAGCACGCGTCGTTTCGCGTGACAGGCAATCACCTGACCCCGACGTTGGAACCGGTGGACGGACTGATCCTGGCCATTCGTGATATCGCTTCCGGCAAACTGGTGCCTGAGGCAAAGGGCAGTCTTGATCATTATGTGATCGAACTGCTCTACGACCGCACGTTCAACGCCAAATACGCTTCGGCACGCAACTCGCCGCGCGGCACGGAACGGCCATCAGCCGCTCCCGCCTTCCGCCGCATGCACGATGCACTCCATCAGGCGGCGACCAATGGTGAGTTCTTTACCAGTACGCAACCCGAGCAACTCGCACAGAGCCCGCTTGGCAAGCTACTGGATGGCTGGAAGATCATCAAGGTCCGCTCCACTGATCTGGAAAGCCTCGAACAAGCGCAGGAAGGCGAGGACACACCGGCAGAGTAGCCGTTGCGTTGGCGGCGAGCCCCGGATGACGAACTTTTTGCCGTACGCGGTGTCGAATCTCGTACGGCATATCCCTCGCTATGCTGAATTCGATGGGGCGTGCTGCGTTACTATGCTGTTGCGATTGCGCAAAAAAGTCATCACCGCACCGGAGATCACGCCGGTACCTCAGCACGCGTACACCCCACGACTGTATTTGACGCCCCTCCGCTCACCCTGGCGCCATTGCCTGGTGATCGGGCTCCTGCTGCTCCTGTGCACAGCACTGTCGCTTCCCACCCTTGCTGTACCTCCACCGGAAGAAGAGGTGACCATCACCGCCATCGAGGGAGGGGGCTATCAGATCGTCGCGGCGACCTATCGCGCACGTATTGGCGCTGACGGCAACCTGCATTCGCTGCAGGTGAATGGCGTCGAGTTCCTGGATGACCGGATTACCGGATCAGCCGGCGCGTCCTTCTTTGTGACCAATCCGGTGACACTCAGCACGATGACCCTGCAAGACAACACCATCACCGCGACCGACGGCGTCTTCACCGTGCGCTATGAGTTTTACGACGGGTTCATCAACCTGGTGCTCCGCCAGGCCAGTGCCAACGGAGCCGCCTATGCCGCCGTCTGTTCGCCGCTCGTTGCCTATGTTGAACACACCGAGACGGGCGATGTTGCCACCACACCCGCTGACTACGACTGGGCGGATGTGGTGGTAGCCGTGCCGACCGGCGAGTATATCGAACTGCAGGGCGGATCGCGCATCTGGGGGCGGGCGCTGGGACGGCAAATCTGGGAGCGGAGTGATATCGCCCCGAGCAAAGAGTACACGCTGACCGTCATCCCCGGCCGCAGTGCGCCGCGTTCGCCGGGATTGGCCCAACTCGTTACCCTCGCCGCCGATGTCAACGCCCAGAACAGCCTCGTGCCCGCTGGACGCCCCGTGGAACTGCAAGTCCGTTTCGAAAATAATGCCAATCAGGCCGTGCAAGGACAACTCACCGTGCATGTCGCTTCCTCCACCGGCACCGTCCTGTTGCATGACCGCAAACCCCTCGCCTGTGACCCGCACCAGTCCGCCGTCGAGCAGTGGACGCTCACCCCGACCGCACCGGACTTTTACACCGTCTCCTGCACGATGGATCTCGGTAGCGGGCAACGGCGGGTGGAAACCACCTTCGGGTATGATGCCGACGCCATTCGCCCCCCCGTGGTGACACCGATCGATTTCGCTGCCTATTGGCAGCGTGCCGTGGCCGAAGCCCAATCCGCCGACGTCAAGCTCATCCGCCTGGAAGACCGGGCGTACTCAACGAACACCGTCACCGTATATCGCCTGGGCCTCGAATTCGGGGAATCGGTGACCTGCTTCGGTTGGCTCGCTGTGCCGAAATTCCCCGGGCGGTATCCACTGCTGTTCGTGCTGCCGAGCGATCGCGTGCGTACCCTCAGCCCCTATGCGGCACTGGCGAATTACGGCCTGGTGGTGGCGAGCATTGAGCCGACCGGCCAACCGGTCGATGGACAACTGGAGCCGCTGATTGAACGGGCGCATGCCAACCTGCACGACCCGCAGAGTTGTGGGCTGCGCACCATCACCGTGCGGTATCTCGCGGCCATGCACGCGCTGGCCCAACTGCCATCGGTGGATGCCAACCGCATCGCCGTGACCGGCGTGGGCTTTGGCGGGGCGATGGCTTTCATCCTCGCGGCGCTGGATGTGCGCGTGCAGGCGGCCGCCCCGGATGTGCCGAACTACTGCTGCATTGCGTGGGGACAAGGCATGCCCGACTGGCCGTACCGCAGCCTGCTCGGTGAACAGCCGGAAGCCGCCCTCGCCACCCTGCGCTATTTCGACGTGGCCAATTTCGCCGAACACATCACCTGCCCGGTACTGGTCAGCGCCGGTGCGCGCGACACCTATTCGCGCCCGGCCAACATCTACGGGGTCATGAATCGTCTGCCCGGGCCGCGCATCATGAAGCTGTATCCCGGCGGGCATGAGGGCGGCGGCGCCAAACACTGGGAAGTGAAGCTGCAGTGGCTGGGACAGGTGTTAGGTGGCCCCAGTCCGCTGCTGCCCGGCGCCGGGACCGCCGCGCCATGAGCGCCCCCCACCTCGACCTCACCGATACCGGCATCCTTATCCCCCTGTTGCAACGCCATGGATTCTACACCCGCAAGGCGCTGGGCCAGCATTTTCTGATCAGCCGCAAGGTGGTGGAGGCCATTGTCGAGGCGTGTGATGTGCAGCCTGACGTGCCGGTGCTGGAGGTTGGACCCGGCATTGGGACACTGACTCGGGCGCTCGTCGAACGGGGGGCGCCGGTCACGGCGGTGGAATTGGATCAGCGCGCGGTAGAGGTGCTGCAGGAGACGGTGGGCGGCTTTCCCAATGTCCGCATCATCCACGCCGACATTCTCACTCTCGATCTCGCCGCATTGTTTGACTCACAGCGCTGGACCGTGGTGGGCAACCTGCCCTACTACATCACCACGCCGGTCATTATCCGCATCCTTGAACACGCTGCTGCCGTACGTCTCGCGGTATTCATGGTGCAGCGTGAGGTAGCCGATCGCCTGTGCGCCGCTCCGGGCGGCAAAGAATATGGCGCAATATCCGTGCTGGTGCAGGTGTATGCCGAGGTCTCGCGAGTGATCAAAGTCCCGCGTGGCGCCTTTCTGCCGCCGCCTTCGGTCGACTCGTCCGTGGTGCGATTCGCCATGCGCCCGGAGCCGCTGGTGCCGCCTGACCTCCGCCATGCCTTCTTCACCATCGTCCGTGCGGCATTCGGGCAGCGGCGCAAAACCCTGGAGAATGCCCTGGCTGCTGGCGGCGTGCTTGACGGCGATCGCCAGGCGGTGACCCACGCCCTCCAGACAGCGGGCATCGACCCGCGGCGAAGAGGGGAGACGTTAAGCATTGCGGAATATGTGAGGGTAACCGAGGAGGTTATCCGTTCCGTATGACCGCAACGCCGCTCATCTATTTTTGCCGGGGCGCAGCCGGGTGTGCGCTCTCCTGTCGTCAGGCCGGGGTGGCCATCGTGGTGGATGCCCTGCGCGCCAGCGTGACCATGGCCCTCCTCTTGACATCGGGGGTCGCGCGCATCCTGGTGACGGCACGCGTTGAGGACGCGCGCGCCCTCGCGCAACACTACCCGGATGCCATATTGGTCGGGGAGCGCGGAGGCGAGCGCATCCCCGGCTTTCATCTGGGCAACAGCCCAGCTGAAATTCTGGCCTCGCCGCGCATGGATGGGGCAACGGCGATCTTTACCTCCAGCAACGGCGCGCAACGTCTGGTGGCCTGCCGGGAGGCATCGTGCGTGCTGGTGGGTTCGGTCGCCAATGCCGGCGTGCTGGCCCCCACGGTGCGCGCGCAGGCGTGTGCGACCGGACGCCCCGTGGTGCTCATCGCCGCCGGAAAATGGCCGGACGAACAGTTCGTCTCGCCGGAAGATGCGGCCAGTTGCGCCTATCTCGCCGAAATGATCGGTCTGCCAGTAGCCGGGGAGACGCAGGAAGAGTATGTCGAGTGGCGTGAGGCGTTGCACCGCCAGGGTCTTGATGCGATTTTTCGTGAATCGCGCCACGCGCAACGGCTCATGGAGATCGGCTATAGCGATGATGTGCTGTTCTGCGCTCGTCCTGATACGGCCCCAGCCTTACCCGTCGTGGTGGACGACGTGCGGGTCGGGGGGCGCGTGGTGGGTGCTGAACTGCAACGATTAACGGATGAAATGGGAGTGTAGGGGAGGCAATCCCCGCGGGAAGGAACGACACGCGTGTTGCGCGCCGCGCATGCTCGAGGTATCGATACGGCGTTATTGCTGGTGGTGGTCGGACTCTTGTTGATCGGACTGCCGGCTATCTATAGCGCCAGCTACGTGGTGGAAGGGTCCGGCAAAGTCATCCGCCAACTCGTCTTCGCCGCGCTCGGCGGCGTGGGCCTGACCGTGCTGGCGTGCATTGATTACCGTATCTGGTCGCGCTCCCGCCGTGTCTTCTATGCCATCATCCTCGTCGCCTTGCTGCTCACCCTGCTCATCGCCGAGCCCATCAACGGCGCCCGGTCGTGGATTGGGCATGGCGCGCTGCGGGTGCAGCCTTCGGAGTTCGCCAAACTGTTGCTGATTCTCGCCTTCGCGTCCTGGCTCACCCGCATCGGCCCCGCTATTCGCACCTGGCCGGTCATGGTGAAGGGCCTCCTCTACGTCGGCGCCCCCGTGCTGCTGGTGCTGGCGCAGCCGGACTTTGGCACCGCCATGGTGCTCTGCGCCATCTGGTTGGTGATGACGATGGTGGCCGGCGCGCGCTGGTGGATGTTGCTCGCTGTGGTGCTGGCGGGCATCGGGCTCTTCACGCTCGCCTGGCACGTGGATCTCATCAAACCGTACCAGAAAAAACGATTGGATTTCATCCACGCTGATCCGGCGGGGAACGGCTACCACCAGCGTCAGGCCTCCATCGCCATCGGCTCGGGACAGTTCTGGGGCAAGGGATATCGGCAAAGCAGCCAGGCGCGGCGCGGATTCTTGCCCGAGCAGGACACCGACTTCATCTATGCGGTGATTGCCGAGGAGTTCGGCTTCCTCGGCAGCATCGTCGTGCTCGGTCTGTTCCTCTTCATGCTCTTCCGTCTCATCAGCAGTGCCGAGCAGGCGGAAACATCCTTCGGCCGCCTCATCCTCGCCGGGGTGATGGCCATGCTGGCCGTACACGCCGTCATCAATATCGGCATGTGCCTGACACTGCTCCCGGTCACCGGGGTGCCGTTGCCCTTTGTCAGTTACGGCGGCAGCAATCTGGTGACGAATCTGCTCGCCATCGGCATCGCCCTCAATATCAGCCGTCATCGCGAACCGCGCCGTGCCTGGGCCGGCAACGAAGCGCTCGTGCGCCTGTAAACGGCATCAATTGCACCCCACCAATACCAGCGTGCCCACCACGCTCGGATCGGCTGTCGCATACGCGATGACCGTGTACACGCGCGCCTCGCGCGGGATGGCGACCTGCGATACGGGTGTCCCGGTGGGTGTCGCCAATACCAGCGACGGCACACCCGCCGGGATCAACTGGTAGTGCCCCATCTGCCCATACGCCACCCCACGGAAGATCGCCTCACCGCGCGCCGTCGCCAGCATCAGCGGCGGGGTGTTGCGTGCCGCATGAATGAAGCGCACGCGATCCTGTCCGCGTGGCGGCGTGTGTGGATCATCCCCCAGCACGCTGAAGACCCACCGCGCTCCGGCGGGCAACAGCAGCACGGTATAATAGGCATGGGAGACGAACTGCACCGGCTGCGTCGCCAGCGCTCGGGTCGCCCACGAAGCGTTGGGCGGGCGCAAGGCCATCGCGTATCGCCGTTGCATGATCGCCCGGTAATCGGTCGCCTCCCCGTAGCGGAAGTTGTTCAGGATGCGCGTATTACCGAGATACAGGTCCACCGGTTGGCCCGGATGCCCGACATGCACAAAGCGAACAAAGGCGCGCAGATCGGTCGGGCCGCCGGCGCCGGCTGACGGCACCGGGTCGAAGGCGCGTGCGCTCCCGGCGATGAGAACCGCGAGCAACAGCAAGCATGAGCGTAGCAGCATGACCATCTCCTCCGGTATGATGATGCATTACCGGAGATATGGCCGGTGACGCCCCGCGGCATACCGGGGGCGTCACACAATCCTGGGGACATGCCCGCAATCCCCACCATCAGGGCATGAACCATTCAGCGAATTTCATACACCGCGCTCACGGTCACCTGGATCGGCTGCTCGCCGACAATAATAGGCACGTCGCCGCCCATGCCCGCTTCCGCGGTGCGCGCCAGGAACGGCATGGGCGGCGGCACGTACGGCGTGGAGGAGAGCGCCATCAGCGGCCCCAGCGTCACCCCTGCAGCCTGC
>JAGUZN010000189.1 GCA_020060775.1 Armatimonadota bacterium
GCCGCCGTGCGCGCGATCGCATCCTCGATGGCGACAATGTATGTCTGATTCGGATTGATCACCTGTGTCACGCCCATGCTCTCACTCCTCTACTGTGGTTGCCCGGTCGAGGCCATGCCTGCTTCCACACCGCTGTGGGTGTGGCTCGTCAGCGAGATACCGTCCGCCGTCACATCACCTGTCACCGTCACGCTCCCCGTCACCAACACATCGCCGGTGATGGCCACCCCGCCCCCCGCCTGGATCACCAGTTGCCCGGTGGCCAGGTGGAAGGCGATAAAATCCCCGGTCGGCGCCTGCGTATACACGACATCCCCGGTCACCGGCGGCAGGTTGTCCTCGTCATACAGGCTGCACAGGATGACGCCCGCCTCGATCCCCGTCCCGAACAGCAGGCATACGACATGCTCGTCAACGGAGGGCATCGCGTAGGTCGCCGTCCCCCCGGCCCGGCGCATCCCCACTTGCAGGGGCGCGCTCACCAGGTCCTCGCGATCCGGAAAACGCACCCGCACCGTCGCCGTCTCCGGATGCACCGTCGACACAAACCCCACCGCGATATTGCCAGCCGCCCAACTCATCAATAGCCCTCCAGCGCACGGTGCATCTCGACGGTCGACCGCGCCCCGCTCGTCGACAGCGCATGTGTGACCTGCGTCACGAAATAAATCCCGTCGCGCTTCTCCCCCCACCCCTGCGCGCGCCCGGTCACCGCCCCCGCGATGTGCGGGTTGAACGGCATGACAAAATGCGCCGTCAAACCCAGCCGATTTTTCTCCCGCAAACGCGAACGGGCAAGGCGCTCCGCCGCCGCCTTGCTCTCGACTCGTTCGTTGATATAGAGAATGTCCTTCACCGGCGGCGGATTCGTCGGGGTGAACTCGGCGCGGTACCCGCTACTCCCCTTCGCGGCATGGTGATACGTCACCACGCAGGAGCGGTACACCTCGGCGTAATTCCTGGTGAACGACCAGTCAATCAGCTCCTGCCCGGGCGTCATGGTGAACGCTGGCGGCTTCTGTTCGTACGTCGCCTCGTCGAACAGAATCAGCTTCCCGGGAGTCACCTTCACCCGGATCCCGCTCTGCCCGGCCAACTCCTGCAGGAAGGCCAAATCGCTCATGTGCTGCTGGTCGGCGCGCTCGCAGCGCGGGTTGATCGTTGTGTCATAAAGCAGCGTCAGTCCCGCCCCCGTCGCCACGTCCTGTGCGATGCTCCGCAGCGTCAATTTCTCCCAGCTCTTGAACTTCCGCTGGCGCCGCGCCCCCGCGGTGATCGCCGCCGACAACAGCGTCAGGCTCCAGCTCCGCCCCGGCGCCTGCAGCGTGCTCCCCGCCACCTGGTGCACCCCGCACGGGTACTGCAGCCGCTGCCCGGCCTGCTCCCAATCGTAGGCGACCAGCGACACATCGATCGTGTCCGTCTCCTCCGGCTCCCATTGCCCGCCCCAGAGTTCGGAGATATCCGACAGCTCCAGCGTCAGCTCGTCCGCCTGCGCCCCGGCATGGTCGGTGTACGTCACGCCCAGCAGATACGGCGCGATGTCTCGCGTGATGTCGCTCCCGTTGTAGGCGATCGTCGCGCGCACCCGCGCCGCGCTCTCCGGCACATCCGCAATCCGCAACTCTGGCGCCACCATCACCATGCCTGACCTCCGTCCCTTCCAACCCCCGGGAGGGCGGCCGTCCCTGGCCGCCGCGCCTGCAGGAGCAGGCGATAAATCGGCACGATGCCGCTTTATCCTTTATCCCTTAGCCCTTATCCTTCTCGCTCACACCTTCCAGGGCGGCAGCGTGCTGCTCACCGCAATCTCCACATCAGGGCAGACGATCTCTACCCCGGCAGAAAAACGCAACGTCGCGCGGTGCTCCGGATTCGCCCGCAACAAAGCGTCCATCTGGTACGAATCGCCATAAACTTTATAGGCGATCAGATCCCAGCTATCCCCTTGCACCGTCGTATAGATGTCACGCGCCGGCATAGCTCAACCCCCTGCGCCGGCTCTTCATCCGGTCGTACATCTGCTCGAACTCGCGCAGCCCCATCCGCAACCCCTCCTCGACCTGGCTGCGCGTATCCGGACCGCCGCCCGTGATATTGATCACCGGGGCGAACGTGATGCCGCCCAACCCGGCCGCCGCCATCACCTGCTGCGCCCGCGCCGGTTTGGTCAGCGGCACCACCGCCTCTGCGCCGTCCTCTGCCACCATGCCGATATGCGGCCGGTTGAACACCCCGCCTTCCGCGTGCTGGGGAACACCGCCGAAGAAGGTATTCGTCCACTGCAGCGCAGCGCCGCCCATCTGCACGCCGCGCTGCGCGACGTTTGCGCCGAACTTGATGGCAGTCGAGCCGCCCTCCACCGCCAGGTCGACCACCTTCTGCGCGAACTTGAACATCGGATGCGTGGTGATCCACTCGAACAGCGCGCGAAAGGCCGTCCGGATCGGCGTCACGATGGCCACCGCCGCCCCCTTGATGCGCTCCCAATTGCGGATGAAAATGTTAGTAAACCAGCCGATCGGCCCCAGCAGCGAGAGGATGAGCGGACTCCACTGCTTGAAGAATGCCACCACCTTGTCGAAGTTGCTGATGATCCGCACGCCAAACGCGATAAAGCGCGACTGCACCTCAATGATCACGCTGGCCACCTTCAGCACCCAGCCGACCACGGTGATCAGCGCCGGCAGCACCTGGGTGAGGATGAATTGCAGCACCGGCTTGACATTCTGGTACGTCGTCGCCCAGCTCTGCCCCATCTGCACCAGCGTCGGCCGCATGCCCTCCAAAATGGGGGCGATCCGCTGCCAGGCTTGCTGGAACCATTTGGCGATCTCCAGCACGTACGGCTTGATCAGCGCAAAGCCCTTCGACGCGATCGAGCCCACACGGGTGATAAACGCCTCGATGCGCGGCAGATTCTCCGCCAGGTACTTGACAACCCCCTCGCGCAACGGCAGCGCGAACGCCCCCATCCGCTCCTGCAAATCGCCCCAGGCGTTGGCCAGTTGCACCTCGCGCCCTTCCGGCGTCTGCGCCATCGTCCGCGCCAGGCCGCCGTAATTCTCCTGCAGCACCTGCACGATCGTCGCCACTTTTTGCGCCTGCGTGCCGTTCTTCAACAGCTTGGCCTGGGTCTTATCGAAACTCACGCCGGCGCGGCGCAACGCCCCCACCTGGCCGGTAAACACCTTACCGATCAGGTTGGCGCTCTGCTGCATCTGCTCCTGGCTCACCTTCACGCCGTACTGCCCGACCGCCAGATCCTGCAACGCCGGCATGAGTTGCTGGATGTATTTCGCCTGCAGTTGGAACGTGGCGAGCTGCGACGCACCCTGTATCGTCACCTCATCCCCGACCACCGTCGAGCGCTGCAATTCCGAGGCGTACCGCTTGATCAGGTTGATGTCCGCCTGCCGCGTGCCCTTCACGTTGCTCATCAGCGTCTGCAGGCGTTGCTCGGCGCGCAGTTGCCCGTTCAGCGCCTCCGTCACCGACTTGTAGGCGCTCGCAATCGCCTGAATGGACAAATAACTGGCCGCCAACCCGAGCATCCCGCGCATGCTGCCCAGAAAATTCCCCGACGCCCGCGCCGCCCGGCTGCCGGCGTCCGCTACCCCGTGCAGCCGCTGCTGCAGCTTCATCTGCGCGCGCTCCAGTTGCAACGCCGCCCGCGCCTGCTTCACCTCCGCCCGCTCCGCCTGCCCGGCATTCCGCGCCAGCGCCAGGTGCGCTTTCGACAGCCGCACCTCCGCCTCGTTCACACGGATCATCTGCGCCTGCTGCTTCTGCATCAGTTGCGCCGACTTGCCAAACGCCGCGGCCATGCGCGGGTCCATCTTCGCGGCCAGCTTGAATTGAATCTCACGGATGTTAGCCATCAGCGCCCTTCGCTTCCTCGGCAATCCGCTGGTGTTCCCGGATCACCTCCCCCAGCTCATCCAGCGGCAGAGAGAGAAAATAGTCGATGGGAGTCGAATACTCCCGCGCCAACCGCATCGCTATGCCACGGGCGTGGTGTCCTGATCGCACGCCGGGGGAATCTCTTCCTCCCCCTCGCCCATTAAAAAAACCCGCGCCTGGCTGACCACCTGCATGTAATCGCCCGCCTTCAGCGCGTGAATCAGTTCCACCGGCACGCCGGCCGCCAGCGCCGCCAACGCGACGAGATAGCGAGAATCGCTCTCCGGCATCAGCAGCATCTCGCCGGATACCGCCAGCCGCTTGCGCAGCATCTGCTCGACCTGCAGGAGATCGGCGCCGGTCAACTTCTCGAAATCGAACGCCAGCCCGGTCACCGGATTGCCGTCAAAGGTAATGGGGCGTTTCAACTGGTAGTGCATAGTATCAATCCCTTCTCACATCAATCGCGCCGTCCGCCCCCCCCCTCCCCAACCGGGGAGGGGGCTGGGGGGAGGGGCACACCTTCACACTTTCACACCTGCACACGTCCCCCCCAGGGGGGACTTACAGCAGCGCCCGCAGCGACGCCAACTGGTCGACGCCGTCGACGATCAACACCCTGCCCACAGGATCGGCCTCGATCAGGATCTTGCCGCTGTTCGTCACCATCTTCAGGTAGTGCACCGCCAGCTCGATCTCCGTGTCAGTGGCCGTGCCGGGGGCCACGCTGCCGCCCGTCAGCTTCTTGCCCTGCGCCCGCATGCGCACGCTCACCCCGTCAAAGCGCGGGCCGCCCGCGCCCGGGTCATACGACTCCTGCGCGACCCGGAAAATCAACCCCTGCTGCTGCAGCACCTGCATCAGCGTGAATTGATCCTCGTGCACCGTGCGCCACTTAATCGTCGCGACCATCGCCTCCAGCAGCGGCATCACCACTTCGAGCTTCCCGGTCATCCCCGCGCCGAAGACCTCTTCGGTCACAAAACCGATGTCCGGTAATTTCACATCCGCGATGCCCGAGGCCAGCGCCGCACCCTCGCGGTACACGGCAAACGTCACCACCTGCGCGGGAATCGGCTGCGTCGCGGAACTTCCAATCGGTAGGCTCATCTCAATGCTCCTTTGTCAAGTCCTTCCCCCTCCCCGCTTCGGGGAGGGGGTCAGGGGGAGGGGGATTCTATCTTCCAGCTTCTACCTTCCCCTATTAGCTGAACAGCGTCCCGAAATACGACGCATCCAACTGCAACTGCTGCTCGATCAACCGCGCCGGGCTGCTGAAGCCGTTGTAGTAACTCACGGTCAGCTTTCCGCCCGCCAGGTCGAGATCACTGTTCAGCGCACGCTGCACCTCACAGCGCCCGCCCAGGATGGCGCCGCGCGCCGTCAGCCCGTTGTACCACTGGTTGGCGCTGTCGACGATCGTGTCCACCAGCCGCATGTTGATCGGGCGGTCCACCGCGCGCCAGAAGGTCAAGGTGAGCTTGTTGCGCATCCATTGCGTCATGCGCATGTTGGGGATGAACGTCAGCGCATCGGTCGAGGCCGCGAACGCCCCCGTCCGATTGCCCCACGCCGTCCATTCCAGGAAGTTGATCGCCGTCACGAACGGCACTTCCGCCGCCGTGAACGTCTCCGGACCCAGCCACACCGCGGTGTCGTCCGCCAGGCACGCCCCGTCGATGCTTAACGCGCGATTGCTCGGGCTGTTGTACGGGATGTCCGCGTTCGACGAGTCAGTCAGGCAGTTCAGCGCCGCGATATGCGTGGAGAGGTGGTATTTCACCCCGCCCAGCGTCACCAGCGGCCAGCAGTTCACCTGAATGCCGTCCGTGTAGCTGTTGGTCGAGATCCACGCGGCGACGGTCGAATACGAGGTCACCGTGTCGGTCGGGATGTCCGTCAGCGCAATGCACCCGAACATCACGTTGATCGCATTCGCCTTCGCCGTCAGCGCGGCCGCCACCGTCGCGTTGTCGCTCCAGCCCGGCGCCAGCAACTGGCCGGGGGTCAACCGCAGCTTCGGGAAGATCTCGTCGACCTTGGCGACGAACGTCACGATGTCCGCGGCCGCCAGCGCGCTGTCGGTTACCGTCTTGTAATTGAGTTGGATCTCCGAGGTCGCGGCCGGAATCGTCCCCTCCGCCACCCGCGTGATGACCACGTTGAAGTCGGCATCGTAGGCGGCGGTGTAGTCGTCGCCCTCGGCGTAGGTCGTCACGCCATCCGCCGACTTCACCACCAGCGTCGACAGCACGATGTCATTGGCGGCGATGGTATACACGCCGCCGACCAGGGCGACGACGGCCGGCGTGATCGCCGTCCCGTCCGCCACCGGATCCAGCGGATTGATGATGATCAGCGGACCCACGTTGTAGAGATTGAAAAACACGTCGGCGGCTTCGCAGCCCGGATAGCGGTCGTAATCGACCGACCATCCGCAGACCGCCCGGAACTCGGCCATCGAGTAAAACGGGCCGAGCAGCCCCGACGCGCCGATGCCGTCGATCTGCCAGTTGGGCACCGCCCCGATGCACACCGGCAGCCCCGCGTTGATATCCGCGATGGGCGTCGTCGCGCTCGGTAAAATCGTGGTGGTAATACCGTGTTGTACGGCCATGGTCGCTAACTCCTCTCACCCCCCGGTATCCGGGGTGCATCATCTATCGGACGGTCTCCTGCCAGAAATCCGGCTCCTCCGGCGCGATCGACGCCGTCCGCCAGCTTGCCTGCAGCAGCACGTAGTTAAACGGGTACGTGCGCGCCTCGCTCGTGAGCTGCTCGAAGGTTGAGTATTTCAATTTGTGCTTATCATCCAGCAGCAGCCGGTACTTGCCCGCCAGCAGCCGGTGACGCAGCAGGTGCGTGCGCACGCACATCGCCAGGTTCAGGGCATCCCGCCACCCCGCGTCTTCCTGACTGTACGTGCCGACGAGAATGGCGCAGGTGGTGAACGAGAGATCGCCCCCGTCTTCGCCCTCCATCAGGTACACGTACAGAAACGGCCATTCCGACTGGTCCGGGCGCTTCGTCGGCATCACCCCGCAATGGATCTGCACCGTGTTCCGCCGCGCCTGCTGACCGTTCGCCAGCAGGAATTCCTGCGTCGGCGTCTCCAGCTCCGCCGCCAGCGACAACACCAGGTCCACCGGATTCATGCCGAGTGCATCACTCATCGCCGCTTGCCCTCGAATCCTTTCAACAACCGTGCAATCTCATGGTCGAACCGCTTATCCAGGATCTCCTGCGCCCGCGCATTGATCTGTGCAAAGTTGCGCTTCTCGCCGATCATGATGGGGAACGGAGGCCCCCAAAGCGACTTGATAGGATAACGATCACTACCTTTGCGCTGGTATAAGCCAAAGCGGCCGCCCAATTTTTTACGAGCACGCGCGGCGAACGTTTTTGAGCTACCTTGTCCCTGCGAGTCGCGCCGTACCTGCACCGTCACCGGTTTACTGGCCTGCGGAAACTTCCGCAAGCGCTTCATCGGGTTGCCCGACACGCGGAACCTATCAAGCGGAATAGCTTTTCCCCGGCTTTTGATCTCCGCGTCCAACCGTTGCAGTGATGCTCCCCTGATTTTGATCGAGTTGCGGACATCCTCTGCCTTCACGAAATAGGTGCGAGAAATGATCCGCACGATCTCCGTCCGGCTGGCATCAGCCGCACGGTTGATGGCAGAAGACACCGCCTTGGGCATGCCGTCCTGCACGCCCTTCAGCATCCGCTCCGCCCTCTTCAGTTGGTCCTCGCTCACCGTAATCATCGATCTCTCCGCACCCCACCCGGGGGGGGCCGCGCCTTCATCCTTCGTCCCTCCCCCTCTACCCCTGGGAGAGGGGGCCGGGGGGGTGAGGGAACTTGAGCCCTTATCCCTTAGCCTTTAGCCTTCCACGCCCTAGGCTCTCCGCACAACCAGCCGCAAATCCAGCATTCCCTCGATGTCCTGCACCGTCTCGACGATATACATCGCATCATCCACACGGAGGGCTTGTTGCGGTACCGGCAATTCCGGCAGGTCGGCGGTCATACACTTCAGCAGCCAGCGCTCCTCGTACGTCCCTGCGTTCACACGCCCGGCCACGTTGCTCTGCACGTCCTCGACCAGCAACGACTGCACCCCGCGCGCCTCGCCGATGTTGCGCAACCGCCCGGTGGCCAGCGCAGCCCGGTTGTCCCGCTCCTGAATCTCCGCCAGCGTCAGTGTCATCAGATCGCTCCGTTACACCGCGTAAAAATAGCGCCCGTCGTGTTCGACGATCTCCCCGGACAGCCGCTCGACGGCACCCAGCCGCTCCAGCCGCTCGATCTCCGCCTCGCCCAGGTGCACCAGCACCTCGCCCGGCTGATACGTCACGCGGTCCCGCACCGGGGTCAACACACGCACGGGGATGCGCGTCTTGCTGGATACCGCTTCGGGCTCGCGCGCCTCGTCCGGCTTGTCGGTGGCAGGGGTCTCAACGGTCTCCTGCTCATGCGGCTGGGTCGCGTCGTCCTGCTCCGGCAGTATCTCGTGTTGCGTCTTCACCATCACGCACCTCTCATGCTCTCGATCGATCCATGCCCTCCCCACCCCGGGAGGGAGGCCGTCCCTGGCCGCCTTTATCCCTTATCCCTTAGCCTTTAGCCTTGCAGGGAGGGGGCTGGGGGAGGGGGCACACCTAACCACCTCCCCACCTTCACACTTACAACTTACAGCACCGTCGCGCAGTACCAGCCATTGGTCAGCGTCGGCGCCGTCAACGGACGGCTCACCAGTTCCATCCAGCGGATGTTGGTATCGCCGTCGTACCACTGGCGCGGATACTCCTCCACCTGGTAGGTTACCGCCGGCTGCGTGCTCAAGTCGGTGTACGCGCCGAAGGCCAGCACGAACGAATCGGTCGGGTTGGCCAGCACCAGTTTGCCGGCCGGCACCATCGGGGCACGGGTCACCGTCCCGGCCGCGTTCACCGTCTCGTAATACTCGGTGTACACGAACACTTCTACCAGGTAGCCGGTCGGCGTCTTGTAGTACCCCAGCGAAGTCGCGCCCGGGTATTCGGGCAGCGGTGTCGGGTCGATGCGCAACAGCACGTTTTGCATCTTAGTCGCCTCAGCGGTCACCTGGGTGCACTTCATGAATGCCTGCGCCACATCCGCGGCCATCACGCACTTGTCCGGCATCACGCCGGTCTCCGCCAGCACCGCCAGCATCCAGCGCTCCAGGTCGTCTAACGGGGTGGCTGTGGCCGAGGCGCTCCACAAGGCGTTGCCGGCCAGCGTCTCCGTCATCGTCAGGCCGAAGTCGAGCGTCTGGCTGTAGTCATCGCCCACCATCGCCACCGTGCCGCCGAACATCGTCTGCGCGCACATCCATTCCCGGCGGCGGGTGTTCATGTTGCTCATGCGCAGCAAGTCGCGCTGCACCAGAGCGACTTCGCGCTCCTCCGGCTTCATCCCGTCATACACCGATTCGCCCGGCATGCGCTGCATCAGGTCAAGCTGCTTCATGTTCATCCGCGGCTTCAGTGCCGGCGGCGTGTAGCTGTGGCCCTTGAAGCCGATGCGGTTGACGGTTTTGCCGCTGCCGTCAACGGCCGAAAAGGCCGCCATGATCCGGTTGTCGATCACCTCGTCCATGTCGATGTGCTCGGTGGACGACATGAAGCGGCGCGAAAAGAACATATCCTGCAGGAACGTCCTCGCCCGCTTGCCCGTCTGCTCCCAGGCGCCGAGCAACGTCCGCGGTTGGAACCAGTTGATTGCCATCTCTCTTTCTCCTTGCGTCCCCGGCATCCGGGGTAAAATTTGGTCACGTCTTCACGACGTAAATGCCTATCTCACGTGGGCCAGGGGGTGAGGGCTCCCTAAAACCCTGACCCCCTTAAACCCTGAAACCCTATCCGTGGATCACCGTCTGCAGGTGCATCCCCTTGTCGCGCATCGCCTGCCGGTGGGTGTCCGCAGTGTCCGTGCCGCCGAAGGTCAGGGCGTCCTCGTTGAACACGCCCTCGAGGTACGTCGGCACCGGCACGGCCACGCTGGTCGCGTCGGCGGCTTCCGCCAGGATCATGTCCGGATGCTGCGAGCCGTCGGTGCTCGCGCTGTTGCACAACTTCCAGTTCCCCAGCGTCGCGCTCACCGCGATGGTAAACGCGTCGCCGATCGCGAAGTTAGTCGTGCCGTCGTTCAGCGTGAACAGGACCTGCCCCACGTACGCCGTGCCGACCGTCGCATTCGCCAGCGCCGCCCCGTTCGGGTCGGTCACCGTGAAGGTCGCCAGGCCGTTGCTGGGCACGCCCGCCGTCACCGTCACCTCGAAGTAGTCGCCGGCGGCAAAGTCGGTGCTCCCGTCCGCGATCGCGAACTTGATCTGCGTGGCAAAGTCCGCTCCGCCTACCGTATACGAACCGATGAACACGCCGTTCGGGTCGAGCACCTGGAACGTGCCGACATTCGTGCCCGGCTCCACGCACACGATCTGGTAGACGCCCGGCTGCGCGCCGGTCAGCAGCGGAGTGGTGGCATCCAGCGTCAACACGCCGTTGCCCGTGCCCACCGCATCGCCCGCCACCGCCGCCAGTGTGCCGCTGCTCCCCACACAGGTGAGCGTATAGGTGCCGACCTGCGCGCCGACGCCCAGCGCGACGCCCGTGCAGGTGCCGTTGCCGGTGTTGTTCTCACCTGCGGCCGCGGCGGCAATCGCCAGCAGGATGCGCCCCAGCACGCTGCCGCGCGTCAACGCCCCCGCGCCGAGGGCCAATGTCCCCCTGCCCAGCACCGGCGGCACGCCGCCGGCCAGCAGGTTGTCTCGCACTAAAGTCTCTGTCGTCATGCTCGTCTCCTCATCGAAAATCTGATATGGCCCCCAGCCGGGGAATCCGTCACAACGTGGTCAATCCAGCGCTCCGTGCCATCCGCCCATGCCCGTCCATCGTTCCCTCCCCCTGTCGCAACGGGGGGAGGCAGGAGGGGGGTCTTCCTTTGTCCTCTCCCTCCCCTCCCCAACCGGGGAGGGGGCTGGGGGAGGGGGCACACCTAACCACCTCCCCACCTTCACACCTTCTCTTACACGCGCCCCGTCTCACAGTTCCGCTTGGCCGCCGCCAGCACCGACTGGTACTCCGCATCCGCCGCGTTCCCGTCCGGCGCCACGCTGGCCGCCACGCCGTTTGCCCCGCTCACGTGCGCATCCGCCGCGCGCTGCTGCAGGAACTGTAAACCGGCCTGGTTCTTCAGCCCGGCCTGCACGATCTGCTCGCACACCTCGCCCGGGCTCGCCCCCGACGCCCGCGCCGCAGCGATGATCTCCGCCGTCGCTGGCGTCACGTACGCGTCCAGCCGCAACTGCCGCTCCCGCTCCGCCTCAACGCCCTGGCCGCGAATCTCGTCGGCCAGTGCCGGGAAGTGCTCGGCAAACCAGGAGGCCGTCACGGTGTACCGCGTCTCGCCCACCATGATCTCCGTGCCCCCGATAATCGCGAACGGGAACAGCGCGTTTGCCGTGTTCTCGCCCTCGGACTCCCCCTCTACCCCTGGGAGAGGGGGCGGGGGGGTGAGGGACTCCCCCTCTCCCTCACCCTCGCCCTCGGCTTCCTCCGCAATCGCCTCGACATCCAACCCGTCGAAGCGCGCCAGCTCCAGCCCCACGCCGTTTACCAGCAACTGCGGGCCATCGACGCGCGCGGCCATCTTCTCGGCCAGCAGCTCGTCGGCGAAACCCTTCTCGACCGCTTCCGCGGCGTACATCCAGCGGTCCTCGTCCATCAGCGCCCAGAGCGCATCGCGCTCCATGCCCGTGCGCTCGGCGTACACGTTGACGATCGCCTCGCTCATCGCCTCGACCTCGTCGGCGTACTGGCGCAGCTCCTCGGCCGTCATCCACACGAAGCCGGCCGCGCGGGCATGGTGCACCAGCAGCGCCGAGTTCGCCGGCATCACCACCCGGGCGCGCGCCGGGGCAATCAGCGTCGCCGCGCTGGCCGCCGCCCCGTCAATGCGCACGGTAATCTCCGCCGGGTGATCGTTCAGCAGGCTGCGAATCGCCAGCGCCGCAAATGGGTCGCCGCCGTAGGAGTAGATGCGCACGGTCAACTGCCGCACGTCGCCCAGCGCCGCCAGGTCTTCGGCAAACAGCGCCGGCGTCACCTCATCGCCCCACCAGGTGGTGTCGCTGATCGGGCCGTACAGCAGCAGCTCGGCGGCGCCCGCCTCGGCCGCCGCGCGGAATGACCAGAAGCGCTGGCCGGCCTGTCGGCCACCCCCAGCCGCCTGCATCCTATGTCGCATCGTCTTCATTGATCTACCTCGCTCACCCATGATTTTTATCTCCGCCCCGTGCCATCTCCGGGAGGGCGGCCGTCCCTGGCCGCCGCGCCTGCAGGGGCAGGCGATAACACGGCATGGACGCCCATCTATCCCTTAGGCCCCGCCAAATCCCGCTTAATGCTCTCCAAATGCTCCAGCATCTCCGCGTCGCCATCCAGCACCGCCTCCAGCTCCAGGAAACGCCCGTCATCCGCCAGCGCCGTGCTCGCCCCCGGCGTCGGGGTGTTCTCTGCGGCATCCGGTTCCAACGGAGGCAGTCCGTTCTGTTGGCGAAGTCGCTCCTCGTGGCCGCGCTGGATCACGTTCTGCTCGTAATCGCTGCCGTTCGCCTCCATCGCCTCCTGCGCCCCGGTCGTAATGCAGTCGGCCATGCGCTGGTGCGCCGCTCGCGCCTCCTGCTGCGGCTGGATATGCCCCGGCGCCGGGCCGTTCCATACGGCGGCACACCAGGCTTGACGAATCAACGCATCGTCGAAAAATCCGGGGGCGTCGGTGTACCCGCGCGCGATATCCTCGGCCAGCCACTCCTCGTAGATCGGCTGGCAGAAGTTCCGCGCCAGCCAGGCGCGATACATCTTGCACATCTTCCAGAATTCCAACAGCGCGGCGCGCGAGGCAGAATACGAGGCGTTGAACGATTTCATCAGCACTTCGGGCGGGATCTCCAGTGCCGTGCCGATGATCCGCACCACTGCCGTCACGAACCCCTCGAACGCCGTATTCGGACGCCCGGGGTTCACGGACTCGACGTGCTCGTTCGGGTTCAGTTCCATCACCATGCCCGGCGTCAGCTCGATCGGGTCGCGCTCACCCGTCGTCGGGTTGTAGCTCCCGCGCGCCTCCGGGTTTTGGCTGGTGATGAACGCGGCGAACATCCCCGACGTCACCGAGGCGATCAGCTCCGTGTCGATATACCTGCCGAGTTGTTTCAACGCGGCAATAATCGGCGCCAGCACTGGCACCCCGCGATACTGCTCCGGGCGCTCCGGGGTGAACAGGTGCAGGATATTCCGCCGCCCCGTCGTCGCCCCGCGCATCTCCACGCGCTCCCAGGCCGCCGCCTGCTGCGTGACATACTGGCTCGTCATCGGATGCCGGTTGCAGACGTGATACGCGACCACTTCGCCGTAGGGCGTCACCTCGACGCCCTGGGTGATCATGTTGCCGTTGTCCAACCGGCTCACCTGCTGGTTAATCCCCGTAAAGGCCAGCGAGCTCGGGTTGCACACCCGGTCGGCTTCGATCAATTTGATGCGCAGGTCGTAGCGGCTGTGTGGGCGCGGAAGAATCGGCAGCAACGCAAAACAGTCGCCGCTCATCGGCCAGGCCAGCATCGCCAGTTGCTGCAGCTCGACAAACGTGTTCTGCCGGGCAATGTCGCAATCGGTGGACCCGGCCCACAGCGAAAAGCGCCGCTCTGTCTGGTACGCCCATTCGCTCGCTTGCTCCGGCGTAATGCCCAGCATGCGCGCGTCGGGAGTCGCATGCAGCATCAGGCCGGGTCCCACCACGTTCGTGCGCAGCGTCTTGATCGCGCCGGTTGCCAGCCCCGAGCCGCCCATGAACAGATCGCGCGACATCACGCGCAGCTCTTGCAGATTGGCGTTGATATCCTCCAACGGCGATCCGCCGCTGCGCAGCCAGTCATTCGGCCAATAACGCGAATAACCGGACGCGCGCATGCGCCGACCGACCGCTTGCTGCGGCCCACGGCGCACCACCTGCCCGCCTTTCCGGCTACGAATCGTCATGCACCCTCGAATCTCTGCCCCAGGCATTCCGGTCGGACCGCCGGCTTCCAGCCGGCACACCTAACCACCTAACCACCGAACCACGGCCTCTACCCCATTCCCTCCCCCTGTCGCAACGGGGGGAGGCAGGAGGGGGGTCTTCCGCTGATCTCCCCCTCTACCCCTGGGAGAGGGGGCCGGGGGGTGAGGGAATTTTAGCCCTTATCCCTTAGCCTTTAGCCTTTTCATCACCGTCGCTCAACTATCCGCGTCTGCCGAAACACCGGCCC